>NZ_UPHQ01000226.1 GCF_900566055.1 Mycobacterium innocens
ATACAGTTCGGTCAGGAGGGCATCGAGGTCTGTCTTCATAACTGTCCATCGGTGCCCTCCAACCACATCCTTCACAAGCCGACACGCCGAGAGTGCAACCACTGCGGCGCCGCTCGGCGTGTCGCCGCCGCCAGTACACACTCGGCGCAGCCGATGCACACTCCGCGCGCAGTTGGGAATTACTCATCTAGCTGGCCTGGTACTTCCCATTAGTCAGGTCATACGCAAGTCGCAGCCCGGCCAGATCGACGGATGACCAAGCTTCATCCCCGGCGACCGAAAAACCTACGCCGGTCCGGTTTGAATGGCGACGAGCGACTTGATCAATCCGGCGAATCGTTCGTACCAGATGGTCGATGACGGGAAGTATCGACGCATCTGCGAAATGCCAATCAGGTCAATCTCGTCGACTTGTTCCTGCGCCTCCGCACGAGTGTGGGTCCGAATGTGGCCGCGGTTCCAATGCATCGATATCTGCACGCGCGCTTCGTAGGGCAACCATTGCATACCGGGAAAAAGCCAGTGCGGTTCGATCGGAAAATACCGATACGGTGTCTGCACCCAATGCCGGTCGGCCAGCGAGCAGACGTTGTCGGCCAATCGTTGGCGCCGCGCGTGGCCGCCCACATGCTCGAGCAGCGAATTGGAGTACACCAGATCGAAGTGGTCGCTCGCGACCGCGCCGGGCAGATCGCACGCGTCAGCCTGGATCGCGACAATGCCCTTGACCGGGCCGTCGACCGGCGACTCCTGCGGTCGCAGGTTTACCACCGTGACCGATTCCGGCAGCACCGGCGCCAATCGCCACGACTCGGGTGTTCCGCCGAGGTCCAGCACTCGCATTTCCCGAAGCGACGGGAAGGTCTCGATGAGGTGCCGCCACCGTCGTGCCCGAGCGCGCCCGGACAACGATCGTCTCGAATTGACGCCCGTAGCGACATCCCGCAACCAGGTTGACATCCGCCCCGACTCTTTGAGGTCGCCCGTCCGTGAATCTGCATTGCGGCGTTCGAAACACCTGCAGCGGGCAAGTGCCGCGTAGCGAGAGTAAACGGTCGCACCGCCGGCCGCAAGAGGGTGATTTATCCAGACAGAAAACAAGACTGAACAATTCCGGCCGGAATCGACTTACGACGATTACACGCCGAAGACGGCATAAATGCTGACGGTGGTAAATCGGTCGAGCCGCCGGAACCGCTTGCGGGCTTTCTCGAGTACCGGCAGTAACCGCTTGTCGCCGCAGTTGTAGGCGAGGTGAATGATCCGCAGCCCGCTGTCGTCGAACGCGGCCCGGAACTGGTCGGGGGTATTGCCGTTGAGGCCGATGTCCAAGAGCGAGCCCACCGGATGTCCGTTGTGCCGGGCGGCGGCCGCATACACCACCCGCTTGGGCAAAACCGCATGCGCCCACGGCACTTTCAGCCCCGTGCGGCCATGGTCGCCGTAGGGGCTGTAATACAGCGGGCTGAAACCTGCATACAGAATTCCCTGTGGCCGGGCCAATTGCTTGTCGAGCGCCTTCAGCAACGACGCGACGTCCGGGGCATGCTCGAAGGTGTCCTTGGAAACGATCACATCGAACGGTTCGGCTACCGGCAGGGACATCGCATCGGCCGCTCGAAATGTCACCCGGTTGAGCAGCTGGGGAAATTCCTGCGCCACCTTGCGGTTGGCGAATGCGATGAGGTTCTCGTCCAGATCGACGCCTAGCACACTGGCCCCCGCTTGAGCCATCTCGATGGACAGCGCTCCGAGGCCACAACCGACATCGAGCACGCGTTTGCCGGTCCAGTCCGGGGCCGCGACTCCCAGTCGGCGCCAATACTCTTTGTTGGACTCCGTCTGCAATTCGAAGAACTGCTCGGCGTACTCTTCACTTTGCGTCAACGCGGCGCTTCCCGTCTGTGCGATGGTGTGGCAACAGAATCTAGCCGGTTCGCCGATACGGTCGACACGAAGCCACTTAACGCGAAAGCGCTGCCGGCGTGCTCGCCAGGCGGGTCCACAGCTGCGTCAGCCGCTGATACCAGCGGTCGAGTCCGAAGTCGCTCGCCCGGTCGCGTGCGGCGCTGCCCAGTCGGGCCCGCAGCTGTTCGTCGGTCACCAGTGCGCTCAGCGCTTCGGCAATCTCACCGGGGCAGCCGGGCCGGACGATCAGGCCGTCGGCGCGATCGCTGACCACCTCCCCCATGCTGCCCACCATCGTGGTCACCGGCGCCAGCCCGTACGCCATCGCCTCCAGCAGCGCCAGCGGCAGACCTTCGTCGTAGCTGGGCAATACGAAAACATGTGAGTTGCTGAGCAATTCGTCGCGTGCCGTGGAGTCCAGCCAGCCCGCCACCCGGATGGTCGCGCCGAGTCCGGCCAGGTTGACTGCCGTGCGTACCTCGTCGACCTCGCCGTCGCCTGCCAGCGTCACCCGTAGCCGGCTGCGAACCGTGATGTCGAGTGCGGCGACGGCGGCGATCACGTCATAGCTGCCCTTGCGTGCCCCCAGCCGACCCAACGACACCGCGTGGACCGGCTCCGCACCGAATTGGGTCACCGGTGTGTCCGGAATCCGGACTGCGTTGTGCAACAAGCTGATCCGACTGTCGGGCAACCGCAACCGACTGGCGTACTCCGCGACGTGACGCTCGCCCAGCACCAGCCAGCAATCGGCAGCCAGCATGCGCGGCACCGTTGCCTGGACCCGCGGCGGCAGTCGATCGAACCAGCCGCCGAAGTCGTAGCTGTGGGCGTGCACCACCGTCGGTACGCCGGTCAGCCGCGCCGCCCACAGCGGCAATGCTTTTCGGATCACGCTTCCGCCGTGCGCCAGGTGAACGTGCAGAACATCGGTGTGCCCGCGCAGCACCAGCCAGGTGGCGCGCACCATTCCGTGGACACCGACCCACAGCCGCCGCCACCGGGGTTCGTCGACGAACGTCGGCACCACCGTGATGCGGATTCGCTCGTCGGGATGTGCAGCCATGAGCGCGATCACCGCCGCCATGCCGCCCCGGCTGTCCGCCGCGGTCGGCGCCGGACCCACCACCAGCACCCGCAGCCTGTCCGCCACCGAAGTCTCCCCGACCGAATTCACCTGAGTCCACCGGTGACCACCGGCGTCCGGTTGGCGACCGTCTCGTCCGCTTCCGGGCCGGTGGGCCGCGCGCCGGCGAACCCCATTGTCGCTCCCAGGGCCAGACCAAGCGAAACGGCGTCCGTCGGCATCTCCGGCAACGGCCACACAGTGGACATCGCGAGGAGGCCGGCGCTAACCGCAGCACTGATCTTCGCCGGCGCCGAGGCCCGGCGCAGCGCCCGGAACAGCGGTGTCAGCGCGAATAAGGCAAACGCCGCCATGCCCACTGCCCCGGCTTTGGCAAGCCACCACAGATAGAAGAGGTGGGAGTAGGTCGGATAGAACTTCATGGTGAACTCGTCCGGGTCATTCCCATACGGCAGCTGATAGGCGTAACCCAGACCGTGGCCGAACAGCGGCGCCTGGGCGATCGCGCGGTCGAGGTTGTCAACTTCGCGCAGCCTGTCCAACGTCGACGGGTCCACCGCCAGCGCACCCGTCGAAACCCCGCCGAGGACCCGGCGATTGAATGCGCTGAACTGTTCGGCGACCCACGTCCCGGTCGGCGAACCCTTCAGCAAGAACAGCGACCATGCCAGCGTCGCCGCGATAACGACCGCGCCGATCGCGGCAAGGGTGACCGATCGGCGCAGGGCTGACCAGCCGAAGCCGGCAAGTAAGGCGCCGACGGCGGCCACCGCGAAAGAGATCAACGGGTTTCGGCTGAATGACAGCAACGTAATGATCAACGCGGGTGGGCCCAGCGCCAAATACATTGCGGGCCTTACTCCCCCGACGATCGCGGCGGCGATCAGGGCGGTCAGCACGGCGGTGGCCGGTGTCTGGGCCGACAGGATGATGCGCAGGGCCTCGCCGGCACCGGTACCTTGCAGGCTTTCGGACCGGCCGGCGAGCCGGACGGCATGAAACGAACCCACAATCGCCATGGCCGCCGAAAACCACAGAATCACGACCATCGCGCGGATCGACCCTTTGACGTAATTGCCCTTCACGATCAGCACCGCAAGGATGAACCCGGCGACCATTTCGAGCAGCGTCGTCGATTCACGGATCACCACCCAGGCGGCATGTCCGGCGGCCAATCCGGCAACGGTCGAAAACACCACGATCAACGCGAACATCCCCGGCAGCGCGAAGTCGGAGAACCGCGGTTTCACGATGGGGATCAGGTAACAGATCGCCAGCACCAGCGCCGTCTGGTAGGCGTAGATCACCGCCGGGCCGACGACCTTGCCGACGTGCAAGTCGGCCGGCAGTGCCGCGAACGCCCAGAAAAGCGCGACCCAGACCATCGCTTCGGGCTTTGCCCAGTACACGACCAAGCTGAATATTGCGGCGATCAGCATCAGCCCCTGGCCGGTCTGGCGTACCGCGAACACGCCGACCAGAAAGCACCCGAACAGAAAAACGGCCAGCAGTACTCCGGCCGTCACTAAGCGATAGCGATCCCGTAGGTACAGAATCACGGCGACCCGCCGACCTTTGCCCGGTAGATCCGAGCCGCGGCTCTGGTGTGCCGGGGCACTCGGGCGTCGGTCAGCACGGTGCCGGCGATCTGCGCCCCGGCCGAGCGCAGCGCGGTCAGCGCATCGTTGAGTTCATCGACGGTGGTGCGCCCCGCCCGCACCACCAACACCGTGGCTTGAACGGCGCCGGCCAGTAGACCGGTGTCGGCTGTCGCCAGCACCGGCGGCCCGTCGACCACCATTCGGTCAAAACGCGACGACAGGTCCGCCAGCACGGTGTCGATCACTTCCGGCAGGTACGCGCTGCAGGGCGAGGTCTCGCGTCGGACGAACCGGGACGCGAGGATGAACAGCTTCGAAATCGGCGTCCGCTTCACAGCCTCGGCGGCAATAGCGGGGTTGGCCAGCGCGTTGGCCAGTCCCTCCCCCGATTCGACTCGCAGCAAACCGGCGATCACCGGTCGGCGGGTATCGCCCTCGACCAACAGAACGTCTTCGCCGAGTTCGGCAAGCGCCAGCGACAAGTTCAGCGCTGTAGTCGTGGTTCCTTCACCGCCGAACGGCGCTGCCACCAGCACGCGACGGGCCTCGGGTCCGACGGCCCTGAGCAGTCGGGCGCGCAAGCCGCGCACCGCGTCGTCGACCGTGACGTCGGTGCCGAACCGCGGTGTGGTGCCGTGCTTTCCGGGCAGCTCGGCCAAAGTCGGCAGACCGGAAAGTTGTTCCAACTTCCCGCGGCTGCGGACGGTGCGATCGCTGGCCTCCCGGGTCAATGCCACCGCGATGCCAAGCAGCACCCCGGCGGTGAGTCCCATCGCCATGTTCCGCAACGGCATCGGCCTGCTCGGACGACTGGCTATCTCGGGCTGCTTGACGACCATCGCTGCGGCCGTCGGAATCGGCTTGGGCGGTTGGGGCGCGTCCCTGCCCTGCGGAGAGCCCTGCGGACGCGCGTTCACATCGAGTGTCGGGACCAGCGTGGCAAACGCATCGGCCATCGCTCCCGCGAGCAGCGCGGCACGCTTGGGATCGGTATCGGTGACGGTGATCGTGAACAGCATCGATTTCGGGGTGTATTTCACCTGGGTATTGCTCACCAGGGTGTCGCCGCTGATGGGGAGTTGGAGCCGACTGACGGCGCGCTCCGCTACGGCCCGCCCACCGGCAATCTCGGCGTACGACGACAACCGGTCTTGTGCAGCCTGCCCGCCCCAATACACCTCGGTGACGTCGGTCGCACCGGCAATCGAGATGAGAACGGTGGCCGACGACTGGTAAGCCTTGTTTTGGAAGACCGTGACGGCCGCCGCACCGGCCAGACAGGCCAGCAACGCGGCCGCGACGAGTTTCCAGCGGGTGAGGAGGGTCTGAACGAAGGTGCGGAAATCCATCCACTGCCCTTTCTTGACCCGATGCCACACGAATAGGGCCGATACGGTTCACTGCGCACCCGGCGCGCCGACCGCGAGCACATTATGCAGCATCGCCAGGCAACGTATCGTCAAGATCGCTGCGTAAGGCCGAACAATCGCAAATTTTGCTGACTCACGGTATGCCGCGCCGTCCATTTCCAGGTGACAGTGGCCGGCGGGTCACGCTGCAGGTATCAGTCGTTCGCCTGCCTGGAAGAACAGGTAGGGAGTCGGGCATAGCGTAGGATCCAAGCCGCAGCGTATGTTCACGCCCAGCAACGGCGTAGCCGTAGCGGATGCCCATGGACGCCCAGCCGGTGATCGCGAGGAAACGCTGCCGGAGACCAGACAAATGCCCGTAGCACGCTCAGTCAAACGCTGGCTGGCCCCGGCAGCAAAAGCTGTCGCGCCACGCTTTTTCTGGCGGCGGAAATACCGTTTGCTACAACGCCTCGGCCAATCCCGCCCGGACGTGCGGCTGGCGGCGTCGTTATGCGATCCGAACCGCGTTTCGCTGGATATCGGAGCGGACGTCGGCGAGTTCACGATCGCGATGTTGGCGTCGTCGCGGGCGGTCATTGCGTTCGAACCCCGGGCCGCCCAAGCCCGAGACCTGGCGACGATGTTCGCTGCGGTCGGCGCCGCGGTGCGGGTGGAAGCGGTGGCGCTCTCGGACAAGCCCGGCGTGACGGCCATGCGAGTGGTCGAATCCGAACCGGGCCGGAGCACGATCGACACCAACAACGTCCTGGGCGACGTGGATGGCAGCGCAGTCCGGAGCATCGACGTGCCGGTCAAACGCCTCGACGATCTGCAGTTCGCGGACGTCGGCCTGATCAAGATCGATGTCGAGGGCCACGAACTGGCCGTGTTGCGCGGCGCCGCGGAAACGCTGCGGCGCAACCGGCCGGTGATTCTGGTGGAAGCCGAGGAACGCCATCGCCCCAACGCCGTCGCCGACATCACCGCGTTGTTGACCGGCTTCGGCTATGCGGGCTACTTCGAACTCGGTGACGCTCGGCTGCCGGTCGAGGAGTTCGACCCGACGCGGCATCAGAACCCGGCAAACATCGGCGGCCCGGACGACCTGTGGGCGGTCCACGGCGTCTATGTCAACAACTTCGTCTTCGTCCCCGCGGAAGGGTGAGGCGGTGTTCTTTGGTGCGGCTAGCCACATCAAAAGCAGGTGGTTTACTCGGCTATCGACGGCCCTGGGGCTGCATCATGCGTCGACAGCTACGTTGCGGCGCTGATCAAGCGGCTTGCGTTGACGTGCTCAAACTCTGTGGAGCTAAGGGGGATTCGAACCCCTGACCTATTCGATGCGAACTAAACCAACTGGGCGTTTGTGGCGTTGACCGGTGCTGACGCCGGTTGTAAAACACAAGGTGGAGGCGTTGACGGCGTTGATCCGCGCCAACCTGTTTTGCATCTACTGCGGCACGGCTGCGGCAAACCTGCCCCAGGACGACTAGGCCAGCAAACACCACGGCCACGCGGCCTGTTCGTTCCGGAGACAAACAGCCGGGTTGGGCGCAATGATCGGGGGAGAATGCCAACTCACCCATCAACGATGACCGCGCCGACCACCTACCCGTGTCCGCTGAATTACGGGACGCAGCTCCCGAATACACCAGTGGTGGCACCGCAATGGCCCAAGTCCTCTATCGGGCGAATCAAGCAACTCGAGACCGAGATCATCGCGTACGCCGCGAGCTAGGCTAGGCGGCCCGGCAGCCGGCTACAGGCTGTCGGTCGGTGGGATTAGATGCCTGCGAAGTACTTAGAGACTGCGACGGTGCCGTCGAAGTAGTTCGCGTGGGTGATCTTCACCGTGTCCAGCGAATCTGAGCCGATCAGCACAATCTCGATCGAGTCCGACTCTTTCATGTGTGCACGTTCGAGCCGGGCGTATTCGGCCATCGCATTCTTGGCGTCGGTACCGAACTCTTTCAGGTCGATCAGCTGGGCGCGGTTGTGGTCGAACACGAGCAAGAAGTGCTTGAGCTGCGATGCAGTCATCGACGAACTCCTTGCAGGTAGGGTTGGGCGGCCTCTCTCAGTGTATATACCCGATGCAGAAGCTCTGGGCCCACAGTTTGGTCGTGTTCTTCGAGCGCCATCGCCTCTGACACCGCCACGAACCAGTCTCGCACGGGGGGACCGCCGCCAGCTTTAATATCCAACCCGAACCGAGATGTGACGCTTTCAACGGTGTAAGCCCATTCGTGCTGAACCTGCGTACGGAGTTGGACCTCGACAAGGCGCCCCTGATAGCGGACGATCACGTGCACTGCGCGGTAGCCGTCCGGTTTCGGCTGGACAACGTAATCCTTGGTTCTTACAGTGACTGGGTCTCCTGCATACCTCGATTGGACGCGCTGCACTTCGTCCAGGCTCCGCAGAACGGCGCGGCAGCCGCCGATGTCGTGCATCCGGCCCAGATTCATCCCGGGCTCGCGGCTGAGCTTGTCGATGATCGTCGGAATGCGCTTCAGCCGCTGCGAGACCTCAATATGAGCGCAGCCCATTGTCGCGACGCGGGACCGCAGGCCCATTGTTGCGGCGCCGAGAGGACGAGCGTGCGCTGCGCGCCATGCTTCCAGGGTGTCGAGTGCGGCGAAGATCTGTTCGGGTGTGATTTCCCTGCCGGCGGAGGCCTTGACCCGATTCCCTGTCACGCGCACCTTGCGCAAGACGTCGCCCGCGCGGTTCACCGCGGAGACGCTCGGCACAGACGCAGCCACGTCAGGGAACGCTACCGCCCTCGCTTGACGCCCGGCCCCCTGCTGAAGAAGCGACACGCCGGCTGCCATGTTCGCTACCAGCGAAAACGCTGACGGCGCGTCTTCACCCCGGGTTGCCGGTGCCCGCCGATAGCGTTGTCGTCATGGCGGTTACCGGCGTGCTCGACCTCGCCGACGCCCGCGCGAAACTCGAGCGGGCGAAGGAGCTGCATGCCCAACTGGACGCCGCGATCAGCACATGGATCGACGGCGGTGGCGTCGAGGCGCAATCGCGACGGTCTGACCAGTTCGTCTGCTACAAGGGCTTCGCCAAGGTCAACGCCCTGCCATCAATCAACCTCGCACTCCGCGCGGGCGAAGTCCTCCACGCCCTGCGCTCGGCCCTCGACTACACCGCATTCCAGATCTATCTGGCTGGCGGCGGCGCGCCGAACGGCGAGGGCGCGCATATGGTGGAGTTCCCGATCGTCGACGACCCGGCTAAATGGGACAGCACCGTGAAGCGGAAGGTGCCGGGCGCGTGGCCCGCGGCGGTGAAAGCACTGCGGGCGGTGCAGCAATTCAAACAGCCCCCGCCGCCATCAGGACTTCCGCCAATCGCCCCGCTCCTTACGCGGTTGCGCATCCTCGGTGGGACCGACAAGCACCGCAACCTCAGCCTTGTCGCGACTGGTGCCTGGTCGGCCAGCGCGATATCACCTGCTATACAGCCGTGGTACAAGGTGGACATTCGCATCTACATGCCCGGTCCGTTGCTACCCCTCGAACCTGGGAAAAAGGTTGTGGTGTCCCAGGTGGCGGCCCACCCCGCCGGCCCTCACCACCATCCCGATGACACCTACACCTGGGCCTCGGGCATCCAGCTTGAAAAGCCGGCGCCGCCGGAACTCAAGTTCGGATTCCGCGCCAACGACGGAACTGAAATCAACACACGGGAGCTGCCTACCGTGATCGACCTCGTGGAGTCGATCGTGCAACGGTTCGCCGTGTTGCCGGGCCCGTGACCGTCGCGGCGCTAATCTTCGGCATCCTGGGCACCGTGCTGGCCGCCGGATCGAATCGAGCTGGCAGGTGTGGTCATGTACTTGCGCGGGAAACTCGCCCTACTATCCGGGCGCGCCGATCGCGCCTCGGAGCACGTGCATCAATGCGTCCGACCGATCCAACTGCTGCGCCTTGTGGATGCGGGTTCGATCAGGCAGCGCCACCGCATCCCAGTGCTTGCGGCGCGCCGCGGTGATCTTGCCCCGGTTTACGGCGTCATCCACCGCTGCCTCGATCTTGGCCTTGGTGCCTGCGGCGGCGATGCGGCGGCCCTCCTGGGCGTCGCGCTTCAACGCCGCCAGGGTGTCGGCGTCCAGCAGTTCCAGGCCGTGTTTCTTCGCGGCCGTTAGCGCTGGCGCCAACGTCAAGGCGGTGCAACGCAAGTTGGGCCACGCGAAGGCCAGCATGACGCTCGATGTGTACGCCGACCTGTTCGACGAAGACCTAGACGCTGTTGCCGCGAACTTGGACGCGGCAATCAAATCTGCTGCGGCACGCCTGCGGCAGGCGCCCGTCTCGTAGCCCATCGGGAAGGAAAAACCGCTGCTCAAACTGTGTGGAGCTAAGGGGATTCGAACCCCTGACCTACTCGATGCGAACGAGTCGCGCTACCAACTGCGCCATAGCCCCTGATCGCTAGCAGGCTACCAGCCGCGGCAGCCGATGACCGAACTGCCGGGGCTACTGACCGACGGCGCGGGGTAGATCGCGCGACCACCCGTAGTGTCGCATCGGGACCGCGCTGTCCAGGTGCTCGAAGATCGGGTCCTCGTCGTCGATTTCCAGGACCACCGCGCCGGGACGCCGCAGCCGGGACGGCACCACGTCGTAGTCACGGTCATGAGCGTTCTCCACGCCGACCCGCGCCCGCGCCATCCGATGCATCCGGCGACGTCGGACCTTCTCCTCGATCCGGGTCTGCCGGCGCAAATAGGCTAGGTAGAGCGTCGTGACGACGGTGGCGCTACCGCACAACCACCATGCCAGCGGCGTCACCTCGAAGGCCGCAACCGCCGAGCCCACCAGGACCAACGCCATCGCCATCAGCATGCGTTTGCGAAACGCGTACTTGCGCGCGCTCACCGCGGCGGCGGTCTTGGTGTCGAACCGGCGCCGCCGTGAGGCACCGGGGGTGAAACTCGCCGGCGCGTCATGGTCGTCCTGGGGATCCTCCGCGGGTTCCAAACCGGACGAGTCCTCGACGTATTCGTATTCGTCGTCCGCACGGCCGGCACGATCGGCATGCTCCTGGTCGCCGGCCCGCACAGCGAACAGTTCTGCGGTGTCGAGTTCGGACTCGTCAGCGGCGTCGTCCCCGATGGCGGGTTCGTCCGCAGCGGATCGGCCATCGACTGCCAGCGGCGTGGGCTCGGCCATTCGGGCGCTGTCCCCGACCGGAAGCGCTCCCGCAGTCTCCTCGACCACCTCGACGTCCAGGTAATCCGGCCTGTCGGCCTCGGTTTCGCCAGCCGCGCTCGCGTCGCCAACCTTCAAGACGACCGCCCCCGGGCGGCTGACATCCGGGGCAACCTCGGCGTCCTTCGCCACGTCATGGACCGGAGCGGTGTCCTGATCGTCGTCGTCGTCGGCCTGGCCGACGGGCTCGGTGCCCCAGTCTTCCTCGGGCTTCCAGTGGGGGTCGCTGCGATGACCGGCGGCCGGACCCGTGCGCTTGAGCAGCCGCGCACTGGCGCCGCCGTTGAGCACCCGGGTCGCCAAGGCGACGTCGCTGGTGCGCCGCACCGCGTCGCGTTTGCTGATGAGCATGGGCACCAGCACGAACAGCCAGAGCACCACGAGCGATATCCACAAGAGCGACTGCGGGATGCTTGGCATGGTGACCTGCTCCTTTCTCCATGCGGCAGATCGTTGGCCAATGCGGCCGGTTCATGCGCCTTAGGCAATTACACACCTGTAATTTGCCTCTCACAAGCACCATTAGTCACACGTGTCGCGTCAGCCACACTTTTCCCGACCAACGGCGGCCGGCCCGAGCCCTGCTGAATCGCACCCTGCGGCGCCGGATCAGGGCAAACTCGCCCGGCCGGCGCGGATCAGCCTCGACACCACCGACCCGTCGACCTCTTCGATGGTGATCGCCACCAGCAGGTGGTCGCGCCATGCCGAGTCGACCTCGAGGTAACGGCGCAACAGCCCCTCCTCGCGAAAACCGACCTTTGCCAAAACGGCACGGCTGGCGACATTCTCCGGACGCACGGTGGCCTCCACCCGATGCAATCCCACCCGGCCGAAGCAGTGGTCGAGGCCCAGCGCCAAGGCTCCGGTGGCCACCCCGCCACCGGTATGCGTGCTCGGTACCCAGTAGCCGATCCAGGCCGATCGCAGCGCCCCGTGAGTGACGTTGCCAATGGTCAATTGACCGCAGAACTTCCCGTCGAGCTCGATGACGTAGGGCAGCATGCGGCCTTTGCGCGCCTCAGAACGCAGACCCGAACACACCGCCGGCCAGGCGGCGACCGAATGCCGGAGCGCCCAGTCACCTTCCGCGCTGGGCTCCCACGGCTCCAGGTGGGCACGATCGGCCATCCGGATCCGGCTCCACTGGGCGCCGTCGCGCATCCGGACCGGTCGCAACCGGATCACTCCCGCCCTGACCCGCAGCGGCCCGACGTTCATCGGCCACCCGGGATGCCGGTAACTCGAGCGCAACAGGTTCACAAGAAGGTGCCGCGGTTGCGCCTAGCCGTGCTGGGCCAGGAAGGCGACGTCGACGATCTCGCCGGTGCGTATCTGCTCTGCTCCGGTGGGAACCACAACCAGACAGTTGGCCTCGGCCAAGGTGGCCAGCAGGTGCGACGATCCGCCCGCGGCCCCGCCCAGCGCCTGCACCAGGTACTCGCCACTGTCCTGATCGCGCATCAGCTGACCGCGCAGGTAACCCTTGCGCCCCGCCACCGAGGTAATCGGCGACAAGGTGCGGGCCTGCACGATCCGGCGCATCGGCTGCCGCTTGCCCAGCGACAGCCGGATCAGCGGCCGGACCATCACCTCGAAAACCACCAGCGCGCTGACCGGATTGGCCGGCAGCAGAAACGTCGGAACCCGATCCCGCCCCAGCTGCCCGAACCCCTGGACAGATCCGGGATGCATCGCGACGCGGACGACTTCCATCTCGCCGAGTTCGGACAGCACCGAGCGCACCGCTTCGGCGGCCGCGCCGCCGACTCCGCCGGCGATCACCACCAGCTCCGCGCGGTTGAGCTGACCCTCGACGATCTCGCCGAGTTCCTTGGGGTTGTTGCTGACGATGCCGACCCGGTTCACCTCGGCCCCGGCATCCCGGCCGGCGGCGGCCAGGGCGTAGGAGTTGACGTCATACACCTGCCCGTTGCCCGGGGTCCGACAGATGTCGACCAGCTCGCCACCGACGGCCATGACCGACAGCCGCGGACGCGGGTGCACCAGCACCCGTTCCCGGCCCACCGCGGCCAGCAGCCCCACCTGCGCCGGGCCGATGATGGTGCCGGCCCGCACCGCAACGTCACCGGGCTGCACATCGTCACCGGCATGGCGCACATAGGCACCCGACGGCGCGCCGCGCAGCACCCGCACCCGCGACATCCCACCGTCGGTCCACCGCAACGGCAGCACGGTATCGGCCAAGGTGGGCAGCGGGGCCCCGGTCTGCACCCGGGCCGCCTGGCGCGGCTGCAGCCTCGTCGGGGTGCGCGCACCCGCTTCGATGGTGCCCATCACCGGCAGGGTCACCACGTCGCGATCGTCAAGAGTGGCGTCGTCGGCCAACAGCTCGGCGCCCACGGCTCCGAGGTTTTGGCCGACACCCATCACGTCGACGCTGCGCACCGCGTAGCCGTCGATCGCGGCCTGGTCAAAACCGGGCAGCGGGCGCTCGGTCACCACTTCTTCGGCGCACATCAAACCCTGCGCCTCGGCAATGGCAACACGGATCGGTCTCGGGGCTACCGCGGCGGCCGATATCCGGGCCTGCTGCTCCTCCACAGAACGCACAGCGCGCCTTTCCGTCGAGCCAGGTGGGCGAGCTGGACCCGACCACCCGGGTCGCCCCGAGGGCGGGTCGCCCCACGCTGCCCGGCTACTGCTCGGTCAGACCCAATCGCGCCACCAACCATCGCCGCAACTCCGGGCCGTAATCGTCACGATCCAATGCAAAGTCAACCGCAGCCTTGAGGTAGCCGCCGGGATTTCCCAAGTCGTGTCGGGATCCCCGGTGCACGACCACGTGCACCGGATGGCCCTCGGCGATCAGCAGCGCAATGGCGTCGGTGAGCTGAACTTCCCCGCCCGCGCCGCGGTCGATGCGGCGCAACGCATCGAAGATCGCCCGGTCGAGCACATAGCGACCGGCCGCCGCGTACATCGACGGGGCGGCCTGCGCCTTGGGCTTTTCGACCATCCCCTTGACCCTCAGCACGTCGGCCATCTCGGCATCCGGGGCCGGTTCGACGTCGAAGACCCCGTAGGCGCTGATCTCCTCGGGCGTCACCTCGATGGCGCACAACACCGTGCCGCCCAGCCGGGCCCGAACCTTCGACATGGTCTTCAGCACCCCGGTCGGCAGCACCAGGTCATCGGGCAGCAGCACCGCGACGGCGTCCTCGTCGGCCGCCAGCGCGGGCTCGACGCAGCCGATGGCGTGTCCGAGTCCCAGCGGCTCGGACTGCACCACGGACTCCACCTTGATCAGCTCCGGAGCGCGGCGCACCTTGGCCAGCATGGCCGTCTTGCCGCGGGCCTCGAGGGTGCCCTCGAGCACCAGGTCCTCGACGAAATGGGCGACCACACTGTCCTTGCCCTCGGAGGTGACGATCACCAGGCGCTCGGCACCGGCGGCAGCCGCCTCGGCGGCCACCAGCTCGATTCCGGGCGTGTCGACCACCGGCAGCAGCTCCTTGGGCACCGTCTTGGTCGCGGGCAGAAACCGCGTGCCCAGGCCGGCTGCCGGGACGATCGCCGTGAAAGGGACCGGAACATCTGATGACATCGTTCACACGATAACTCTCACCGGATTTGCCGGGTGGGTTCGGAGTGGCGAAATCCCGGCCTGTCATCGTTGTGGGCGTGACAAGCGCGGGCAAGGCAGCGTTGCGGCGACGGGTGCTGGCCGCGCGTCGCCTGGTTGCCGACGACGTCCGGGCCACCGAGGCTGGGCTGTTCACCCGGCACCTGGAGCCGTTGGTGAGCGGCCGCACCACGGTCTGCGCCTATGTGCCGGTGGGCGGCGAGCCCGGGTCGATGGACATGCTCATGGCATTGCGGCACCGCGCGGCACGGGTGCTGTTGCCGGTGGCACGGGTGGCCGCGGACAACGTTCCGTTGCTGCTGTTGTGGGGTGAGTACCGCCCCGGCGAGCTGGTGCGGGGCCGGTGGGGATTGCTGGAGCCGCCCGAGCCCTGGCTGCCGGAATCGGCTGTGGCCGAGGCCAGCCTGGTAGTCGTGCCGGCGCTGGCCGTGGACCGCCGGGGCGTGCGGCTGGGCAAGGGGCGTGGCTTCTACGACCGCTCACTGGCTGGGATAAGCCCGCACACACGGCTGATTGCGCTGATCCGCGACGAGGAATTGGTCGACGAGCTGCCGCAGGAAGCACACGACGTGCGAATGACCCACGTCATCACGCCCGCACGCGGATTGATCGCGCTCCCGTGTGGGAATGACTGATGTCACGTGGTGGTTCTAGCACTTGAGATAGTAGAGTGCTAGCCCAAGCCGCATTATCCGGAGGTTCTTGTGCCGACTTACAGCTACGCGTGCACCGAGTGCGCCGACCGCTTCGACGTTGTGCAAGCCTTCACCGATGAAGCGCTGACCACCTGCGGGAAGTGCTCGGGTCGGCTGCGCAAGCTGTTCAACTCGGTTGGCGTCGTATTCAAGGGCAGCGGTTTTTATCGCACCGACAGCCGCGAAACCGACAAGAAGTCGAAGGGCTCGACCAACGGGTCGTCATCCACCGAGTCCACGTCGAGCGAGACCAAGTCGTCGAGCCCGGCGGAGAAGTCCACCAGCACCGCCGCCCCGGTTACCGCGGGCGCCGCAAGCTGACCGGTTATCCACAGGTCGCTTCCTGACCGGCATCGCCGGCGTTGCTTCGCGCATACGGTGTGTCGGTGGCCGAACCATCGCTGAACGCATCCCTGTTCAGCCGCCTATCGATGCTGCTGCGCCCCGACTGGACCCGGACCGTCCTGGCGCGGCGCATCGCCGCCGGTGGACTCGTCGTGCTGGCCGGCGTAGCAGCGCTGCGGTCGAATACCGAGGCCGACGGTTCGCAGGTGGTGGTCACCGCTCGGGACCTGCGCCCGGGCAGTGCCCTGACCTACGACGACATCCGGCTCGAAACGCGTTCGGCGGCAACGCTTCCCGATGGATCACAGGCCGACCTGGGGGCAGTCGTCGGATCGACGCTGGCAGGCCCGGCGCGACGCGGCGAGGTGCTCACCGATGTGCGGATCCTGGGCAGCCGACTGGCCGAGTCGATGGCCGGTCCCGGCGCCCGCATCGTCCCGCTCCATCTGGCCGATAGCGCGCTGATCGACCTCATCCGGGTCGGCGACGTGGTGGACGTACTTGCCGCGCCGGCTACCGACTCACCGGAGGCTGCGTCGCCGGTTAGCAAGGTCGTGGCCACCGACGCCGTCGTCGTGCTGGTGTCGGCCAAACGGGAGCTTCAGTCACACGATGACCGTGTGGTGTTGGTCGTCCTGCCGGCACGCCTGGCGAATACCGTCGCAGGCGCGGTGCTTGGGCAGACGGTGACCCTGACCTTGCATTGAGCCGGCCCCAATCATGGCCCGGCCATGAATACTCACGTCACCCGTGGAGCCAACCCGCATCTGCGATACCGTCTGCCTTCGACGTGCCGAGACAACGGCCCGGCATGCAGGACAGGATCAGACGACATCGACTGTGGAAAGGCTACCCATGCTCAAAGGGTTCAAGGAGTTTCTCGCGCGGGGCAATATCGTCGACCTGGCCGTCGCGGTGGTCATCGGCACCGCGTTCACGGCGTTGGTCAAGGGCTTCACCGACAGCATCATCACGCCGCTGATCAATCTGATCGGCGTCAATCAGCAGTCCAATGTCGGCTTCTTGACCAGGTACATCGGCGACCAGAAGTTCGACCTGAACATCCTCGTGTCGGCAGCGATCAGCTTCTTCCTGATCGCTTTCATGCTGTACTTCTTCATCGTGCTGCCGTACAACACCCTGCGTAAGCGGGGCGAGGTCGAACAGGCGGACGACGCGCAGGTGGTCCTGCTCACCGAGATCCGGGACGTGCTGGCCCAAACGAACGGCGACAGCCCGTCGGGCAAACATGGCGGTGCTGCCGCGGCTGTGTCGCGCCCAACCACGGGCCTCGCGCGGACACCTGATCCGCGGGTTACTTCCGAAACTCAGATTTCGAGACTCGACAACTGCCCGATGATCTGAGCGGCCAACGGATTCAGCGTCGCCATGCCGTCTCGCACGGCGTAGCGGGAACCGGCGAGGTTAACCACGAGCGTGCTTCCCGATACTCCCGCCAAGCCGCGCGACAGGCCCGCGTCGATGATCCCTGCCGAGAGCCCCGAAGCGCGGATGGCTTCGGCGATACCGAGGATTTCCCGGTCCAAGATGTCGCGGGTGGCCTCCGGCGTGACGTCGCGGGGCGTGACGCCGGTCCCACCCACCGACACCACCAGGTCCACCCCGCCGATCACCGCGGTGTTCAGCGCGTTGCGGATCTCAACTTCGTCGGCCGACACCGCGACCACACCGTCGACAACGAACCCGGCCTCGGTGAGCAGCTCGGTGACCAGGGGGCCGCTGTGGTCTTCGTCGCCGTGGGCAGTGCGATCGTCGACGACGACGACAAGTGCCCGGCCCACCACCAACTCCGCACCCTGTTCCATGGGTGCAACCGTATATCCGAGCTCTGACAACGGAGGACCTGCCTTCATCACTGCTCCGCCTTGCCTAGCGTTACCTGCACGGTGCGGCTGCCACCCGAGGGGTCTTGGAAGGTCAGCGCCACCTTGTCGCCCGGCGCCTTGGACCGCACCGCGGCGACCAGCGCATCAGCGCTGTTGATGGGGCGCTCGTCCACCTTAGTGACGATGACACCCTTGGGCACTCCGGCATTGGCGGCGGCACCTCCTTGCACCACCTCGACCACCTTGGCGCCGGGAATGCCCTTGTCAGTGGTCACCTGCACGCCCAGCGAGGCATGTGTCGCCTTGCCGGTGCTGATCAGCTCGTCGGCAATGCGCTTGGCCTGGTCAACCGGGATGGCAAAGCCCAGGCCGATCGAGCCGCTCTGGGCATCGCCGGAATCCGCGCCCAACGTGGCAATGGCCGAGTTGATGCCGACCAGCTGGCCGTTCATGTTGACCAGCGCACCACCGGAGTTGCCGGGGTTGATGGCGGCGTCGGTCTGGATAGCGTCCAAAACGGTGTTCTGGTTACCGGACTCGCCGGTGGTCGACACCGGCCGGTTGAGGGCGCTGACGATTCCCGTGGTCACCGTGCCGGCCAGACCCAGCGGTGAACCGATCGCCAGGACCGGCTGACCCACCCGCAGATCCGATGACGATCCCACCGATATGGGGGTGAGTCCGCTGACACCTTGAACCTTGATCACGGCGATGTCACTGGTCGGATCGGCCCCGACCACCGTGAACGGTGCCGTCCGGCCGTCAGAGAAGGTCACCGTGGTTTTGGGCGGCGGAGCACCGGCGGGCGGTTTCGCGGCGGCCGCGACGACGTGGTTGTTGGTCAGGATCAGCCCGTCGCTGGACAGGATGACGCCCGAGCCCTCCTCCGATGCGCGCCCCAGATCGGTCTCCAGCATGACGACGCTGGGCACCACCTTGGCGGCCACCTGCTCGACCGAACCCGCCGGCATGTTTGCTGCCGGAATGCTGGGAGCGCCGCTGGCGACCACTCCGCCACCGTTGGTGCTCGCGGGTGACCGGGTCAATTCCACGACCGATGCGGCCGCGCCGCCGATACCGGCCGACACTACGGCGATGGTAAGCGCGCCGATCGCCAGCATGCCTGCGCGGGGACGTCGCTGCTGAATCACCGTGGGAGGCGGGGACATCGGCGGAAGGATGCCGGTTATCGGGCCGGGACCGGTGCCGCCACCGGCAGGGCCCTGCCCGGTACCGCCCGGGATGGGGCCCACCCCGGTAGCGCCTGGCTGCGGGCGCGGCCCGCTACCCGCGAAGGGGTCATAGGGCCGACCGTACTGCGGCTGCGATCGCTGGTAGCGCCAGTCGAACTGCTGATTGTATGTTTGCGCAGAACCTTGCACATAAGCCGGCGGCACCGGTTGGTTCGGTACGGCACGATATTCCGGCTGCTGCGGCGGTGGCGAATACCTCGGGTGATTCGTCATGTCGCTAAGTTGCTCTTCCTCTATTGGGGCTTAGTTGGCCCTGTGCTTGGCCATGCGCTGCGGGCATGGGCTTGTTGTCAACAGTAACTGCACCACTACCTTGCGCGCGCGGACTGAGAATCCACTGAGATAACGTTCGTCGAACTCCGTGAGTTCGTGGAATCCCCGGCGCCCTCATCGAAACGGCCGGCGTCGGCCCTGGCGCCGATATCGGCCGGGGACGCCGGGTAGGTCGGACCCGGCATCGGGCGGCCCGGCAGCAGCACGGAAATCGATGTTCCCGGGGGCTGGCCACCCGGAACGGTGTCTTCAACCCGCAGCGATCCACCGTGGTTGAGCACCACCTGCTTGACGATTGCCAGGCCCAGGCCCGAACCCGGCAGCGCCCGCGCCGACGCGGACCGGTAGAACCGCTCGAACACCAGACGCCGCTCTTGCGGGGGAATGCCGGGCCCGCGGTCCGAAACCACCAGCTCGGCGTGTGACGGGTCGAGTTGTCTCAGCGTGACGCCCACGCGGCCCCCCGGTGGACTCCACTTGGCCGCGTTGTCCATGAGGTTGAGCGCCGCCCGTGACAACCCGGCGGCGTCACCGTAGATCTGCCAGGGAATTACCTGGACATCGAAGTGAATGTCGTTGCGCCGCCGCCTCACCCGCTCCAGGCTGCGGTCGATGACGTCGGCCATGTCGACCGTCTCGTGCACCACTTCACCGGCGTCGCCGCGCGTCAGGTCCACCAAATCGCCTACCAAAGTGGACAATTCCTCGATCTGGGCCAGCACATCGGCACGCAGGCCGACCATCTCCTGCTCCGGCAGTCGCGGCGCTCCGGGCTCCATCGACGCCATCAGTAGTTCGACATTGGTGCGGAGCGACGTCAACGGGGTGCGCAACTCGTGCCCGGCATCGGTGACCAACCTGGCCTGTCGTTCCCGGGATTCGGCCAGCGCCCGCAGCATCAGGTTGAACGCCTCGGTGAGCCTGGCCAGTTCGTCGCTGCCGAATACCGGGATGGGTCGCAGGTCGTCGGTTCGCGCTACCCGCTCGGCCGCCTCGGTGAGGCGGCCCACCGGACGCAGCCCCGCCCGGGTGACCATCCCGCCGGCCACCGCGGCGACCGCCACGCCGACACCCCCCACGATCAGCAGTACCGCGCGAAGTTTGGTCATGACCGCCTCGGTCGGCTTCAAACTCTTGGAGATCAGTAGGGAACTGCCGCTGGGCAAGTGGATGGCAAGCACCCGCTGATCGGCCGCCGTCCGCCGCGACATGAACAACTCGCCGCGGATGACGGCCTTTTCCGGCTCTCCGACGGGCAGGTGCTGTCCGGGCTGGTTGGCGGTGTAAATCGAGTGGCCCGGGTTCACCAGCATTGCATTGACATCCGAATAGGCTGTGCCCTCAATGGCTTTGCCCGGGTCGGCGGCAAGCGACCCGCTGGCGATCAGCAACTGCGCGCGGCTCTGCAGCTGATTGTCGATGTCGTTATAGAGGGCGGCCGATATCACCGCGTACACCGCGAACGACATCAGAACGACGACCATCGCCACCATCGACATCGCCAGCAGCATGACCCTCCACCGCAGGGACAACGAACTGGTCGTTCGCAGCGGTACCCGTGCTCGGCGGCGGAACCCGAGCATCAGGGCGGCGTTTCGCGTAGCACGTAACCCACTCCCCGGACGGTGTGGATCAGCCGCGGCTCGCCATCGGCCTCGGTTTTGCGGCGCAGATACCCCACGTAGACCTCCAGCGCATTACCGGACGTGGGAAAGTCGAAGCCCCACACCTCTTCGAGGATGCGGCTGCGGGTGAGCACGCGTCGCGGATTGGCGATCAGCATCTCCAGCAAGGCGAACTCGGTGCGGGTGAGGCTGATGCGGCGCTGCCCGCGGGTGACCTCACGGGTTACCGGGTCCAGGCTGAGGTCGGAGAAGCGCATGGCCACCGACTCGGCGGTGTCGTCGGGTTTGGTGCGGCGCAGCAATGCCCGCATCCGCGCCAGCAATTCTTCGAGAGCGAACGGCTTCGGCAGGTAGTCGTCGGCGCCGGCGTCGAGGCCGGCCACCCGCTCCGACACCGAGTCACGGGCGGTCAGCACCAGGATCGGCAGGTCATCGCCGGTGCTGCGGAGCTGACGGCACACCTCCAAGCCGTCCAGTCGCGGCATCATGACATCCAGCACGAGTGCGTCGGGCCGATCGCTGGCGATCATGTCGAGAGCCTCGAGCCCGTCGTGGGCCAGTTCGACCGAGTAGCCGTTGAAAGAAAGCGACCGGCGCAGTGACTCGCGTACCGCACGATCGTCGTCGACGACAAGAATTCGCACGGACACTAGTTTCGTACGACCGCCTGAGACTGGCCTGAGAGGCGCGCCGTCGAAAGGATGGGCTCGGCCGGCGGGCTCGTCACATGCGCCACAGTAGCCGTTGCTGGGAGAAGCTAGCGCCGGTCGAGGTCGACGAGGCCCAGGCGCGCCGCCTTGATCAGCCTGCGGGGCACTTTGTGCTTCCGGCCGGCCACGGTGACACCGACCAGTTCGGTCGAGGTGGCCTTCCACTGCGAGCGCCGGCTTCGGGTATTCGCGCGCGACGTCCTGCGCTTGGGTACCGCCATGGTGGGGCCTTACTCCTCGATCGGGGTGGGGTCGGTGCGTGTCGCGTCGCGCAGCCGTCGAACTCGTCGGCCGGACGGTGACACCACCCTTGTGCAGGGTGTCGTTAAAAGGGTAGTCGGTGAGCTCCAGCTCGCCAAAACGGAGCGTGACGTCGGCGAGAGAGGCGGGTATCACACCGCTCGAGGCTTACGGCTATGCTGACCTACCGGTTGGTTGGCCGGGTTCGGCCCCATCGGTAATCCCAATGAAGGGAGGACGCGCATGGCCTCTGTTGGTGGCGCGTCCGGAGCCGTGCGGATTGCCAACTGCTCGGGTTTCTACGGCGACCGCCTCTCGGCCATGCGGGAGATGCTCACCGACGGAGACGTCGAATACGTCACCGGTGACTATCTGGCCGAGCTGACCATGCTCATCCTGGGTCGCGACAAGATGAAGCACCCCGAGCGCGGCTACGCCAAGACATTTCTGACCCAACTCGACGACTGTCTGGGGCTGGCCTGCGACCGCGGGGTGCGCATTGTGGCCAACGCCGGCGGCCTGAACCCGGCCGGGTTGGCCGACGCGATCCGGGCCCTCGCCCAGCGCCTCGGCGTCCCGGCCCGGGTCGCCCACGTGGAAGGAGACGACCTGCTGTCCCGGGCAGCCGAGCTCGGCCTCGGCACACCGCTGACGGCGAATGCCTACCTGGGTGCGTGGGGCATCGTCGACTGCCTCAATGCCGGAGCCGACGTCGTCGTCACCGGCCGGGTCACCGACGCCTCGGTGGTCGTCGGGTCGGCGGCCGCGCACTTCGGCTGGGGCCGCACCGACTACGACCAGCTGGCCGGAGCGGTGGTCGCCGGTCACGTCATCGAATGCGGGGTGCAGGCCACCGGCGGCAACTACTCCTTCTTCACCGACGTGCCGGGCCTTATCCACGCCGGCTTCCCGCTGGCCGTGGTCCACGCCGACGGTTCCTCGGTGATCACCAAACACCCCGGCACCGGCGGTCTGGTCAGCACCGACACCGTCACCGCGCAGCTGCTCTACGAGATCACCGGCGCCCGCTACGCCAACCCGGATGTGACGGCCCGGATGGACACCATCGCACTCTCGGCTGACGGCCCGGACCGGGTGCGCATCAGCGGTGTGGTGGGCGAACCGCCGCCGCCCACGCTCAAGGTGTCGCTGAACAGCATCGGCGGCTTCCGTAACTCCATGACATTCGTGCTGACCGGCCTCGACATCGAGGCCAAGGCGGATCTGGTGCGACGCCAGCTCGAAGCCGCGCTGACCGTCAAACCCACCGAACTCGAGTGGACCCTGGCCCGCACCGACCACCCCGACGCCGACACCGAGGAGGCGGCCAGCGCCTTGCTGCGCTGCGTGGTCCGCGATCCCGATCCCGCCAATGTCGGACGGCAATTCTCTTCGGCCGCAGTCGAATTGGCGTTGGCCAGCTATCCGGGCTTCACAGTGACCGCCCCGCCCGGCGACGGTCAGGTGTACGGCGTGTACACCCCGGGCTACGTCGACGCCACCCAGGTGCCGCACGTCGCGGTCCATCCCGACGGTACCCGCAGTGAAATCGCCTGCGCTTCCGAGACTTTGGAGCTCACACCGGCAGCTCTCCCGCCGCTTCCCGAGCCGTTAGCCGCGGGACCGACCCGGCGCGCGCCGCTGGGTTTGATCGCCGGCGCCCGCAGCGGCGACAAGGGCGGTTCGGCCAACGTCGGGCTGTGGGTGCGCACCGACGAGCAGTGGCGCTGGCTGGCCAACACGTTGACCGTCGAGTTTCTCAAGGAACTGTTGCCCGAGACGGCAGAACTCGACGTCACCCGGCATGTGCTGGCCAATCTGCGGGCGCTGAATTTCGTGATCGAGGGGATCCTGGGTCAGGGCGTCGCCTACCAGGCGCGTTTCGATCCGCAAGCCAAGGGGCTGGGCGAATGGCTGCGCAGCCGCCACGTCGACATTCCGGAGACGCTGTTGTGAATATCTGGACCACACCGGAGCGCGAACAGCTGCGAAAGACCGTCCGCTCGTTCGCCGAACGAGAAGTCCTGCCGCATATCGACGAATGGGAGCGAGTCGGCGAGTTGCCGCGTGACTTGCACCGGCGCGCCGGGGCCGCCGGCCTGCTGGGAGCGGGTTTTCCCGAAGCCGTCGGCGGTGGCGGGGGCGACGGCGCCGACTCGGTGATCATCTGCGAGGAGATGCACCAATCCGGGTCGCCCGGCGGGGTTTTCGCGTCGCTGTTCACCTGCGGCATCGCGGTGCCGCACATGATCGCCTCCGGCGATGCACGGTTGATCGACAGCTACGTTCGTCCCACCCTGGCCGGTGAGAAAATCGGCGCGCTGGCCATCACCGAACCCGGCGGCGGTTCGGACGTCGGGCACCTGCGCACCAGCGCCGTCCGCGACGGCGACCACTACGTGATCAACGGCGCCAAGACCTACATCACCTCCGGGGTGCGCGCGGACTACGTGGTCACCGCGGTGCGTACCGGCGGGCCGGGGGCCGCCGGGGTGTCGCTGGTGGTGGTCGAAAAGGGGACCCCGGGTTTCGAGGTCACCCGCAAGCTGGACAAGATGGGCTGGCGCTCCTCGGACACCGCCGAGCTGTCCTATACAGACGTGCGAGTACCGGCCGCCAATCTGGTGGGCGCCGAGCACAGCGGATTCGCCCAGATCGCCCAGGCCTTCGTCTCCGAACGTATCGGTCTTGCCGCACAAGCGTATTCGAGCGCGCAGCGATGTCTGGACATCACCGCGCAGTGGTGTCGCGACCGGGAGACGTTCGGGCGTCCGCTGATCTCGCGTCAGGCGGTGCAGAACACCCTGGCCGAGATGGCCCGGCGCATCGACGTCGCCCGGGTCTACTCCCGTCACGTGGTGGAGCGTCAGCTTGCGGGTGAGACGAGCCTGATTGCGCAGGTGTGCTTCGCCAAGAACACCGCCGTCGAGGCCGGCGAATGGGTGGCCAACCAGGCCGTCCAGCTCTTCGGCGGGATGGGCTACATGGCCGAATCCGAAGTCGAACGCCAGTATCGGGACATGAGGATACTGGGTATCGGCGGCGGAACCACCGAAATCCTGACCGCACTTGCCGCCAAACTGCTGGGGTATCAATCATGATTGCACCGCCTCTCCCCCGCACGCGGGAGGTACCCCCACCTCATCGCTCCGTCCCCCGCACGCGGGCGGTACCCCCACTGCATCGTCGGCGGTGGTCATGACCGTTTTGCAGTCCACCCTCGACGCCCATGCCGGCGCGTACGCCGAAGCGGCAGCGGCGACGGCGGCAAAGCTGGACGAGATCGCCGCCGAACTGGCGAAGGCGCTGGCGGGCGGCGGGCCCAAATACGTCGACCGTCATCACGCCCGCGGCAAGCTCACGGCCCGGGAACGCATCGAATTGCTTGTCGACCCGGACTCGCCGTTCCTCGAGCTGAGCCCGCTGGCGGGATACGGCAGCGCCTTCACGGTCGGTGCCAGCACGGTCGTCGGCATCGGTGCGGTGTCCGGCGTGGAATGCTTGATCGTCGCCAACGACCCGACGGTCAAAGGCGGCACCAGCAACCCGTGGACGTTGCGAAAAATCCTGCGGGCCAATCAGATCGCGTTCCAGAACCGGCTTCCGGTGATCTCTTTGGTGGAATCCGGCGGGGCGGACCTGCCGACGCAGAAGGAGATCTTCATTCCCGGCGGAGCAATGTTCCGCGACCTCACCCGGCTGTCCGCAGCCGGGATTCCCACCATCGCACTGGTATTCGGCAACTCCACCGCGGGCGGCGCCTACATTCCCGGCATGTGCGATCACGTGGTGATGATCAAGGAACGCTCCAAGGTGTTCCTGGCGGGCCCGCCGCTGGTGAAGATGGCCACCGGCGAGGAGTCCGACGACGAGTCGCTGGGTGGCGCCGAAATGCACGCCCGCATCTCGGGTTTGGCCGACTACTTCGCGCAAGACGAGCTCGACGCCATCCGCATCGGGCGTCGCATCGTGGCCCGGCTGAACTGGGTCAAGCAGGGGCCCGCGCCCGGGCCGGTCACCGAGCCGTTGTTCGATGCCGAGGAGCTGATCGGCATCGTCCCGGCGGACCTGCGCATTCCGTTCGACCCGCGGGAGGTTATCGCCCGCGTTGTCGACGGCTCCGAATTCGACGAGTTCAAGCCGCTGTACGGCTCGTCGCTGGTGACCGGGTGGGCCCGGCTGCATGGCTACCCGCTGGGCATCCTGGCCAACGCGCGCGGCATACTTTTCAGCGAAGAGTCGCAAAAGGCCACCCAGTTCATCGAGCTCGCCAACCGCTACGACACGCCACTGTTGTTCTTACACAACACCACCGGCTACATGGTCGGCAAGGTCTACGAAGAGGGCGGCATGATCAAGCACGGCTCGATGATGATCAATGCCGTGTCCAACTCGACCGTTCCGCACATCTCGCTGTTGATCGGCGCGTCGTACGGCGCGGGCCACTACGGGATGTGCGGACGCGCCTACGACCCGAGGTTCCTGTTCGCCTGGCCCAGCGCCAAGTCCGCGGTGATGGGCGGCGCGCAGCTGGCGGGGGTGCTGTCCATCGTGGCCCGCGCCGCTGCCGAGGCCCGCGGCCAGCAGGTCGATGAAGCGGCCGACACAGCGATGCGTGCCGCCGTCGAAGGCCAGATCGAAGCCGAGTCGTTGCCGCTGGTGTTGTCCGGGATGCTCTACGACGACGGGGTGATCGACCCGCGCGACACCCGCACCGTGCTGGGAATGTGTTTGTCCGCCATCGCTAATGGCCCGATCAAGGGGACGTCGAACTTCGGCGTCTTCCGGATGTGATGCAAATGCCGATCACTCGAGTACTGGTTGCCAATCGCGGCGAGATCGCGCGGCGGGTGTTCGCCACTTGCCGCCGGCTGGGCTTGGGCACCGTCGCCGTCTACACCGAACCGGATGCCGCCGCGCCGCATGTCGCCGAGGCCGACGCCCGGGTGCGGCTGCCCAAGACCAACGACCATCTCAACGCCGAGGCCATCATCGCGGCCGCCCGGGCCGCGGCCGCCGACGCCGTACACCCCGGCTACGGGTTCCTCTCGGAGAACGCCGATTTCGCCGCGGCCGTACAGGAGGCGGGACTGACCTGGGTCGGCCCACCGGTGGACGCGGTGCGGGCCATGGGCTCCAAGATCGAGTCCAAGAAGCTGATGGCGGCCGCCGGAGTGCCGGTACTCGACGAGCTCGACCCGGACACCGTCACCCAGGCCCAGCTGCCGGTGCTGGTGAAGGCGTCCGCGGGCGGTGGTGGCCGCGGGATGCGGGTTGTTCGCGAATTGTCCGCTTTGCCAGCCGAAGTCGAGGCCGCCAGGCGCGAAGCGCAGTCCGCCTTCGGCGACCCGACGGTGTTCTGTGAGCGTTATCTGCCCACCGGACACCACGTGGAGGTACAGGTGCTGGCCGACATGCACGGCACCGTCTGGGCCGTCGGCGAACGGGAATGCTCCATTCAGCGCCGGCACCAGAAGATCATCGAAGAAGCGCCCTCGCCGTTGGTGGAGCGCATACCCGGCATGCGTGCCAAGCTGTTTGACGCCGCCCGGCTGGCCGCCTCCGCCATCGGCTACACCGGTGCGGGTACGGTGGAGTTCCTCGCCGATGACGACGGTGAGTTCTACTTCCTGGAAATGAACACCCGGCTGCAGGTCGAGCACCCGGTCACCGAGGAGACCACCGGCCTGGACTTGGTCGAACTGCAACTCACGGTCGCCGAAGGCGGCCGGCTGGACGCCGAACCACCCGTGGCCCAAGGGTATTCGATCGAAGCCCGGCTCTACGCAGAGGACCCGGCGCAGGGCTGGCAGCCGCAGGCGGGTCTGGTGCACAGCATCGACGTGCCGTCGGTGCGCGCGCAGTTCGGCACGCTGGGGCACCGGACCGGGATCCGGCTGGACTCGGGGATCGTTGCCGGCTCGACGGTGTCGATCCACTACGACCCGATGCTGGCCAAGGTCATCTCGTATGCTCCGACGCGCCGGCAGTCGGCGTTGGTGCTCGCCGACGCGCTGGCCCGCACCCGCCTGCACGGCCTGCGCACCAACCGCGAGCTGTTGGTCAACGTGCTGCGCCACCCGGCATTTCTCGACGGCGCCACGGATACCGCGTTTTTCGACACGCACGGTTTGGCGGAGCTGTCGGCACCGCTGGCCGACGCGACGACGTTCCGGTTGTCGGTGATCGCCGCCGCCCTGGCCGACGCCGCGCACAATCGCACGATTGCGGCGCTGTTCGGCTCCATCCCCAGTGGCTGGCGCAACCTGGCGTCGGGCTATCAGGTCAAGACGTACCTCGACGACGGCGGCGAGGAACACCGCATCGAATACCGGTTCACCAGAAGCGGATTGGAACTTCCCGGCGACGGATCCGTCCAACTGGTATCGGCCATGCCGGACCAGGTCGTGCTGGCCGACGGTAACGGCGTGGACCGCAGCTTCACGGTGGCACGTTACGGCCAGGACGTTTACGTCGATTCCGCCAGCGGACCGGTGCATCTGGTCGCGCTACCCCGCTTTCCCGAGCCGGGTTCGGCCGTCGAACAGGGATCATTGGTGGCGCCGATGCCCGGCAACGTCATCCGCTTGGGCGCCGACGTCGGCGATACCGTCACAGCGGGTCAGCCATTGATCTGGCTGGAGGCAATGAAGATGGAACACACCATCAGCGCGCCGACTGACGGTGTGCTCACCCAGCTCAACGTCCACACCGGCCAGCAGGTCGACGTCGGTGCCGTGCTGGCACGCGTGGAAGGACCCGAAGCACAAGGAGATTCACAATGACAGACACTAGCTTCATCGAAAGTGAAGAGCGCCAGGCGCTACGCAAGGCGGTGGCCGAATGGGTGTCCAACTACGGCCACGAGTACTACCTGAAGAAGGCCCGTGCACACGAACACACCACCGAATTATGGGCCGAGGCAGGAAAACTCGGGTTCATCGGAGTGAACCTGCCCGAGGAGTACGGCGGCGGCGGCGCCGGCATGTACGAGCTGTCGCTGGTGATGGAGGAGATGGCGGCAGCGGGTTCCGCGCTGCTGCTGATGGTGGTGTCGCCGGCCATCAACGGCACCATCATCGCCAAGTTCGGCACCGACGAACAAAAGCAGCGCTGGCTGCCCGGCATCGCCGACGGGTCGTTGACGATGGCCTTCGCGATCACCGAGCCGGACGCCGGGTCCAATTCGCACAAGATCACCACCACCGGCCGCCGCGACGGCAGCGACTGGATTCTCAAGGGCCAGAAGGTCTATATCTCCGGCATCGACCAGGCGCAGGCGGTGCTGGTGGTGGGTCGCACGGAAGAGGCCAAGACCGGCAAGCTGCGCCCGGCGTTGTTCGTGGTGCCCACCGACGCACCCGGCTTCACATATACGCCGATCGAGATGGAGCTGATCAGCCCGGAACGCCAGTTCCAGGTGTTCCTCGACGACGTCCGACTACCCGCCGATGCACTGGTCGGAGCCCAGGACGCGGCGATCGCACAGCTTTTCGCCGGTCTGAATCCCGAGCGCATCATGGGCGCGGCCAGCGCGGTCGGCATGGGCCGGTTCGCGCTGGGCAAGGCCGTCGACTACGTCAAGACGCGCCAGGTGTGGTCCACCCCGATCGGTGCGCACCAGGGGTTGGCACATCCGTTGGCGCAGTGCCACATTGAGGTTGAACTGGCCAAGCTGATGATGCAGAAGGCCGCCACGCTCTACGACCACGGCGACGACGTGGGCGCGGCCGAGGCGGCTAACATGGCCAAATACGCTGCGGCCGAAGCCTCGACCCGGGCGGTCGACCAGGCCGTGCAGTCCATGGGCGGCAACGGGCTGACCAAAGAATACGGTGTGGCCGCGATGATGACGTCGGCCCGGCTGGCCCGGATCGCCCCGATCAGCCGCGAGATGGTGCTCAACTTCGTCGCGCAGACATCGCTGGGCCTGCCCCGGTCTTACTGATGGACGCTCTCGTCGAGTACGCGGGGCCGGGCGAGTGCGGCGGTCCGCTGGCGCGGCTGACGCTCAACTCGCCGCACAACCGCAACGCACTGTCGAGCGTCCTGGTCAGCCAGCTGCATCAGGGACTGCGAGACGCGGCGGCCGATCCAGCGGTACGGGTGGTGGTGCTCACCCACACCGGCGGCACCTTCTGCGCGGGTGCGGACTTGAGCGAGGCCGGCGGCGGCGACCCGCGTGGCGATCGCGAGCGCGGCGCAGCCGGGCGAAGCGGGTCGCCACCATCGGCATACGACATGGCGGTGGCGCGGGCCCGGGAGATGACGACGGTGCTGCGTGCCATCGTCGAGTCCCCACGGCCGGTCATCGGCGCGGTCAACGGGCATGTCCGAGCCGGCGGGTTCGGTCTGGTCGGGGCCTGCGACATGGTGGTCGCCGGCCCGCGCAGCACCTTTGCGCTGACCGAGGCCCGGATCGGCGTGGCCCCGGCGATCATTTCGCTGACGTTGCTGCCCAAGCTATCGCCGCGCGCTGCGGCCCGGTACTACCTGACGGGCGAGACGTTCGGCGCCAGCGAAGCCGCGGAGATCGGCTTGGTCACCATGGCAGCCGACGATGTGGATGCCGCGGTGGCCAAGCTGGTCGCCGAGGTGGGTCGCGGATCACCGCAGGGCCTGGCGGCATCGAAGGCGCTGACAACCGCCGCGGTACTGGAAGGATTCGACCGCGACGCCCAACGGCTCACCGAGGAGTCGGCGCGGCTGTTCGTTTCGGAGGAGGCGCGCGAGGGCATGCTGGCATTCCTGCAGAAACGTCCACCGAGCTGGGTCAAATCCGACCCGGCGAGTCGCTGAGCAGCACGATTGCCGGCTGGGCGAGTCGGACTTGGCCGGGGGGAAGGTTGCAGTTTAGCCAACCAGCTTGCAGCAAATCCTGGACGTCGTACGCTCGTGGGTGATGAGCAACCCGGCCCAACGCGATACGAAGGACACGCGTGACGATTCGTCGCTCGCGGCTGACACTGATCGCATTCAGATCGCGCAGTTGCTGGCGTACGCGGCGGAACAGGGTCGCCTGCAGCTCAACGAGTACGAAGATCGGCTTACCAGGGCTTACGCGGCAACCACCTACCGAGAGCTGGACCAGCTTCGAGCCGACCTGCCCGGCGCCTCGGTAAGCCCCCGTCGCGGCGGCAACTGCAACCCGGCACCGTCCACCCTGTTGCTCGCCCTGCTGAGTGGGTTCGAGCGGCGCGGCCGGTGGAATGTGCCGAAGAAGCTGACCACCTTCACGCTTTGGGGAACCGGCGTGCTGGATTTGCGCTACGCCGACTTCACCTCAACCGAGGTCGAGATCCGCGCATACTCGATCATGGGTGTGCAGACCATCCTGGTGCCTCCCGAAGTCCACGTCGAAATCCACGGCCGCGCTGTGATGGGCAACTTCGACCGCGAAGTCGTGGGCGAGGGCAGCCGGGGTGCACCAAAGGTGAAGATCCGCGGCTTCTCGTTCTGGGGCGGCGTGGGCATCAAGCGTAAAGCGCGCAAGCCCCGCAAGTAGCCCGGTACGGCCGCCGAAGGTGAATAGCCCGGTTGGCGGGTGTGTGCCATACTCCCCGGAGGTTTGCTTGCTGGCTGATCGGGAGGGTCGATGATGGAGACGTTGCGTGTCGTTCCTGAGGTGCTGACTCGGGTGGGATATGAGTTGGCCAATCACGGTGAGTCACTGCTGGTTTTGCACCAGTCATGCCACGGTGCAGCCGAAGGCGCGCGGTCGGGATGGGTCGGGTCCTCGGCTGGCGCGCTGTCGGGGTTGCTGGGTAGCTGGGAGACGGTCAGCGCCACCCACGCCGACCGATTCGGTGAGCATTCCTGCGGCATGCATCTCGCGGCGGTCGGCTTCGCTGAGATGGACCAGAGCAACGCCGCGGCGCTGGCCGCGGTCGGTGCGCAGGCTGGCAGCAGCGGTCGATTCGATGGCGTTGACGTTAGCTGATATTGAGCGCTGGGATCCTGCGGCGATCAGGACGGTGTTTCAGGCGGCGATTGACCGCGCACACGGCACCCGCACCACATCGGCGGCGCTCAGTGACACCATGCGGTTGCTGGACTTCGGTGGTGATGCCGCCGATGCGGCGCTGGCGGCAACGCACCGCACGACGTTGCTTCTCGACGACCATGCCGATGCGTGCGAGGCAGTCGCACGGGCCGCGGAGAAATCGGCCGAAGAGGTCGCCGCAATCAAGTTGCGGCTGCAGGCCATTCGCGATAGTGCCCGGGATTACCACCTGACGATTGACAATGCGACCGGTTCGGCGTTGCCGCCCGCTGACTTGTCGTCGTACTCCCCTGCTGATCAGCAGTCGATTCTCAATGCCGCGATCAGGCTGACGGAATGCATCAAGCGTCTGCTCGCTGACGCCGAGACCGCCGATGAGGATCTGGCCGCGGCGATTCGGGGCGCCGCCGGGGACTTGTCACCTGAGCAGGTCAGCGCCCAACTCAGCCATGAGCCACCCAAGATGCCGCAGATGCCGCCGCCCGGAAGCGATCCCAAGGAGGTGAGCAAGTGGTGGCATTCGCTGACACCGGGACAGCAGGATCGGGTCAAACAATGGTTCCCCAACGCCATTCGCAACCTCGACGGCATCGCCACCAGAGTTCGCAACGAACTCAATATGCCGGTGCTGCAACGCGAACTCGACCGGCTGCAGCGCGGCTGGCTGGATGGAAATGGCGTGTGGCATACGGACACTGAGAAGTTGGCGGATCTGCAGGCGCTGCGCGACGCGCTTACCAACAACCCGGGCAGCAGCCTGATTCTGTTGGACACCGCCAGTAATTCCCGCAAGGTGTTGGCGGCAGTGGGGGTAGGCGACGTCGACAATGCAGAGCGGGTCGGTGTAACAGTGGGCGGATTGAACACGCGAGTGAGTTCCAGTGCTGAAGCGATGGTCAGGGAAGCTCAAGTCCAACGAGGCAAGGCATCGGACTTGAGGAGGTTCGCGGGTACACCGAATTACGATGCGGTCGCTTCCATTGCGTGGCTGGGATATGACGCTCCGGACAGCCTGAAGGACGTGACGCATGACTGGTCGGCTCGCGATGCCGCAGGGCCGTTGAATCGCTTCTACAAGGGCATAGCGGCTGGCAGCAATGTCTCGGATCAGCACATCACCGCGTTCGGGCATTCATACGGCTCCCTGGTGACCAGTCTTGCGCTGCAGCAGGGCGCACCGGTAAGCGACGTCGTACTGTACGGTTCGCCGGGCACCGAGCTCACCAACGCCGCCCAGCTAGGAGTTCAGCCGGGACATGCCTACTACATGATCGGTGTCAATGATGATGTCTCTCAAGTGATTCCCGAGTTCGGCGCATTCGGTGCCGCACCGCAGGACGTACCGGGCATGACTGAGCTGTCCACCAGTACTGGGCTCGCACTGGGTGGTCACTATGGTGACGGCAACCTTCATGAGCGGGCCTACGGTCATTCGGAGTATGCGCGCATGGGAAGCAACGGCGAACTGCGCATGAGCGGCTACAACATGGCCGCGGTGCTGGCCGGACTGCCCGACGATCTGGTCACACCACGCGCGGTCGGTGTGGACCGGCTGCCCGGCGGCGCCGGCCCCTATGAAGTACCGCCTCCAATCCCGCGGCAGCACGCATGAACCGGCCACACCGTTATGCCACGGCCGGACTGCTCAGCGTCACGCTACTGCTCACCAGCTGCCTCAAACCCAATACGTTGGATCCGTACGCCAACCCAGGCCGTGGCGAGTTGGATCGCCTACAGCAGATCGTCAACAAACGACCCGACCTAGAGACGGTCCAGCAGCAGCTCGCCAACCTCGATGCCACCATCCGGGCGGTGATCACCGAATATTCGCCACAGACAAAGTTCTCCAGCACCCCATTGAGTCATCCGACTAACGGCTGCAACGACCCCTTCGTCCGGACCATCGGCCGGCAAGAGGAAAGCGACCACTTCTTCGGCGAACCTGCACCCACCCCAGAGCAATGGCTGCAAATTGTCACCGAGCTGGCACCAGTGTTCAAAGCGGCCGGTTTTCGGCCCAACAACTCCGCCCCCGGTGACCCACCCCTGCCGTTGGGATCGGCCAATGATTCGCAAATCCGCGACGACGGCACACTGATCAATCTCGTAAACCACGGGCATTTGCTGGCCTACTCCTACAACACCGGGTGCCACCTCCCGGCCGCCTGGCGCACCGCCCCACCACCACCGAACATGCGTCCCCCCAACGACCCCGACGTCCACTACCCATACCTGTACGGATCCCCCGGCGGCCGAACCCGCGGCGCCTATTGACCAGCGATCGCAGCCAGGGCATACCTACCGAATCAATAGTGATGTGTCCCAAGTGATTCCCGAGTTCGGTGCGTTCCGCGCCGCACCGCAGGGGGCAACTGCGCGGCTACAACATGGCAGCGGCTGCTTGCCGGAAAACCGACGACCTCATCACGCCCCGCGCGGTCGGGGTGGACGCGCTCCCAGCTGGCGCCGGCCCCCACGAAATGCCGCCTCCAATCCCGCTGAGGACCTCATGAATCGAGCACGCCGTCCCTTGACAGCCGGGCTGGTGTGCATCACGCTGCTGCTAACCGGCTGCGTCAAACCTAACACCTTCGACCCCTATGCCAATCCCGGCCGCCACGAGTTGGACCGCTTACAAAAAATCGTCAACGACCGACCCGACCTAGAGACGGTCCAGCAGCAACTAGCCAACCTCGACGCAACTATCAGGTCAGCAATCGCGAAGTACTCGCCACAGACCAGATTCACGAATCTCAAGCTCGGACATCCACCCGGCGGTTGCAGCGACCCTTTCGTCCGGACCATCGGACGGCAATTCAAAAGCGACATATTCTTCGGCGAACCTGCACCTACCCCGCAGCAATGGCTGCAGATCGTCACCGAGCTAGCGCCGGTGTTCAAGGCGGCGGGTTTTCGGCCTAACAACGCCGCCCCGGGCGATCCCCCGCTTCCTTTGGGGTCGGCGAATGACTCGCAGATCCGCGATGACAGCGTGTTGATCGATTTGGTGAACGGCGACGCGAACAGCCCACTGGCCTACTCCTACGACACCGGGTGTCACCTCCCGGCCGCCTGGCGCACCGCCCCACCACCACCAAACATGCGGCCCCCCAACGACCCCGACGTCCACTACCCATACCTGTACGGATCGCCCGGTGGCCGAACCCGCGACGCCTATTGATCCGCGTTGCAAACCACGTCGAGAACGCATCCAGTCGTCAAAGTCGCCCGATGTTCAAAGACTTCCTCAAGAGCGCGTTTCACGCTCCTTCCAACGATTCGGATCTTCTTCCAGCAGCGCGCGATCCCACTCAGCTCTGGTGGCCACTGCTTCGTAGGTGTCCTGCAAGAATCCCAGAAGCACCTGATCCGGGTCGGCCGCCTGTCGCACGATCTCGTAGGGCAGTAGATACTCGCCGTGGTCTTTGCTGTAGTAGGCCTGCTCGGGAGTGACAGCGTGACCGGCGAAGCCGTCGGGTTCGGGGTAGGCGTAGGCATAGAAGGCGCCCTCGTCACCACCGCCTGGCCAGAATCCGCAGCTGCTCAGTTCCCGCGAATATCCTTCCGCCATAACCCAATCGCCCAAGTTGGGGGCGCCGCCAGGATGGCGGGGTGCGCCACGGCCAGAAAATCTGGTACATGCGATATCCATTGCACCCCAGAAGAAATGTACCGGACTCACCTTTCCGGCGAACCGGGACCGGAACCGGCTCAACACACGATGGGCCTGAATCAGTTGACGCCAGAACAGGTTCGCCGCGTCCGGGTCGTACGAGGCGTGCTCGACGTCCTCGGCGAACCGAGGAGCCGGGTCGACCTCATTCGGGTGTGGCTGGATGCGGGTGGGGAAGCCCAATTCGGCTAGTGTCTGCATGGTTTCGGCGTAGAAATCGGCGACCGATTTCGGTTCCAGTCGGACGGTAGGGGTAGCACCAGTGCTGCTGCGGATCACCAACTGATGGTCGATGAAGTCGAATTCGATATCGAAGACCTCGTTCCCATAAGGGATTGCGGACGTCGTCAGCCCGCGGGGGGTAACGTACAACGTCACTTGCCACCAATGGTTGACCATCGGGGCATGAGCGAGCCGGATCTTGCCGACGATCTGAGTCCACATATGCAGCGTTTCCCGGGTTGGCGTCCACTCGTCGACGCGCAAGCTGGGCCACGCATTGGTGCTTCGGTGCGCAGTCATATCGATCTCCTCGGTCCAGTGCTACTGATGAATCGGCTCGGCAATCGGCGGGCACCCGCCATGCTGATTGCTGCAAACGGGATACCCTCCTGGTCGGTATAGATGCGCGATATCCACGGCAAAGTTGTGGTTGGCAGCTGCCAGGTCAGGTTGCGGCCCGTTTGCGATGACGAACAACGGTTCCCGGCCGGCCGATGCGCTGAAACCGGCGGTAGCGGAAGGGCCGCGGATCGCGGCCCCCACGACGACACAACGGCGGTGTACCCGCAATCCGGAAGCCGCGCCGCGAGAATGGCGACGACATAGCCAACTGTGTGGTAGGCAAGCGGGAACTACGCGGCACCCAGGAGGCACCCGGTGAGCACCACACCAATCGCCGACTACGCCCTGCTATCTGACCGGCATACTGCAGCGCTGGTGAGTCGCGGCGGTTCAGTCGACTGGCTCTGCTTGCCCCGGTTCGACTCGCCATCGGTGTTCGCCAGACTGCTCGACGCGGACGCCGGGTTTTTCTCGGTGCACCCCACCGATCCCGGCGCGGAGGTCAAACGCCGTTACGTCGACCAGACCATGGTGCTCGAGACGACGTTCACCACCGGCACCGGAACGCTGGTGCTATGCGATGCGCTCGCCACCGGGTACGTAGATGACCCGCACCAGTTGGGCGCGACCGCACCTCGGCTGCTGGTGCGGTCGCTAACGTGTACCGCGGGCGAGGTGGAGGTGACCGTCGAATTCTCCGCACGCCCGGAGTACGGGGTGGTCACGCCGTTGGTGTCCACTGCCGACGGCTGCATCCTGGTACGCGGCGGCGCCGACGTCCTGCTCCTGTGTTGCCCAATTCCGCTGGGGATTACCGATTCCGACGCCAGCGGCCGATTCCGGATGCGAGAGGGCGAGCGGCTGTCCCTCGGGTTGCAACATCGCACCACCTCCGAGGCATGTCCTGAATCCATGTCATCGGCCGAGCTCGAGGCAGCGCTTATGGCGACAATCGACGCGTGGCGGTTGTGGTCGAAGGTCCATCAGAGCTATGACGGACCGTGGCGCGATCTGGTGCATCACAGCGGCCGAGTTCTGCAGGCATTGACCTACCAACCCACGTGGGCCGTGGTCGCCGCCCCGACGACGTCCCTGCCGGAAGAGATTGGCGGAGAACGTAACTGGGATTACCGATATTCGTGGGTTCGGGATGCCAGCCTCACGCTGGAAGCCCTCTGGGTAGCCGCATGCCCAGACGAGGCGGAGCAGTTTTTCGACTATCTCGCCGTCAGCTCCGCCGGACAACTACGCGCCAACGAACCTCTTCAGATCATGTTCGGCATAGGTGGCGAACATGATCTGTCCGAACGTGAGCTCGGTCATCTCCGCGGTTGGCGCGACAGCCGCCCGGTGCGGGTCGGCAACGGCGCATGGGGGCAAAGCCAGATCGACGTGTACGGGGAACTGCTGGGTGCGGCACACCGCCTGGCCAAACAGCTGCACCCGGACCGCCCCTGCGCAGCCGCGGGACGCGAGTTCCTCATCGGCTCGGCCGATGCCGCCGCACGTCTGTGGCAGCAACGTGATTCGGGTATCTGGGAAGTGCGTGGCGAGCCGCAACACTTCCTCTACTCCAAGCTGATGTGCTGGGTCGCGCTCGACCGCGCCGTCGCCATGGTCGATGCACTCGGCGCCCGGGACAGGGTCGACGGCTGGCGTAAAGCTGCCGATGACATCCGGCATCAGATCATTACTCGCGGGTGGAGCGACGCGGCCAACGCGTTTACCCAGGCATTCGAAAGCGACGACCTGGACGCCTCGGCGCTGATGATTCCGCTGGTCGGATTCTTGCCCGCCGACGACGCCCGTGTGCTGGCCACCATCGACGCCATCGCCGATCAGCTCGTCGACTCGCGCGGCTTGGTCTATCGGTATCGCACCAGCGTCGACACCAACGCCGACGGACTGACCGGACAGGAGGGCACATTCCTGCTGTGCACATTCTGGTTGGCGCAAGCCCTGGCAGCCTCCGGCCAGCTCGACCGGGCGCGCGAAGTGTTCGAGCGCGCTATCGGTTACCGCAACGACGTCGGACTTCTCTCCGAAGAGGTCGACCCCGGCACCGGCGAGCTGTTGGGCAACTTCCCGCAGGCGTTCAGCCACATCGGGCTGGTCAATGCGGCCTGGGCCATTGCCCAAGCCGAAGCTCGCGGTTGACCAAAGCAGCTTATGCTCGGGCACCCGGATGCCTATATCCCAAACGCCTACGCACACATTCGTAGGATGCGTTGCCTTGAGTTAGCGACTCGATTGGCCCGCAATCACATCGGCCCCAGGAGCCCCACGGTTCGGCCGGTACACGATTTGCCCGCCTCGTAGCGACAAGCCAAGTCGCGCAGGGTTTTGTCGCTATTAGGTGGGCACAACCAACACCCTCACCCACAGCGACCAATGTGGCCGATGTGGCAGTAGCCGCTTGACCCGGCCAACCAGGATAGCTACCTACTCAACGCCAAAGGCTAGTTATGCCAGCGGAATCCGTCAGCGCGTCGTCGCGCCACGGTGTTGCCACCTACCTGCGTCGCCGCGACCGGAGGTAGTCGCCCACCACCGCCGCCCCCAGCCCGTCGAGATCGGGTTCCACGACCCGGCCCTCCACCCGTCGCGCAACCTGGTCGATGAACCGGGCCAGACCCGGGTCACTGCCCAGCCGGAAGATCGTGATCTGCGCACCCAACCGGGCCATATCGTCGAAACCCCGTACCGTGTGCGCAATGGTCCGCGGATGCGGCGGATAATCAAAGAAGACAGCAGAACCCGTCCCCTCGCCGCTGAAATCCTCCAAATGGGCGGTGGGCTCACCGTCGGTCACCACCAACACGACCGGCTGTGCGTTGGGGTGCTTGCGCAGGTGACGCCCGGCCAGCGCCAGTGCGTGATGCAGGTTGGTGCCCTGCTCATAGACACCTTCCAAACCCGTCAGCTCGGCCGCCGTCACGGTTCGGGCATAGCGGCCAAACGTGATGATCTGCAGGGCATCTGAGCGGAACCGCGTGCACACCAAGTGGTTGAGTGCCAGTGCCGTTCGCTTCATCGGCAGCCAGCGATTTTCCATCACCATCGAAAACGAGGTGTCGACCAGCAGCGCAACCGCGGCCTGGGTACGGGTCTCGGTCTCGGACACCTCAACGTCGTCGACGGTGATCCGAATGCCTGAACGGGGCATCGACGTCGTCCCGGCCTGGCGCAGAACGGCGTTGGTCAGCGTCCGGGAGATGTTCCACGGCTCGGTGTCACCGAACTGCCAGGGCCGGGTCGCACCGGTCAGTTCTCCGGCGGCCCCTGCGCGCCGGTGGTCCCGTTCGCCACGACGTCCGGAAAGCTGTTGCACCACATCACGTAACGCGGTCTCGCCCAGCCTGCGCATCGCCTTGGGCGACAGCCGCCACTGGCCGTCGGAACCACGATCCAAGAAACCCTGATTGACCAGTGCGCGTTCCAATTCGGCGAGCGTTCTGGCGTCGACGGCGGCCTGGTCGCCGAGCTGGCGGGCCAGCGCGTCCAGGTCGACGTCGTCCATGGTGGCGCCCGGGTAGCTCTGCGACAATTGCTCGGCCAGCTGCTCCAGCTCAGCGATATCGGCCAGCGCCTGGGTGCCCTCGCCCATACCGAACGGGTTGTCACCGGAGAACTGCTCGGATCCGGTCCAGTCCTCGCCGGGGCGCGCGACTTGTAGATGGCTATCGAGCCGGCTCAGCGCCTGCATCAGCGACGGCGAGCCAAATGCCTGCTGCGCCAACGCATCAAGCTCGTCCCGCTGCTCCTGGCTCAGGCTGTTGCGGAATCGCTGCGCCGCGGCTGCCCGCTTGGCCAGCGAGTCCAGTAGCTCCTCGACGTTGCGCGGGTTCTCCGGAAAGAACTCGCCGTGCTTGTCCATGAAGTCTTGGAAGTCCTGCGGGGTGTCCTCGCCGCGGGCGTGCTTGTCCAACAGGTCGTTGAGATCGTCGAGCATCTCGTTGACCCGGCGGCGGTCCTCGTCGGTCGCGCCTTCCAGTGCTTGCTTCATCCCGGCGAAACGTTGGTCGAGCAGCTCGCGGCCGAGCAAATCCTTGATCTGGTCGTATTTTTCGCGGGCCTCACCGCTGCGCCAGCGGTACTCGGAAAGCTCCTGAACGGCTTTGGCCGGTGACGGCGGTAACGCATCCAGCTGCAGCTCCGAGAATCGGGCGTCGTCGTCCAGGGCGCGGGCCAGTTGCTTGCGTTCGGCCAGTACCGCTTCGTCGAGCAGTCTCTTGATCTCTTGCAGGGTGCCGTCTAAGTTGTTGCGGCGCAACAGCTCCCGTCGGCGCCGGTTTGCCTCGGCGGCCAGCCGGTCGGCGCCGGGCATCGTCTTGGTGCCGCGGCGCAGCAGCTCGGACAGTGCCCGGCGCGGTGAGGTGCCGGCCATCACGTCTTGGCCGATCTGTTCGAGCGCCTCGCGCAAGTCGACCGGCGGCGCCAGCGGGTCGGGTCCGCCGGTGTATGCCGAGTAGCGCGAAGAGTGTCCTCTAGCCATAGACGGTTTGGCCTTCCCCGGACACCTTGTCGATGCGCTTGGCAAGGTACAACGCCTCCAACGCGAGTTCCAGCGCGGCGGCGCGCTCACCCTCGGATTCCGCGCCCAGCTTTCTGGCGATCCTGTCGACGACGGACAGCCCCGGAACCGCGGCCAGCACGTCCTTGGCCGACACCCGCTCGCCCGTCGTCACGGCCGAACCCCGCTCGACGGCGGTCACCAATTGGCCGACGTCGATGCCGCCGAGCACTCGGGACGCGGTGTCGGCGGTCGAGCGGCGCAACAGATGCTCGAGTACGGCCTGTTCGCGGCCCTCCTCACCGGACTCGAACTCCAGCTTGCCCCGCAACACGTCGATCACCGTGCCCAGATCGACCACCCGGGCCACCGGATCGGTCTCACCCAGCACCGCGCCGCGATGCCGGGCGGCGGCAGCGACGGTTTCCGCCGCTGCGATAGCGAACCGGGCCGACACCCCGGACCGTTGGTCGATCGAGTGCGATTCCCGCAGGTACCGGGCGAATCGCGCGATCACCTGCATCAGATAGTCGGGTACCTGCGCGCTCAGGTGCGCCTCCTGCACGATCACACCCACTTCCGCGTCCAGCTCCAGCGGGTAGTGGGTACGGATTTCGGCGCCGAAGCGGTCCTTGAGCGGCGTGATGATCCGACCGCGGTTGGTGTAGTCCTCGGGGTTGGCGCTGGCGACGACCAGGACGTCCAACGGCAGCCGCAGCGTGTAGCCGCGGACCTGGATGTCGCGCTCCTCCATGACGTTGAGCATCGACACCTGAATGCGCTCGGCCAGGTCGGGCAATTCGTTGACCGCGACGATGCCCCGATGTGCCCGCGGGATCAGGCCGTAGGCGATGGTCTCGGGGTCGCCGAGACTGCGGCCCTCGGCGACTTTGATCGGGTCGATGTCACCGACCAGGTCGGCCACGCTGGTGTCGGGGGTGGCCAGCTTCTCGGTATAGCGCTCGCTGCGATGCTTCCAGGCCACCGGCAGGTTGTCACGCAGCTGCGCAGCCCGCCGGATCGATTCCGGCGTGATCGGCCGGTACGGGTGCTCCCCCAGTTCGGCTCCGGCGATCACCGGAGTCCACTCGTCGAGCAGTCCGGTCAACGCGCGCAGCAGCCGGGTCTTGCCCTGGCCGCGTTCGCCGAGCAGGACGAAGTCATGACCTGCGATCAGGGCCCGCTCCACCTGCGGCAGCACCGTGTCCTCGAAGCCCAGAATGCCCGGCCAGACGGCCGTGATATCTGACCCCTCGGCCAATGCGGTCAGCAGGTTTTCCCGGATTTCTTGCTTGACCCCCCGCTCGCGATGACCGGAGGCACGTAGCTCGCCGACGGTGCGCGGCAGGTTGCTCGGTGAAGTCACCACTCCACGCTACGGCGCCATCTTTCTTCTGGCGACGAGAGTGGATGTCAACGCTGACTTTCCGGGCACTTTCCTGCCCTCAGTGGGCTCTCAGTGAGCGAAGTGACGCGCCCCGGTCAGATACAAGGTGACCCCGGCTTCAGCCGCCGCGGCGGTTACCTCGTCATCGCGCACCGAGCCCCCGGGATGCACGATCGCCGCGACCCCCGCAGCGGCCAGCGTCTGCAGTCCGTCGGGGAACGGGAAGAAGGCATCCGATGCCGCGACGGCGCCGCGTACTCGCTCGCCACCGCGTGCATTACCTCGTTCAATGGCCAGCCGCGCGGCATCGACCCGATTGACCTGACCCATGCCGACTCCCACGGTGGCGCCGTCGGCGACGATCACGATCGCGTTCGACTTGACCGCGCGGCAGGCGCGCCAGGCGAACACCAGGTCGGTCAACGTCGCCGGGTCGGCCGGTGATCCGGTCGCCAGCGTCCAGCTGGCCGGGTTGTCGCCGGGTGCGTCGAGCTGGTCGCGCTGCTGCATCAGCAGCCCGCCGCTGATCGGACGCAATTCGTTGTCGCCGTTCTGCGGCTCGGATGCCAGCAGCACCCGGATGTTCTTCTTACGTGCCAAAAGGTCTAGGGCACCCGGTTCATAGGACGGCGCGACGATGACTTCGGTGAAGATGGTGCTGACGTACTCCGCCATCTCGACGCTGACCTCGGTGTTGGCCGCGATCACGCCGCCGTAGGCGCTCAGCGGGTCGCAGGCATGGGCCTTGCGATGTGCGTCGGCGACGGAAACCGACGAGATTGCGATGCCGCAGGGGTTAGCGTGCTTGACGATGGCCACACAGATTTGTTCGTGATCGAAAACCGCCCGCCAGGCCGCGTCCGCGTCGGTGAAGTTGTTGTAGGACATCTCTTTTCCGTGCAGCTGCTCGGCTTGTGCCAGCCCCGGCCACGCGCCCGGGTCGGTGTAGAGGGCGGCCTGCTGATGCGGGTTCTCGCCGTAGCGCAGGATCGCCTGACGGCGCCAGTTTCGGGCGAACCAATGCGGGAAAGCCGTTTCGGGGCGCTCGGGCGCCAGCGTCGACTGCATCCAGCTCGCGACGGCGATGTCGTATTCGGCGGTGTGCTGAAATGCCAGCGACGCCAGCTTTTTACGCTCGCCGAGGCTAAATCCGCCGCTGCGCAGCGCGGCAAGCACGCCGTCGTACCCGAGCGGGTCGGTGACCACGGCCACGCTCGGGAAATTCTTGGCCGCCGCCCGAACCATCGACGGCCCGCCGATGTCGATCTGTTCGACGCACTCGTCGATACCGGCGCCGGACTCGACCGTCTGGCTGAACGGATACAGGTTGACCACCAGCAGTTCGAACGCCGCGACCCCGAGCTTGTCCAGCGCGGCCTGGTGTTCGGGCTTGCGCAAGTCGGCCTGCAGCCCGGCGTGCACTCGTGGGTGCAGGGTCTTGACCCGGCCGTCGAGCACCTCCGGAAAGCCGGTGAGCTCCTCGACGCGGGTTACCGAAATGCCTTTGCCGGCAATGGTCTTCGCCGTTGATCCGGTGGAGACGATCTCGACGCCGGCCGCCGCCAGGCCCGCAGCCAGCTCCACCAGCCCGGTCTTGTCGTACACGCTGATCAACGCGCGGCGGATCGGCTTCCTTACGCTGTCGCCGGTCATACTGTGCTCATCCCAGGGTCGCCTTTCGTCCGATGCAGGTCAGGCCGCCGGTGGCAATCGCGGCCACCACGTCGACGAGTAGTCGCCGTTCGATGACCTTGATGCGCTCGTGCAATGTCTCTTCGTCGTCACCGTCGAGCACCGGAACGGCCTGCTGCGCCAGTATCGGCCCGGTGTCCACGCCGGCATCCACCAGATGCACCGTACAGCCGGTGACCTTCACACCGTAGGACAACGCGTCGGCCACGCCGTGGGCACCCGGGAATGCCGGCAGCAGCGCGGGATGGGTGTTGAGGATACGTCCGCTGAACTGTGAAAGGAATTGCGGCCCAAGGATTCTCATAAATCCGGCCGATACCACCAGATCGGGTGAATGGGCGGCGGTGGCATCGGTGATGGCCGCGTCCCAGGCGTCGCGGCCGGGGTAGTCGGCGACCCGGACCGTGAAGCTCGGCACCGATGCCCGCGCGGCGATCTCGGCGGCCCGGCACTCGCGATCCACCCCGACGGCGACGATCCGCGCCGGATAGTCGCCCACGGCGGCTTGGAGCAGCGCGTTCAGCAGCGATCCGGTGCCCGATGCCAGCACTACCACTCGCGTCGGTGCACTCGGGGGTACCCGGAGCGGTTCCTGCACACGGCGAGCCTAGTCTGGCGACGATGCCGGGCGCGCCAGCGGCCGGAGAAGGAGCCAGACAAATCAGGCCCCGTCTGGCGACGATGCCGGGCGCGCCAGCGGCCGGAGAAGGAGCCAGACAAATCAGGCCCCGTCTGGCGACGATGCCGGGCGCGCAGGCGCGTCGAACCTGCATCCACAGCTATTGCCACGCGCGTGTCGGCGCGCTGTACGCAGACTCGACAATGTCAGCACAGGGTCAGCACAGGGTCACTACTACAGGCTCGCGCATCGGACACCGCGCTGCCGCGGCAGGCGGCGCACAGTGCACACGGCCTAATCCTCGCGCCGGGAGCCTGAGTCTGACTCGGCTTCACCTGTTAAGGACACGCCGTCGTCTTCAGAAACGTCGACGTCGACGTCCTCAGGATGCGGCGGCTCATCGACGACATCATGGGGCTGATCGCCCTCGTCGAACGCGTCCGCAGACGTCTCGTCCTCGTCAGCCGGCGGGGCGGGCCGCGGTTTGGACGAGCGCGGACGCTTGGTGATCCCGCCGGCCATCGCCACCGTGAGACAGCCGATGACGGTGAACCAGAACAAAACACCGATCAGCAAGGCCCCCTCGTCCACGCCGACAGCGCCGAAGTTGCCCAGCTCGCCGCCGCCGGCGTAACCGAGCAGCCCCATCACCAACGCCCCGATAAGCGCTGCCACCAGCACCTTGGCCATTGCCGGAAGCAACGGCAGCGGCCGGCGGGCGCACTGCTGCCCCAGGGCGACCCCAGATGCTGCTCCGATGATCAGCAAAGCTACCCACGCGGGCCCGAGCGGCGGCGTGGGCGCCGCGGCCAGGATCGGCACGGCCGGAATGTCGCCCCCGAAGACGGTGAACGAACTGAACGTCGCAAAGCCAATATGGGCGCTGGACCCAACCGCGACCGCCGCGGCGCCGACGAAGACGTTGGGCGCATACAGCACCGAGAGCAGCGTGAGATTGAATTGCCCCCAGATCGAGTCGGTGATCCCGTAGAGCTCTTGCATCGTCGCCCAGTGAACGACCAGCGACCCTGCCGTCACCAAGCCGGACAGTCCCAGCAATGCCAAGACCCCGCCGGCAGCGGCGCGCACCGAGTCGCCCAGCCAATTCGGAAGCCGCGAAGCCGCCAGAGCCCGCCTGCCCACCCGGGACCACACCCCGATCGCCGCGCCGATGGCATGCACTACCAGCACGCCGGTGAACGCCCGCAGCGCGCTGGGTGTCTGTAGTTCGGTGATGACCGACGACGCGTCGTGGACGACCGCCAGCGCGATCGCCGCGATCAGCAGCGGCCCGCCCAGCGCCGACGCGACAACCCATCGCACAACAAGCCACGACGAGTAGGGCGAGGTGGCCAAGGCCGTCGTACGCGCGGTGCCCCACACCATCAGCAGAACCGGCAGCAGCGGCATTACGCCGAGTTCGCGACCGCCGATCGAGATCGGCACCTGGTGGACGCCCAGCCACATACTGGCGATCGCGCCCAACGCCCCGGTCATGTCGCTGTTGGCGATCAGTAACTGCAGCAGCGTAACCGCGGCGATGATGACCAGCGCCACCACCGCAGGCGCGAACGCGACCTTGACGAGGTCGCGTGCCTGGCGAGCGCCCGCTGCTCGGTTGTCCTCGTTTCTTGCCGACACCCTATTCACTCTTCGCGCACGTGCCTACTCAGCGCGAGAGCGCCCGATTAGACCGGCGCCGAACCGGGTGACGACGACTGCTGGCCGTGCCCCTGCCCATAAGACTGCGGTCCCCCGGCGGGGTTTGAGTAGTTGACCGGAGCCGACCCGGCCTGGGACCCCGTTCCGGCACTGACCGGCGGTGGGCCGAAGCTTGGGAAGCCGGTGGGTGGGGTGGACGGGCCCTGGTGCATCGGCTGGGGCGCCGACTGGCCGGGTTGCTGGGCGCCGAATCCGCCGGTCGACGGGTTGGAGCCGGCGCTGGACGAATAACCACCGTATTGCGATCCGTATCCGGACGGTTGCGCAGGGCTGGGCGCGGCCTGCTGCTGCGCACTCGGTTGACCGTAATACCCGCCGGGCTGACCGCCGTACTGTCCGTATTGGCCGTACTGGCCATACTGCCCATAGGCATCGAATTTGGGCCGCGGTGCCGGCGCCGAGATGACACCCGCATCCAACAGCAGCGCGCCGACCGCGGCAACCGCCTGAAACACGATGAACACCAAGACAACCCACAGCGCCCAGCCGGTCGAATATGCGCTCGGCTTGTTGAACGTCGCCGAGATCATCAGCAACACGCCCAACACCGAGACCACCGCGAAGATGGCCACGTAGCTCTTGGCCTTGGGCAGCAGACTCACCCCGGCAAGCAGTGCGGCCAGCAGAGCCAGGCCGACAGCTAACCCGGTATCGCCGGAAACCTCGCTGCCGGCCCCGCCGAGTTCTGAGCTGACCGTGAACATGGGCCCGAAGCTGGTGAGATACGCCAGCAGCCCGAGCGCGGCAACCACCATGCTCAGGTACATCGGAAGCTTGCTGACACCGTTGTCAGCCTTGGTGAAAGACGGTGTGGCGCCTCCGTAGGAGCCGGCCGATTGTGCGGGCGGGTATCCGGGACTACCTGGTGAGTAGGTCATGGCTCCTCCTATTACCTCTGGTGCCGTCGCTACGCCTGCTGCAATGCGACGATTGCTCCCTGCGACACAATTCGATGACCCACGCTAGCGCACGGCCGGGTACTCGCGCCGTGGCGACCTTGCCCCAGCGATACCGGCCCCGTCACCGCTGCCGACGATCGGGAGCTGAGCCGCTTGCCCGGCTGAGGTAGAACGCGTTCTAATTCTGTTCATGGATTACGGGCTTGTCCTTTTCACCAGCGACCGTGGCATCTCCCCGGCCGCAGCCGCGAAACTGGCCGACGACCATGGCTTTCGCACTTTCTACGTGCCCGAACACACGCACATCCCGGTCAAACGGGAGGCCGCCCATCCCACGACGGGTGACGCGTCGCTGCCGGACGACCGCTATCTGCGCACGCTGGACCCGTGGGTGAGTTTGGGCGCGGCTTCAGCGGTCACCTCCCGGGTCCGGCTGTCAACCGCGGTTGCGCTGCCGGTGGAGCACGACCCGATCACGCTGGCCAAAAGCATTGCCACGCTGGACCACCTATCCGGCGGGCGGGTCAGCGTCGGCGTCGGATTCGGCTGGAACACCGACGAACTCGCCGACCATGGCGTGCCGCCGGGGCGCCGGCGCACCATGTTGCGCGAATACCTCGAAGCGATGCGGGCGTTGTGGACCCAAGAGGAAGCCGCCTACGCCGGCGAATTCGTCAAGTTCGGACCCAGCTGGGCGTGGCCCAAGCCCGTGCAGCCACACATTCCGATCCTGGTGGGCGCCGCCGGCACCGAGAAGAACTTCAGGTGGATTGCACGTAGCGCCGACGGCTGGATCACCACGCCGCGTGACGTCGACATCGACGAGCCGGTGAGGTTGCTGCAGGACACCTGGGCGGCCGCCGGCCGCGACGGGGCTCCCCAGATCGTGGCCCTGGACTTCAAGCCGGCGCCCGAGAAGCTGGCGCACTGGGCCGAGTTGGGAGTGACCGAGGTGCTGTTCGGCCTGCCGGACCGCTCCACAAGCGAAGTCGCCGTGTATGTGGAGCGGCTGGCCGGCAAGCTGGCCGCCTAGGCGCGAGCAGACGCAAAAGCCCCCGCACGCACGGCGTGTCGGGGGCTTTTGCGTCTGCTCGCGCTAAAGAGTCTTCAGGATTTCCCGGGCTAGGGCCGCGGTTTCCGACGGCGTCTTGCCGACCTTGACGCCGGCCGCCTCGAGTGCCTCTTTCTTGGCGGCCGCGGTTCCCGACGAGCCGGACACGATCGCCCCCGCGTGACCCATGGTTTTGCCTTCCGGCGCGGTGAAGCCGGCGACGTAACCCACGACCGGCTTGGACACATTCGCCTTGATGAAGTCGGCCGCGCGCTCTTCGGCGTCACCACCGATCTCGCCGATCATCACGATCAGCTTGGTGTCGGGATCCTTTTCGAAGGCCTCGATCGCATCGATATGCGTGGTGCCGATCACCGGGTCACCGCCGATCCCGATGGCAGTGGAGAAACCGAGGTCCCGCAACTCGAACATCATCTGGTAGGTCAGCGTGCCGGACTTGGACACCAGGCCTATCGAGCCGGGTCCGGTGATATTGGCCGGGGTGATGCCCACCAGGGCCTGGCCGGGCGTGATGATGCCGGGACAGTTGGGGCCGATGATGCGGGTCTTGCCGCCCTTGCCGACGTTGTAGGCCCAGGCGTATGCGGTGTCCTGCACCGGTATGCCCTCGGTGATCACCACCAGCAACGGAATTTCGGCATCGATCGCCTCGATGATCGCGTCCTTGGCGAATCGCGGCGGCACAAAGATGATCGAGACGTCGGCGCCGGTCTTATCCATCGCCTCGGTGACACTGCCGAACACCGGCAACTTGATCAGCCGGCCGCCTTTGTCCTCGTGGGTGACGGTGGTGCCGGCCTTGCGGGCGTTCACGCCGCCGACGATGTGGGTGCCCGCCTTGAGCATCCGGGCGGTGTGGACGGTGGCCTCAGAGCCGGTGATGCCCTGGACGATGACCTTGTTCTCTTTGGTCAGGAAGATAGCCATGGGTCGTGCTTCCTTTCAGGCTTTCAGGCTTTCAGGCGCTCGCCAGCTCGGCGGCTTTGTCGGCGGCCTCGTCCATCGTCGGCACCAGCGTCACCAGGGGGTGGTTGGCTTCGGCCAGAATGCGCCGGCCTTCGTCGACGTTGTTGCCGTCCAGCCGCACCACCAGCGGCTTGTTGGCCTCACCGCCCAGGATTTCCAGAGCCTTGACGATCCCGGTGGCCACGGCGTCACACGAGGTGATGCCGCCGAAGACGTTGACGAACACGCTCTTGACTTCATCGTCGCCCAGCACCACGTCCAGTCCGGCGGCCATGACCTCGGCCGACGCGCCGCCACCGATGTCGAGAAAGTTGGCCGGCTTGACGCCACCGTGCTTCTCACCGGCATAGGCGACGACATCGAGTGTCGACATCACCAGGCCGGCGCCGTTACCGATGATGCCGACCTGCCCGTCGAGCTTGACGTAGTTGAGGTCGTGCTCTTTGGCTTTAAGCTCCAGCGGATCGGTGGCCGCACGGTCCTCGAACTCGGCGTGATCGGGATGACGGAAATCGGCGTTGGCGTCGAGAGTGATCTTGGCGTCCAGCGCCAGGATCTGGTTGTCGGGGGTGCGTACCAGCGGGTTGACCTCGACCAGGGTGGCGTCCTCGGCGACGAACAGCTCCCACAGCTTGGAAATGGTGACCGCGGCGGCGTCGAGCACCTCGGCCGGCAGGTGACCCTGCTCGGCGATGGAGCGTGCAAACGCCAAGTCAACGCCCTTGACCGCGTCCACCGGAACCTTGGCCAGCCGCTCCGGCTTGGTGGCGGCCACTTCTTCGATGTCCATGCCGCCCTCGACCGAGCACATGGCCAGGTAGGTGCGGTTGGCGCGGTCCAGCAGGAAGGAGATGTAGTACTCCTCGGCGATATCGCTGGCCTCGGCGACCAGTAGTTTCTTGACGATGTGGCCCTTGATGTCCAGGCCGAGGATGTTCTGGGCGTGCTGGTATGCGTCGTCTGGGGCGGCGGCGTATTTGACTCCGCCCGCCTTGCCCCGCCCACCGATTTTGACCTGTGCTTTGACCATCACCGGACGACCGATCTCGGTGGCGATTGCCTTGGCGCCCTCGGCGCTGTCGGTCACTCGGCCGGGCGTGCTGGGCACGTTGTGCTTGGCGAACAGTTCCTTGGCTTGATACTCGAAAAGGTCCATGTGCTCACTGTCTTCGCTGGGCTATCTGCTGGGCCTGTAGGCAGGCCTATAGGCGGCAAAGCCAGATTCGGCAAACCGCACGGTTGGAACTGTAGCGAGGCGCCAAACGACCGCCGCGATCGCATCCCATCGGTGTGGCGCGCGCCACCAAATACCGTCGGCTTTCAAACGTGATACAGATCACATTTGTGCGTGGGTTATTGTCCTGAGGTTGCCAGCCCCATTGATGAGCGGATACCGTCTCAGGGTCCAGATAACGTTATGGTCACGATACGAGGACATTTCAGCATTGTCCCAGCACCGATTCGCCCGTCCTGCCGCGGCAGGCGGGCTTTATGCATCCCGCGATCGTCGGCTTCAACATCACCACCGTAACGAAATCACCGAAATCATCCCGTTGGACGGATTCGACGGGTTCGACGAGCTGGAACTCGCCGACCTCGACGAGCTGGACTTCGGCGATCCCGAGTTCGGCACTGATGTGCAGTTACTGCAGGCCCCCGAGCTCGACGACCTGCATGAGACCGACGACCTGACCCCCGCGTGGCTGGCCGGCCCGACGGAGGTGCTGGCCGCTCTGGGCATCGAGTGCGGCAGCCAAGCATCTGCCCCGCACCCGCACGCGGCGGCTGTCACCCCGGTGCCCCGGCGAGGCGGCCAGCACCGCAAGCAGCCGACCAGCGCGGCCAAGGGACGCCTGCTGATCTCGGCCATGGCCGCCGGTGCGGCTGCCGCCGCGGCGCATACGGCAACTCATCAATCCGACACCACCACGGCCGACACCTTGTTGAGCGCCAATGCGTCGGCGCTCACCGGCGGGTCGGGTGGCACCCCCCGGGGTGTGCAGGTCATTGCCGCGCAGCCGGCGGCAAACGCGGCAGTGCACAACGCGGAACTCGCCCATGGTGTGGCGTTCGCGCAGGAAAGAGCCCAGCGTGAGGCACGACTGCAGCAGCCGCTGTATGTCTTGCCGGCCAAAGGCATATTCACGTCGAATTTCGGGTATCGCTGGGGTGTGCTGCACGCTGGTATCGATCTGGCCAACTCCATCGGGACACCGATCTACGCGGTGTCGGACGGCGTCGTCATCGACGCCGGCCCTACCGCCGGCTACGGCATGTGGGTAAAGCTGCGCCACGCCGACGGCACCGTGACCCTCTACGGTCACGTCAACACCACGCTGGTCAGCATCGGACAGCGCGTGATGGCGGGCGATCAGATCGCCACCATGGGCAACCGGGGCTTTTCCACCGGCCCGCACCTCCATTTCGAAGTGCTCCTGGGCGGCACCGAGCGGATCGACCCCGTGCCGTGGCTGGCCAAGCGCGGAATCTTTGTAGGCAACTACGCCGGCTGACCGGTGACCGCAGCGAGCCGTCCCCCCGCGCCTGAGACCCCGTCCGAGCCCACTGGATCTCTCGAGGAACCGCGCACCCGAATCATCCGCCGGGCGCCGACCGGACCACTGCCCGCGATATCCGATTCTGCGGCCACCCAGATCCCGCGCCACCCGACAGCGTTGGACGCGACCGGCCGGGTGGACCACTTTCCGCCTCTACCGGCGGCGATCGGCCACGAGCCGGACCCCTGGACGGCCGTCGCGGCCGCAGCGGTCAGCATCGTCAGCGGATGGGCCACCTCGGTGGTGGCCACCGACCTGATTGCCGGATGGTGGCGGACCGACCGGCTGTTCTGCATCGCGGTGGGCTTTCTGGCCCTGGTGTTCGCCGCAGCCACGGTCACCGGCGTGATCATGTTGCTGCTCCGCCGGTCTCTGGGGCGCTATCTGATCGCGGCGGGTGCGGTGGTCGCGGTGTTGACCTACGGTGGCGTGTTCATCGCCGGTGCGCGCGTCGGGTGGATCGTGCACACCCTGCCGCTACTGCCGATCGCCAGCGCGGTGTTAGCCCTGCATCCGGCGACCAAACGCTGGCTCGTGGAGTAGCGGCTTCGCCGAACGTGTTGCCACCGCGAGGATCTCACGATTTTTTCGCGGCGAGTTCACGGTCGGCGCAAAAGCGCTACAGCTTGGTGACCGGGGCGTGGTTGTGCATCAGCTTGACCCGCCCCGAACTGCCGAAGTCGATCAGCGACATCGCGGACTCCCCTACGCCGGAGACTTCCTCGACCCGGCCCAAGCCGTACTTGTCGTGGGTGACTCGATCGCCGGGCTGTAGCACCAGCAGCGGGCGCTTGCTCGCCCCTGCAGAACGGGTGGGCGCCGACCGCGGGGCGCCGAACCGGCCGGCTCCGCTCACCGGCGCACTGAACGACGGCTTCGGCGCGGTGCGCCGCCAGTCGATGAGCTCCTGCGGGATCTCGCGCAGGAAGCGCGATTCCGGATTCAGCATCGGCTGTCCCCAGGAAGAACGCACCATGGCCCGGCTGACATAGAGCCGTTGCCGGGCCCGCGTGATGCCGACGTAGGCCAGCCGCCGCTCCTCGGACAGTTCGGTCGGGTCGTCCAGCGCCCGCATGTGCGGGAACATCCCGTCCTCCCAGCCGGTCACGAACACCACCGGGAACTCCAGCCCCTTGGCGGTATGCAACGTCATCAGCGTGACGACACCGGCACCGTGCTCGGGGATCTCGTCAGAGTCGGCGATCAGCGACACCCGTTCCAGAAACGCCGCCAACACGCCGGTGTCCGGCACGTCTTCGTTGTCCGGTTCGAGCGCAGCGGTATTCGCCTGGTCGGCGCTGAATTCGTGTGCGACGCTGACGAGTTCGTTGAGGTTGTCCAGCCGCGCCAGCTCCTGGGGGTCGGTGGACGATTCCAGCTCCCGACGGTATCCGGTGCGTTCCAGCACCGCCTCGACCAGCTCACCGAGGTCCCCGTCGAGGCGGCCCCGCAGCTCGTCGAGCATCTCCACAAAGCCCGCGATCGCCTTCTGCGCGCGGGTGTTGAGCATCGGCACTTTGCCCTCGGCCGCGGCCACCAGGGCATCGGCGAAGCTGGCGCCGGTGTTCTCGGCGTAGACCGCCACGCACGCCTCGGCGCGATCGCCGATGCCGCGGCGCGGCGTATTGAGGATGCGCCGCATGCTGACCGCATCGCCGGGATTGTCCAGCACGCGCAGGTAGGCGATGATGTCGCGGATCTCCTTGCGCTCGTAAAAGCGCACGCCCCCGACGACCTTGTACGGGATTCCGGCGCGGATGAGCACCTCTTCCAGGGACCGCGACGAGTTGTTGGTGCGGTAGAAGACGGCGACGTCGTTGTAGGTGATCTCGCCACGCTCGGCCAGTGCGTCGATCTCTTCGGCGACGAACCTGGCCTCGTCGTGTTCGTTGTCGGCGACGTAGCCGACGATCAACTCCCCTTCGCCGGCGTCGGTCCACAGTCGCTTCTCCCGGCGCCCGGCGTTGCGGGCGATCACGGAGTTGGCCGCCGACAAGATGTTCTGTGTGGAGCGGTAATTCTGTTCCAGCAGAATGGTTGTCGCGTCGGGGTAGTCGCGCTCGAAGTCTTCGATGTTGCGGATGGTCGCGCCGCGGAAGGCATAGATCGACTGGTCGGCGTCGCCGACCACGCACAGCTCCGAGGGCGGCACCTGGTTATCGGGGCCGTCTTGCGTGCCGTGGCCGACCAGTTCGCGCACCAATACGTACTGCGCGTGGTTGGTGTCCTGGTACTCGTCGACCAGGACGTGCCGGAACCGTCTCCGGTAGTACTGGGCGATGTCCGGGAAGGTCTGCAACACCGTGACGGTCTCGCCTATGAGGTCGTCGAAATCCAGCGCATTGGCCGCCCGTAGCCGCCGCTGGTATTCGGCATAGACGGATGCGACGGTACGTGTTAAGTCATCTGAGTCGTCGGTCGGGTCGGCCAGCGCCCGATGGGGGTCGATCAGCTCGTTCTTCAGGTTCGAGATCGCGTTCGCCAACAACCGCGGCGAATACCGCTTGATGTCCAGGCCCATGTCGCGGCCGATCATCTGCAGCAGCCGACGCGAATCGTCGGCGTCGTAGATGGAGAAGTTGGAGTTCAGGCCGTCGATCAGCGACGCCTGGTTGCGCAGGATGCGCACGCAGGTCGAGTGAAACGTGGACACCCACATGTACCGGGCCCGGGCACCGACCAGGCGCACCACCCGTTCCCGCATCTCGGCGGCGGCCTTGTTGGTGAAAGTGATGGCCAGGATCTGACCGACCGCGACACCACGCGCAGCGATCAGGTAAGCGATCCGCCGGGCCAACACCGCCGTCTTACCCGAACCCGCGCCCGCGACGATCAGCAGCGGCGAGCCCTCATGCAGCACCGCCTGGCGCTGTTGCGGGTTGAGGCCGTGGAGCAGCTGATCTGTTTCGGACTTCGCGTCGGTCGCGTGCACACTCATGTCGCTCCAAACTTACCGCCGCCCACCGACGACTCGTCGGGCCAGGCTATGTGGGGGGTGCGCGTCTGGGACGGTGCTGTTACTCGAACCCGGACTCGTCGGTGCCCGTGTGATTGCTGCCCGAGCTGTTTGTGCCCGAGTTGCCCCAGCCCGAGTTCAAAGTCCCGGACTGGCCGAAGCCCGAATTGTCGGTGCCGACGTTCATGAAGCCCACGTTGCCGGTAACGCCGCCGTTCGCATAGCCGATTCCAAAGCTGCTGGTATTCGAGAATCCGACGGAGTTGACGCCCGAGTTGAAGAAGCCGGTATTGCGACTATTTGTGTTCTGGAAGCCCGTCTGGAAGTTACCGACGTTTCCGTAGCCCTCACTCGAATTGCCGGTGTTCTCCCATCCGGAAGTACTGTTCCCATGGTTATTGAAGCCCGAGGTTCCGGTGCCGGTGTTGCCGAAGCCGGAGTTTGTGGCCCCGGTGTCGGTTGCGCTGCCGTAGCCGGTATTCACATCGCCGGCATTGCCGGCACCTGTGTTTATGTTGCCCGAGTTCCAAAATCCGGTGTTGGTGTTGCCCGAATTTCCGAACCCGGTGTTGCCGGAGCCGGAGTTGTAGAAGCCCACGCTGCTCGCACCGGAGTTGAAGAAGCCCACGGTGCCGCTCGAGCCCGAGTTGAAGGCGCCTACCGCAAAGCCGCCGCCATTTCCGACGCCCACATTATCGCTTCCAGCGTTCCAGAAACCGACATTTCCGTGGCCGGAGTTCCCGAATCCGACATTGGTGTTGGTCGTGTTGACCCAGCCCGTATTGTGGTTACCAGAGTTCATGATGCCGGTGTTCGTATTTCCGGAGTTCGCGATTCCGGAGTTGATGTCACCGGAGTTGCCGATGCCCCAGTTTCCGTTGCCCGAATTGAAGAAGCCGACATTGTTGTCGCCGGAATTGAATAAGCCGATGTTGCCGCTACCGGAGTTCAGGCCGTTGAAGTTGATGCCAAACTGATTGTCGCCGGTCAGACCGATGCCGAAGTTGTTGTTCCCCGAGTTGCCGAAGCCGATGTTGAACTCACCACTATTGCCCAGCCCGATGTTGAAGTTGCCAAAGTTACCTATACCGATGTTGGAGTTTCCGGTATTGCCGAGTCCGACATTCGAGTTGCCTGCTGTGGGCATGGCTCCGGGACCGCTGTTGCCGAAGCCGAAGTTGGCGTTACCGAAATTTCCACTGCCTATATTGAGATTACCGGTATTCCCGTTGCCAAAATTCCCGCTACCGCTGTTTCCGTTCCCGAAGTTTCCACCACCGGTGGCCTGAGAGTTTCCGAAGCCAAAGTTTCCATTGCCACGATTACCGGCGCCGAAGTTTCTGCTGCCCCTGTTTCCGCTACCCATGTTGAAACTGCCGGTGTTTCCGCTGCCGAAATTGAGGATTCCGCTGAGGTTTCCGTCGCCGAAGTTGAGGTTGCCATTGTTCCCGCTGCCGAAGTTTGCATTACCGGTATTGCCGGTGCCCAGGTTTCCGCTGCCGATGTTTCCCAAGCCCAGGTTCCCGGCACCGATGTTGCCAACGGCCGAAAGCGCGCTCAGGCCCGGGATGTTCTGCAGTAGCTGCTGCCACGGGGCCAGCCCCGCGGCCGCTGCCGAAGCCCCACCGTGATAACCCACCATCGCGGCCACATCCTGGGCCCACATCTGTTCGTACAGGCCTTCGATGTGCGCGATCGCCGGCGCGTTCAGCCCGAACCAGTTCGACAGCACCATCTGCACCAACGCATTCCGGTTGGCCGCCACCGCCGCCGGCACGACCGTCGCGGCCCGCGCCGCCTCGAACACGCCGGCGACCGTTCGGGCCTGCCCGGCCGCCGCCACGGCCTGGGTTGCCGCCGCGCTCAGCCAACTTGCGTACGGTGCGGCCGCTGTCACCATCGCGGTCGACGCGGGCCCCTGCCACGCCTGGGCAGCCAGCCCCGAAGTCAGCGAGCCGAACGAGGCCGCCGCCGAACTCAGCTCCTCGGCCAACCCTTCCCATGCCGCCGCGGCGTCGAGCATGGGAGCCGCACCCGCACCCGCAAACATCAGCGAAGAGTTGATCTCCGGAGGCAACACCGAATAATTCATCACCACAGTCCTTCCGCCCCTGGGCCCGACCCAGCCGGCTCCCCTTGTACCAGTGCCACACTCGCCGACACAGCGCGTAGAGCTTACGGCCGGCATTGCGGCATGATGGGCGTTTTCGCGCTACTTTTCGCCAACCGAATCGACGCTTCGCCGCACGCGGCGAACCCGCAGGACCGGACAGGGTCCAGCTGCCGCAACCTGCCCGCCATGATTTCCGGCCAACGGGTCGCCGGCTTTTTGCGCAGCCGCGGCCCTTGGTGGCACACTCGGTTGGTGCTCAACAGGCAGCGCCGATTTTTCTACGGGTACCGGCCAGCGGTGCCCGTGGTCTAGCTGCTTTCGCAGAGCCCCGTGGTCCGCTTCGGCGATTCGGGGCTCGTCTCTTGTGTGAGGCCCGATACCGGATGAGACCAGAATCCCCACATCACGAGAACGCGGAGTCAGCGGAGATGAACACCGATACCCAACAGTTGCCCAGCATCGAGGAACTGCGCGACGAGATCGACCGGTTAGACCGCGAAATCCTGGCCGCAGTCAAACGGCGCGCCGAAGTGTCGCAGGCGATCGGCAGAGTTCGAATGGCCTCTGGAGGCACCCGGCTGGTGCACAATCGCGAGATGCAGGTCATCGAGCGCTACAGCGAGCTCGGACCCGACGGTAAGCACTTGGCAATGCTCCTTTTGCGGCTGGGCCGGGGTCGTCTCGGTCACTAATAGATCACATTTCCGCTGCTTATCGCAGATATCCTGGTTTCTGCGGTACATTCCGCCGAAATGGTTACAGCAAAGTCAGCTGGGGTTTTGCGACTGCGCCGTGCGATGGTCGTTTCGGCAACGGCAATACTCGCCCTGCTGGCAATGCTGGCAATGCTGGCCGCTGGCTCGGCCACCTCGTCCGCGTGGTCGCGGCGCGGCCTGCCGATCGAGTATCTGATGGTGCCCTCACCGTCGATGCACCGCCAGATCAAGGTGGAATTTCAGGGCGGCGGCCCCCATGCGGTGTATTTGCTCGACGGCATGCTCGCCCGGGACGACTACAACGGCTGGGACATGCACCTGCCGGTGTTCGAATGGTTCGACCAATCCGGGCTGTCGCTCGTCATGCCCGTCGGCGGCATGGCCAGCTTCTACTCCAATTGGTATCAGCCCGCGGCCGGCAACGGCGGGGTCTGGACGTACAAGTGGGAAACCTTCCTGACCGAAGAGCTGCCGCGGTGGCTGGCGACGAACAAGGCGGTCAGCACTTCGGGAAACGCGGTGGTCGGTGCGTCGATGTCCGGATCGGCGGCGCTGATCCTGGCCGCCAAACATCCGCAGAACTTCGGCTACGCGGCCTCGATGTCGGGCTTTCTCAACCTGTCCGCCGGGCAATGGCCGTCATTGGTCAGTGCCGCGCAACTGGGCGCTGGCGGTTTTCGCTCCGAGGCGATGTGGGGCCCACCCGCCGACCCCGCCTGGGCGGCCAACGACCCGACGGCCAATGCGGCGACACTCGTCGCCAACAACACCCGAATCTGGGTGTATACCGGCAACGGCGGCCAATCGGACTTGGAGGTCGCCGGCAAGCTCGATGCCAGCCTGCTGGAATCCGCCACGCGGATCAGCAACAAGATCTTCCAGGCCAGGTACAAAGCCAAGGGCGGGCACAACGGCGTGTTCAATTTCCCGGCTAACGGCACCCATACCTGGTCATATTGGGGCGCACAATTGCAAGCCATGCTGCCCGATCTTCAGCAGGTGCTGGGCACGGCTTAGACAGACGCGGCTGACGCACCACTGCCCCCGATCCCGGAGCATTAGGGTCAAATCATGACCGCCCAGCCATCAATCCCCGACATCACCGCCGCCCCGGCGTGGGACGCCCTGCGCAAGCACCACGATCAGATCGGAGAAACTCACCTTCGGCAGTTGTTCGCCGACGATCCCGATCGCGGCCGCGATCTCACGATCACTGCCGGTGACCTCTATATCGACTACAGCAAGCACCGCATCACCCGCGAGACGCTACGGCTGCTGATCGAGCTGGCCCGCGCGGCCAAACTGGAAGAGCGCCGCGACCAGATGTTCTCGGGCGTGCACATCAACACCTCCGAAGATCGCGCCGTTCTGCACACGGCGCTGCGGCTGCCCCGCGACGCCGAGCTCGTTGTCAACGGCCGCAACGTAGTCCAGGACGTGCATGCCGTGCTGGATGCGATGGGCGACTTCACCGACCGGCTGCGCAGCGGCGAGTGGACCGGAGCCACCGGAAAGCGGATCAGCACCGTGGTGAACATCGGCATCGGCGGTTCGGACCTCGGCCCGGTGATGGTGTACCAGGCGCTGCGCCACTACGCCGACGCCGGGATTTCGGCGCGTTTCGTCTCCAACGTCGACCCGGCCGACCTCATCGCCAAACTGGCCGATTTAGAACCTGCCACAACGCTTTTCGTTGTCGCGTCGAAGACGTTCTCCACGCTCGAGACGCTGACCAACGCGACCGGCGCGCGGCGCTGGCTGACCGACGCGCTCGGCGATGCCGCGGTGTCCAGGCATTTCGTCGCGGTCTCCACCAACAAGCGCCTGGTCGACGACTTCGGCATCAACACCGACAACATGTTCGGCTTCTGGGATTGGGTGGGCGGGCGGTATTCGGTCGATTCGGCTATCGGGCTGTCGGTGATGGCCGCCATCGGCCGAGAAGCCTTCGGCGACTTCCTATCCGGGTTCCACATCGTCGACGAACACTTCCGCACCGCGCCGCTGGAGTCCAATGCGCCTGCGCTGCTTGGTCTTGTCGGCCTGTGGTACTCCAACTTCATGGGTGCGCAATCGCGTGCGGTGTTGCCGTATTCCAATGACCTGGCCCGCTTCGCGGCCTATCTGCAGCAGCTGACCATGGAGTCCAACGGCAAATCGACCCGCGCCGACGGCACCCCGGTGACCACCGACACCGGCGAAATCTTTTGGGGCGAACCGGGAACCAACGGCCAGCATGCCTTCTATCAATTACTGCATCAGGGAACCCGGTTGGTGCCGGCGGATTTCATCGGCTTCAGCCAACCGCTCGACGACCTGCCGACCGTCGAGGGCACCGGCAGCATGCACGACCTGTTGATGAGCAACTTCTTCGCCCAAACCCAGGTGCTGGCGTTCGGCAAGACCGCCGAGGAGATCGCGGCCGAGGGCACCCCGGCCGAGGTGGTGCCGCACAAGGTGATGCCCGGCAACCGGCCGTCCACCTCGATCCTGGCCAACCGGCTGACGCCGTCGGTGCTGGGACAGCTGATCGCTTTGTACGAGCACCAAGTGTTCACCGAGGGTGTGGTGTGGGGGATCGACTCGTTCGACCAGTGGGGGGTGGAGCTGGGTAAGACCCAGGCCAAGGCGCTGCTTCCGGTGATCACCGGTGACGCCTCGCCCGGGCCGCAGTCCGACAGCTCGACCGACGCGCTGGTGCGTCGCTACCGCACCGAACGAGGCCGCGCCGGCTGACGAACCTGCGCCGAGCAGTCGCAAAAGCGCCGTATTCACCGGCGTGTTGGGGGCTTTTGCGTCTGCTCGCGCCGGGGACGTTAGCCGAAGCGCTTGGTCAGCGGCGGCGGCAGCACCCGCATCAACTGCACCAGCGGCGCCCACGGCCACCACGGCACTGCGGCCCGTCCGGGCTCGCGTTCGATGGCGTCGACGAGTGCCTTGACGCCGGTTTCGTTGTCCACCATGAACATGGTGCTGTTCGACTTGGCCGTCATCTCCGACTCGATGTAGCCCGGCTCGATCACCGAGATCTTGATGGGGCCCCTGGCGTACTCGGCGCGCAGCGATTCGCCCAGTGAGCTCAACCCGGCCTTGCTGGCGGCATAGGCGGCTTTGACGCCCGGCACCCCCGTGTTGCCCAGCACCGAGGAAATGAGCACCAGATGCCCCGAACCGCTGTTGGAGAACATCTCCAGCGCCGTTTCGATCTGCACCAGGGCGGCCACGAGATTGGTTTCGATGGTTGCCTTGTTGGCCCACAACTTGCCCGACCCCAGCCTGGCGCCCTTGCCGATACCTGCGTTGACGATGACGCGGTCGATACCGCCAAGCTCGTCGCTCAGCCCGGCGAACACCTTCGGCACCTGCTCGTGGTCGTTGACGTCCAGGGCCGCCACGGCGATCTTGACGTTTGGATACCGTTGTGACAGTTCAGCTTTCAGCTCGTCGAGCCGGTCGGTGCGACGGGCGCACAGCGCCAGGTCACGGCCCTTGGCGGCGAATGCCCGGGCCATCCCGGCGCCCAGGCCGGAGCTGGCGCCGGTGATGAGGATTTTCCGACGGGTCATCCGGGCAGCATATCGACTACTTCAGTAGCCGCGACATGCGCCGGTCGGCCAGCATCTTGCCACCGGTCTGGCACGTCGGACAGTACTGGAAAGACTTGTCCGCGAACGACACTTCCCGCACGGTGTCTCCGCACAACGGGCAGGGCAAGCCGGTGCGGGCGTGCACCCGCAGCCCGGAGCGCTTCTCCCCCTTGAGCATTGCGGCGCCCTGGCCGACGGATCGGTGCACCGCGTCGGACAGCACCGACACCATCGCGTCGTGCAGGGTGGCCAGTTGTTCGGCCGACAGCTTGCCGGCGGTGGCGAACGGCGAGATCTTGGCCACGTGCAAGATTTCGTCGCTGTAGGCGTTGCCGATGCCGGCGATCACCTTCTGGTCGGTGATGACGGTCTTGATGCGTCCGGTATTGCCGGCCAGTAGCCCGGCCAGGTCTTCGGTGCTTAGTTGGAGCGCATCCGGCCCGAGCGCAGCGATACCCGGGACTTGCTTCGGATCGTCGACCAGCCAAACTGCCAGACGCTTCTGGGTGCCGGCCTCGGTGAGGTCGAAACCCGGTGCATCGCCGGGGGTACCGAGATGCACGCGCAGCGCGATCGGCCCCTTGCCGGGCCGCAGCGGCGCGGCGGCCAGCTTGTCCGACCATCGCAGCCAGCCCGCCCGCGACAGGTGAGCGATCAACCACAGCGGGTCCGCCCGCAGGCCCAGGTACTTTCCCCACCGGTCGGCCCCGGTGACGGTATGGCCGGGTAGGCCGCTGACGGGTGGATCGAAGGTTTTGAGCACCGACAGCGCGGCGACGTCGACGCGGCCGATCGGCAAACCGACGGCGTGCCGGCGCAGATGGTCGACCAGTGCTTCGATTTCGGGCAGTTCGGGCACCTGTTCAGTCTGCCGACCGCGTCAGGCAGGTGTCCATCGACCTGTCGAGCTTGCCTGCTATGGAGGGCCGTTGGCGCCGGGCTGGCCGACGAGCAGTCCACCGGCACCACCGAGACCGCCACTGCCGCCGGCGCCACCATTGAAGCCATCGCCGAACAGCGGCCGTCCGGTCAGCGCCACCACCGGCTCGTTGATCAGGGTCGTGACCTGCTGCAGCGGCGCGGCATTAAGTTAAGCGCTTCCGCAGCGGCGTATTGCGCCCCGCCGCCACTCATGAGCTTGACAAACTGCTGATGGGTGTTCGCCGCTTGGGCACTCAGCGCTTGACATAGGCCTGGGCATGCACGCCGAACAACGCCGCGATAGCTGCCGAGACTTCGTCGGCGCCGGCTGCCAACGCCCCGGCCGTCAGCACCGTCGCCGCCGCATTGGCTTGGGTGATCGACGAGCCAATACTCGTCAAATCGGTTGCTGCAGAAGCCATTAACTCCGACGACGCGGTCACGAACGACATCCGGCGGCCTCTTGAGAACGGCCACGCGGATCGCAACCCTAGAAATAGATCGTGTGCGACGGCAACGGCCGGAGCCGACGTTTGAGCAAACCCTGGCGACTGCGACGGCTATGCGGGCCCGTCGGCGCCCGGCTGGCCGAAGAGATCGCCGCCGCGGCCACCGGTGCCGCCCGTGCCACCCTGGCTGGCTCCGGCTCCGGCACCGCCGTTGCCGCCGTTGCCGACCAACTGGGCACCGCCGCCGTTGCCGCCGATGCCGTTCTCCGCCGGGGCCATGAAGCCAGCGGGGATAGTGCCGGCGTTGCCGCCGTTGCCGCCGTTGCCGGCGAAGAAGCCGCCCTGGCCCCCGTTGCCGCCGTTGCTGGTCTGGTACACCGAGCCGGTGCCGCCGCCGTTCAGGTTGCCGGGATTGCCGGTGTTGCCTCCATTGGCGCCGGCGCCGCCGTTGCCCCACAGCTGGGCGTCGCCGCCGAAGCCGCCGAGCGCGCCAGGCCCGGCGTCGCCTCCGCGGTTGCCACCGCTGCCACCGTTGCCGCCGTTGCCACCGGCGCCGCCGTTACCCCCGCTACCGATCAGCCCGCTCTGGCCGCCCCAGCCGCCGAACCCGCCGAAGCCGCCGCCGCCGTTGAAGGACAGGGTGGTGCCGCTGTTACCGCCGCCGTCGGCGCCGTTCCCGCCAGCTCCGCCCTGACCGCCGTTGCCCCAGATGAAGCCGCCGTTACCACCGTTGCCGCCGGAGACCCCATCGCCGCCCTGGCCGCCGACCGTCAGGTCGCCGCTTGCCGCCTGGCCGGCGCCGCCCAATCCGCCGTTGCCACCGGGACCGCCGTTGCCGAACAAGCCGGAGTTGCCGCCTTTTCCAGCGGTCGGGGCAAAGTTACCGCCGGTTGCGCCGTCGATGATCCCACTGCCAGGCACGAAGGACCCGCCGTTGCCGCTGTTACCGCCGGCACCACCGTCGCCGTAGATCCAACCACTGTGCCCGCCGTCGCCGCCGTTGCCGGCCGATCCGGCTGTGCCGCCTAGTGAGGAGACGTTTGTGGCCCCGGTGGCGTTGCCGCCATTGCCGCCGACTCCGCCAACACCGCCCTGCCCGAAGAGCAGCCCGCCGTTGCCGCCGGGGCCTCCGTTGCCGCCCGCGCCGCCGTTAAGGCCCGCTCCGCCGGGGACCGCGACGGCGCTGCTGCCGTTGCCACCCGTGCCGCCTTGTCCGCCGAGCCCGTACAGCCACCCGCCGTTGCCGCCGGTGCCGCCGTTGCCACCCGGCATGCCGGCTCCATTAGGGACGGCGGCACCCGCCCCGCCGGGTGCGCCGTTGCCGCCGTTGCCCCAAAGCCCGGCCGATCCGCCGTTGCCGCCGTTTTGGCCCACCGCGCCGGAGCCGCCGTTGCCGCCGTTGCCCAGCAGCCACCCGCCGGGCCCGCCGTTTTGCCCGGTGCCCGGGGCGCCGTTGGCGCCGTTGCCGATCAGCGGTCGCCCGGTGAGCGCCTGCGCGGGACTGTTGACCGCGTCAGCCGCAACCTGCATCGGCAGCACGTTGGCCGCCTCCGCAGCGGCGTACTGTCCGGCCCCGCCGGTCATGAGCTGCACGAACTGCTGGTGAAACAGCGCCGCTTGGGCGCTGAGCGCCTGATATGCCTGAGCGTGGGCGTCGAACAATGCCGAGACCGCAAACGACACCTCGTCGGCACCCGCGGGCAGCACGCCCGATATCGGGGCCACCGCTGCCATGTTCGCCTGGCCAAGCGTCGAACCGATACCTGCCAGATCGTCGGCCGCTGCAGCCACATACTCGGGCGCGGCGATCACCCACGACATTTACGACCTCCCCGTCACTGCAAAGGCCCCGCAATCGCGAAGTGACGTGCGACACAATGCGGAGATAACCGATGCTATCGCGAACCAGGGGCCCAATCGCACGCTTCTTGCCAAACCGTCAAAAAGCTCATGCAGGGCTTAATCTGGCGCCCCGCAAGAGGCCCGTAGTAGGTAGGTATCCATGATCCAGCCATGCCGCGCCCGGGCCTCGGCACGCAGTGCCGCAATGCGGGCGCCGACCTCGCCGACCGTGCCCGCCACCAGCAACTCGTCGGCAGTACCCAGATAAGCGCCCCACCAGATGCGGGTTTGCGGCGGGCAGCTCTGAAACGAACAGTCGGCGTCGAGCATTACCACTGCCGAGCCGGTCACGCCGCTCGCGCGCAGCTGCCGGCCCGTGGTGATGAGAACCGGCGCACCCACGTCGTTGAGCGGGATGCGGTGCCGGGCGGTCAACGCCTGGACTGCGGTGATACCCGGGATGACGTCGTAGCTGATGTCGACCTCGGCAGACACCGCTTCCAGAATGCGCAGCGTGCTGTCGTACAGCGACGGATCGCCCCACGCCAGAAAGGCGCCCACACCGTCGGGACCCAGTTCGGCGGCGATGGCCGCCGCCCAGATGCGCGCGCGCGCCGCATGCCAGTCAAAGACCGCTTTCCGGTAGTCGGTGTCGGTCGCGCGCTCGGGGTCTGGCAGCTCGACGAATCGGTATCCCGGCTCGCGGATGAACCGCTCGCAGATCGCGCGCCGCAGCGCCGCCAGGTCGCTCTTGGTCTCGCCCTTGTCCATCGCGAAGAACACCTGCGTGCCGTTGAGCGCGTTGATCGCCTGCACAGTCAGGTAGTCGGGGTCTCCGACACCGATGCCGATGACGTGGATGTGCCGGCCCATGCAACACAACGTAATTCAGATCTCGAAATGCCTACCCGAGACCTCCGGTACCTAGTACCCTGGGTATTGACTATCGAGTGTGATCTCCCTAACGTCTGAACCACCTGATGAAGGGACACCAACGATGACCACCGCGGTGAAACCAAGTGGGTCCAAGTCAAGTGGACCCAGTCGTGAGGAGTTCTCGGAGCGGTTGCTCAAGGGCTCGGTCAAGAAGTCCTATGAGCCGGTCGTCGACATCGACTGGGATGCCCCGCTGGATCCGGACAAGTTCTATCTGCCGCCCAAACTCGTCTCGCTCTACGGCACCCCGATGTGGGACGAAATGACGCGCGAACAACAAATCGAGCTTTCCCGCCAGGAACTAGTCAATACGCTCTCGGCCGGGATCTGGTTCGAGAACATGCTCAATCAGTCGCTGTTGCGCACCATCTTGCACGAGGACCCGACCAGCCGGTCGACGCATTACAAGCTGACCGAGCTCGGCGACGAGACCCGCCACATGGTCATGTTCGGCAAGGCCATCGAGCGGATCGGCGCCAAGCCGATACGTCCCCGGCGGCTGCACCGGATGGTCATCAACGCGCTTCCGCTGGCCTTCCAGCGAGGTTCGATGCTGTGGGTGGCCGCGCTGATCGGCGAGGAGATCTTCGACTCGCTGCAACGACAGATGATGGACGACCCGGAACTGCAGCCGATTATCCAGCGGCTCATGCGGATTCACGTCACCGAAGAGGCCCGCCATATCCAATTCGCGCGTGATGGCGCACGCAAGCGGGTGGCCGAAATGCCGCGGCTCAACCGATGGTTCATGGCCAACATCAACGGCCTCGGCGGGTACTTCTTCCGGTACCTGTTCAGCAATCCGATCCCGTACGCGCGCGCCGGCCTCGACCCGAAGCGGGCACGCATGACCGCGCGCAACAGCCCACACCGCTACCAGATGCAGATAGCCGGATTCGCCCCGCTGGCAGCATTTTTGACCGAGGTGGGGCTGATGGGCCCGATCGCGCGCCGCGCCTGGAAGCGCAGCAAGTTTCTGTGATCCAGGCACCCGACGTGCACCACGTGGTCGTCGTCGGCGCGGGTGCCCGCGGCCGGGCCGCCAAGGCCGCGTTGACGGCCGCCGGTGTCGGCCACATCGTGATCATCGACAGCGCAGCCAACCCCGCGGCGGAAGTGCTCGGTTCGGTGTTCGACGACGACACCGACACCTGGGCAGTGCGTACCGGCGGCGGCGAGGTTGTCCGAGGTCGCGTCGTCATCGCCGCCCACCGGCCGCCGCATGTCCCGTGGATACCGGATCTGCCTGGGCGCAACGACTTTGGCGGCGAATCGTTTCATGCGGCGGCCTGGGATCCGGCCTTCAATGCCGCCGGCAAGCGCATCGCCGCGGTAGGCGTCGACACCGCACTCGCCCGTCACCTCGACCGGCTCGTGGAATCGGCGGACTCGGTCACCGTCGTCGCCCATGCACCGCGCCGGGTGGTCTCCGACCTGCCATTGCAGACCACCCGGGCCCGGCGATGGCTGCGTCGCCAGCTGCGCGGCGGGCAGCCGCGGCGATCGCCCAGGGTGGCCAGATCGGCGATTGCTGCGCTGACGCCGTCGGGCGTCCGCACCAACGACGGTGTCGAGTACGGGGCCGACGCCATCATCTACGGCACCGGCTTCGCCATCCCCGACCAGCTGCCCGAGCAGACACTGGTTGGAGCGCGCGGGGTGACCATCCGGCGGGCCTGGCACGACGGTATGGAGCCTTTCCTGGGTATCGCCGTGCACGGCTTTCCCAACTACTTCTTCATCTCCAGCTCCGATAACGCCAACATGGCCGCGCAGCTCCGCTACGTCACCGAGTGCCTGGACCTGATGAACCGCACCGCCAGCACCCGCATCGAGTTGCTGCGCAGCACTCAGCAGGTGTTCAACGAGCGCGCCCAATTGAAACCCGTCGAGGCGCAGCGGGTGTCCAAGGCGTTCGACCTGTCCGCCGATGCGCCCGACGACGAAACCTACGACGGGACAGCGACATTGGAGGTGGCCGGAACCCGCCTGCCGGTGCGCGTCCGCCTCGCCGGTCACCTCGATCCGATCGACGGCAATTACCACTGGCAGGGGACCGTTCTCGATCCCCTGCCGCGGGATTCGCTCGCCCAATCGAGGACCGCGACATTGACTGTCGGTGACCGCAGCGCACCGGCCCGCATCGTCGAACAAACACCCTGGGGCACGCACTCCGTGGCCGGAGTGGGGGCACCACCCTACCCGTCAAGCGGCCGGTAGCAGCGGCTTCTCCGCCATCGTTGCACCGATTCCTCCCGCTCGACTGGGCAAATCCCGATAGGCTGAGTGCCTGCCGGACTAGAGGTTGACCGCGTACCTATTGCGGGTAACCGCCCTGGGTGGCTGGTGCTGCGGCAGACGACGACACGGACGAGAGCGGCATGGTCGGCGAGGTAGCGTTCGGGTTTTGGAAGCGGCGGGCGCCGGGGATTGACCCGACCCGCGTCCGCCGGTGCGCCGACGAGCGACCGCCACGATCAATCATCCCACGGTCCGGTGATGCCACCGGCCGTGCACAAATCGGGATACTTGGCCGAAGATGGAAGTCTCCGCCGCTAACGCGTGCGGCATCCGCAAGCAATTGCAGGGGCCAGTTCGAGGAGCAGGACATGGAACCGGACACCGGACGGACGCGGGAGGCCGGTTCATGACGTCCCGCCGTTGTTCCAACAGGCTTGCCGCCGCGACGCGCGGGCCGCGGTTGGATGGGACGGCCCGGGAAGGTCAGCCGCGGTGAGCGCGGTCGCCAAGTCGACCTCGCTGGCCGTTGCGACACGACTCGAGCAGTCGGCAGTCATGCTGGCGGTCGAGGGAGTGCTCGGCGCGGCCAACTCGGCGGCGCTGCGCGACAGCATCATGAAGGCGACGCTCGACGAGCCGACCGCGGTGATCGTCAACGTGACCGGGCTGCAGGTTCCCGATGACGCGGCGTGGTCGGCCTTTATCGGTGCACGCTGGCAGGCCGACACCCGACCGAACGTGCCGATCGTGTTGGTGTGCGCAAATCGCGCCGGCCGGGACACGATCACCCGCTCCGGAGTCGCTCAATTCATGCCGGTCTATCCCACCGAAAAAGGGGCGATGAAGGCAGTCGGCCGGCTCGCGCGCCGCAACGTCCGGCATGCCCAGGCACAACTGCCCGCGCAATTGAACAGCCTTCGGCAGTCGCGGCAACTGGTCCGCGAATGGCTCACCTCCTGGTCGAAGCCGGGGCTGATCCCCGTCGCACTGGTGGTCGTCAATGTGTTGGTGGAGAACGTGTTGAAACACACCGGGAGCGACCCGGTGGTGCGCATTTTCAGCGACGGCCCGACAGCGACGATCGCGGTCTCCGACGGTAGCACTGCCCCCGCCGTGCGGCTGAAATCTCCGCCCAAGGGGATCGACGTTTCGGGCCTGGCCATTGTCGATGCGTTGTGCCGAGCGTGGGGCAGCACCCCCACATCGTCCGGCAAGACGGTCTGGGCGATCATCGGCCCGGAAAACCAGCTGTAGCGGGTGATGATCCCGCTGCCGACGAGCGCGGGCGCCGGTGCGTCGAGCGTGCGTCGGCGGTTTCGGGGGTGGCTGCCCTGCGTTCCGCCCGGACGGCACAGCAGGCACCGGCGACGCACACTCGGCCACCCGCCCGGCGAAATGAGAACACGTTCTAGTATTCGGGCATGACGCTCGCTCACGAAAGGTACGGATGACGTGCGGTTCAGCTATGCAGAGGCGCTGACAGACCCGACGTTCTATATTCCGCTGGCTCAGGCCGCCGAAGCGGCCGGCTACCACAGCATGACGATCGCCGACAGCCTGGCCTACCCGTACGAGTCCGACTCGAAGTACCCCTATGTCCCGGACGGCAATCGGGAATTCCTGGAGGACAAGGAGGTCATCGAGACCTTCGTCCTGACGGCCGGGTTGGGCGCGGTCACTACGATGCTGCGGTTCAACTTCTTCGTGCTCAAGCTACCCGTCCGGCCGCCGGCGCTGGTGGCCAAACAGGTGGGTTCCCTGGCCGCGCTGATTGGCGACCGGGTGGGACTCGGCGTGGGCACCAGCCCGTGGCCGGAGGACTACGAGCTGATGGGCATCCCATTTGCCAAGCGCGGCAAGCGCATCGACGAATGCATCGAAATCGTCAAAGGCCTCACCACCGGTGACTATTTCGAATTCCACGGCGAGTTCTACGATATCCCGAAGACGAAGATGAGCCCGGCTCCCACCCAGCCGATCCCGATCCTGGTCGGCGGCCACGCCGACGCCGCCCTGCGGCGCGCGGCGCGCCTGGACGGCTGGATGCACGGCGGCGGCACCAGCGCCGCGGAACTCGACCGACTTATCGCCCGGGTCAAGCGGTTTCGTGACGAGCAGGGGAAGACCGGCCCGTTTGAGATCCATGTGATCTCGATGGACGCCTACACCGTGGACGGTATCAAGCGGCTCGAGGACAAGGGCGTCACCGACGTCATCGTGGGCTTCCGGTGGCCCTACATCAAGGGACCCGACACCGAGCCACTGGCGAAAAAGATCCGTCACCTGGAACGGTACGCGGAGAAGGTGATCGCCAAAGTCTAAGTGTCACAACGGATCCCATTTCGGTGCCCGCTTCTCTCGATGCGCCCTGGCGGCTTCGGCCGGGTTATTGGTGAAGCCGGTGAGCATCTGGGTCCGGTTCTCGATCTCGATGGCATGGCGCAAACTGGGCGCGTCCAGCGCGGTGTTGAGGCCGACCTTGGTCTGCCACACGCCGAAAGCGTTGTTGTCGGCGATCTCGCGAGCCTTGGCCAGCGTCGCCGTCAACAGGTCGTCCGGCGCCACCACCTCATGAACCAGCTTGAGGCGGTAGGCCTCGGCCGCGTCGATGATGCGTCCGGTCAGCATGAGTTCCCGCGCCACTCCCGCACCGACGATTTTCGGCAACAGGTAACTGGTGCCCATATCCATCGACGAGAAGCCGGCCTTGATGAACACCGAGCCGAACCGGGCCTGTTCGGAAGCGATCCGGATGTCGCAGTGCAGCGCGAACGCCAGCCCGCCCCCGACGGCGGCCCCGTTGACTGCGGCGATCACCGGGATGGGCAGTTCGTAGAGCCGCAGGTACAGATCGGCCAGCCGCACCTGGGAGTCGTAGTTGGTCTTGAATGCGGGGCTGATCGGCTTGGCTTTCACCCACGGCTCGCCGGTGCCGCTGAGGTCGGCGCCGGCGCAGAATCCGCGTCCGGCTCCGGTGAGGATCGCCACCCGGAATTCGGCCCGGTTGAGAACATCGAGCACGTCGTCCATCGCGTCGATCAGCGAGCCGTCAATGGCGTTCAGCAGCCCGGGCCGATTCAAGGTGACCAGCGCGATGTCGTCGTCGAGCGTCTGCAATTCGACTGCGGCCATACCCGCACGGTAGCCCGGATCTGATAGAGGAGGCGTTTTGGCCCGGCCAGAACGGTCCGCGTCCAGGCGGTAGTCCTTGCCCAAAGCAGGTCGCAGTGCTGGGTACCAGGGCAAGCCAGGCGTTGTTGACGGATCGGTTTCTGTCACGCCGCGGATGGCCCATCGCAAGGCCGGGGCTGGCCATAGCGCAGCTGTGTGTCGGGCAAGGTGATCTGCGGCGCAACAGCATCCGAGTGCGGCTTGGGGAGTGGTGTCGGTCGACCAGATCGGCGACCTCGGTGGCCTAGCGAACCTCATTGCCCACCAACTTGGCCGACATCGCAGCGTTAGCCACAGTTCCCTTTGTGACAGAAGGGCTTTCCGATGTCGAGCCGGGGTCGCACCAGGCACTTGAGTTACTTGAGTCTCTGGGGGTGTCCGGATATGCAAAGTGCTGATAGTCACTTGAGTCGCCGGGGGTTGGGGGTAGGCGTTGCGCCCGGCTTGTAGCGACAGATCCGTTGCGCTGCTCGGATTGTCGCGGATAGGCGGGCACTTCGGGTGTTGGGTCTGTCTTGTGACTGGTGTGGTGGTCGTGGCAAGTCCGGCGCGTTGTTCGCTGTGGGTGAAATGTGGAATCGGTTGTTGGGCAGTCGGTTTCTGCCCGGTTTTTGTCGGTGCCCGCCGATAGGTTGGGTTCATGGATTGGCAGGCGATCACGGCGGCCTTCGACGGGTTGGATGCGGCGCTGGATGCGGTGATGGGCCTGAACTTTGACGCGTTGAGCACCGCGCAGTGGTTGACGCTGCTGGGGCGCTGCGAAACCGTGCGCCGGCGCCTACCGGTGCCCGAGCATCAGCTGATCAACCACCTGGCCCGCCAAGCCAGCGCCGCAGAACTGGGCGGCAAACTCTCGCATGCGATCGCCGAATGGACCCTGACCAGCCGCGCGGAGGCCACCCGGCGGATCAACGCCGCCGCCGATCTGGGGCCGCGGCGCGCGCTGACCGGTGAGCCGATCGCCCCGGCGCTGGCCGCCACCGCCGCCGCCCAACGCGCCGGCAAAATCGGCGCCGAGCACATCACGGTGATCCGCCGGTTCTGCCGGCAGCTACCCGGCTGGGTGGACCAAGCCACCCGGGAGCGCGCCGAAGCCCAGCTGGCCCGCCAAGCCAGCCAGTTTCGCCCCGAACAACTCGCCGAGCTGGCCGCCACCCTCACCGATTGCCTCAACCCCGACGGCAGCTACACCG
>NZ_UPHQ01000038.1 GCF_900566055.1 Mycobacterium innocens
CCGCGACGATCCACGAGGACCGCTGCATGGCCGGCAGGTCATCATCACCGGCGCCTCCAGCGGGATCGGGATCGAGGTGTTCGGCCCAGTACCGCCACAGCCGAGGTGCATACGCCGCGAACTCGGGAACTTCGATCCCGGTGCCGTGCAACGCTTTCCGGGTTTCGTCGGAGACGAAGGTGGGCTTGAGGTCGACCAGGTCGAAGATTTCGGCGGGGATGCCGAGCTGGGCGGCGGCCATGTTGCGCAGCACCCTGGCCCGCCCGCGCACCTTCAGCACCGGGGCGGCCACCGAGCGGGGCAATGACCCGCGCAGCGGCGGCAGCCCGGCCGCCGGGGCCACACCCCGGTAAATGCCGCGCAAGCCAATGGTTTTCGGCGCGGTGAGGTGGAACGTCTGCCCGTCGCGACCGTCGGCGTGCATGAGCGCCACCAGCGCGTCGACGACATAGTCGACCGGGACGATGTTGGTGCGTCCGGTGTCGGGCAACAGGATCGGGGTCAGCGTGGGCAGTACCGCCAACTTGGCCAGCACCCCGAAGAAGTAGTACGGCCCGTCGACCTTGTCCATCTCGCCGGTGCGCGAATCGCCCACCACCACCGCCGGGCGGTAGATGCGGTAGCGCAGTCCGGGCGCCGAGCGCACCAGCTGCTCGGCTTCGAATTTCGTTCGGTGATACGGCGTGGGCAGCTGTTGGCCGACGTCGAAGTCGTCCTCGGTGTACTCGCCGGCGAAGTCGCCGGCCACCGCGATCGACGACATGTGGTGGCAGGTGGCGTCCAGCCGTCGGGCCAATTCGATGATGGCCCGGGTGCCCGCCACGTTGGTGGCGCGCTGCTCGGCCTCGCCCGCGGTGATGTCGGTGCTGCGGCTGATCGCCGCGCCATGCACGATATGGTCCACCCGGCCCAGCTCGTCGAGCGTCTCATCGCTCAGCGCGAGCTCCGGAAGCTCGCCGACCAGCGGCTTGGCTCGCTCACCCCACTCGGCCGCCAGGCGTTCGAAACGTCCCAGCGACTGACGGCGGACCAGCACCCACACCTGCGCGGCGGGCCGGGTATCGAGCAGACGAGAGACGACACGGCGACCAAAAAACCCGGTACCGCCGGTAACGACATATCGCATGCAGCCCATCGTGGCGGCTGGCGGCCGCACCCGTCAACCGGTCAGGTGAAGTTGCGGATGCCGTCCCAGTCCACCAGCTTCCAGCCGTCGATCGGGTTGCCGGTGACCACGACCCGACCGATGTTGGGCAGCGGATGATTGTTCAACAGGTTGAGCTTGGGGTTCTTCACGTTCATCAGCGTCCACACCATGATCGCAGTGCCCTGGGAGAACACCACCGGCTTGTTGTGGCCGCTGTCATAGATCTTGCGAATGGCACTGCTGAACCGGCTGTTGAATTCGTTGCCGGTGATCGAGCCGGGGATGCCGTTCTCCGCGTCGCCGTTGATCCAATCCACCGGCGCCAGCAGATAAGTCGAGCTGGCCCTTGATTCGGGTTCGCCGTTGTACCAGCCGGCGTTGATGGACTGCAGCTCGGTAATGATCTCGACCTGCTTACCCAGTTCGCTTGCCAACGGTGCGGCGGTCTGCTGGGCTTCGGCCATCGGCGAGGAGTAGATGCTGTCGAATTCGTTGTGCGCGACTTGATGGGCGAGCTGCTGGGCTTGCCCCTTGCCGTCGGCGGTGAGCCCGGTGCCGGGCACCTCGGTGTTAATCACTCCGTCGGCGTTGGCCTGCGATTGGGCGTTGCGGATGAAGGTCACGGTGATGTTGCGGGCCTGCGTGCCTCCGCCGCCGCAGGCGCCGACGATCATGACCGAGGCGAGCACAGCTAGGACGTTGGAGGTTTTCCAGGTCATCTTCCAGATCATGGTGCGCTTGGCCATGGCGATAGCCTGCCCTGCCGATGCCGTCGCTGGGAAGGGTTTGCGATGGTTGAGTGCAGAAAAGCTTCGATTTGGAATCGAGAGGAGACTCGCATGGCCATTGACCCCGGCGCCGTCGGTGCGGTGACCGAGCCGATGTTGTTCGAATGGACCGACCGGGAAACGTTGCTCTACGCGCTAGGAGTGGGTGCCGGGACCGAGGACCTGTCGTTCACGACGGAGAACAGCCACGGCATCGCCCAGCAGGTGCTGCCGACCTACGCGGTGATCTGCTGTCCGGCCTTCGGGGCGGCGGGTAAGGTGGGAAAGTTCAACTGGGCCAAGCTGTTACACGGCTCGCAGACCGTACGGCTGCATGCGCCGCTGCCGCCGGCCGGAAAGTTGTCGGTGGTCTCCGAAGTCGCCGACATCCAGGACAAGGGCGAAGGCAAGAACGCCATCATCATGTTGCGCGGCCGCGGTAGCGACCCGGACAGCGGCGCGCTGGTCGCCGAAACACTGACCACCCTGGTGATCCGCGGCGAGGGCGGCTTCGGGGGGGAGCCGGGTCAGCGGCCGGCCGCCCCGGAATTCCCCGACCGCGAGCCCGACGCCCGGGTCGCCCTGCCCACGCGTGAGGATCAAGCGCTGATCTATCGGCTCTCCGGCGACCGCAACCCGTTACACAGCGACCCGTGGTTCGCCCGGGAGATGGCCGGCTTTCCCAAGCCAATCCTGCACGGGCTGTGCACCTACGGCGTGTCCGGACGCGCGCTGGTCGCCGAACTCGGCGGCGGCGTGGCCGCCAACATCACGTCGATCGCGGCGCGGTTCACCTCGCCGGTGTTCCCCGGCGAGACGCTGACCACGCTGATCTGGCGCACCGAGCCGGGCAAGGCGGTGTATCGAACCGAGGCGTCCGGGCTGGCCGGCTCCGACGGCTCCGAGGCGCGGGTGGTGCTCGACGACGGCGCGGTGGAGTACGTGGCTTAGCCGGCCCTGGTGTTGATAGGCGAAAGTGCCTGTCCCGCAGCTCTTGATCGCCGTACTTGCCGCTGGCCATCCGCTCACACTCATCCACTACGACGCCGACTTTGAGCTCGCTGCCGAAGTACTCGCGTTCGAGCATCGGTGGGTGGTACATCGAGGCGGCGTCGCCCTGATGCCGTGACATCAGGCGGGGAAACGCCCCGGGCTGGACCACGTTTGGTGGATAGGCAACGGCGCAGCCGGCGAATGTCGGTGGATCCCGGCGGCATGGGACTTGTGGGGTAATGACAGGCCGGTTACCGCTTACCGGCAAGCACAGGTAACGAGATGGGATGGCGACGGTGCTGCCGGGGTGCGATGATGTTGCGCGTAAGGCGATGACGAATGCAGGAAGCCGGTGCGAAACCGGCGCGGTCCCGCCACTGTAATCGGGGAGTGACCCTCATCGGCCACGGCAACAGGCTGGAAGGCGAGGCGAGCGGCGATCCGAGAGCCAGGAGACTCGCGTCATCGTGCCCGGCGAACCTGGGGCGGTGTACCCCGGAGAGAGCGAACCGTCATGACGCATCCGAATTTCCGGTCGCCTGGCTTCCGCCATCCTCGTCCCAACGCTGATCGGGTGCCGGCGGTGCACTGCGCACGCCGGTTTAGCACCGCCGATCACGGTGTCGGTCGCCGGCGCCGTCGGCGTCTCGCGCCCGCAAGCATGACGTCGCGGCAGGTAGGGGCGTCGAAGTGCCGGCGGCGCGGCGTCCTCACCGTTGGTGAGGCGGACCGCGGCACTGCTGTGCGCTTGCTGATCAGCCGGTCGGTGCATGCACTCGCGGGCGGCTGGTGATGAGCGCCCCCATCTGGTTGGCTGCACCGCCGGAGGTGCATTCGGCGCTGCTCAGCAGTGGCCCCGGCCCGGGTCCGTTGCTGGCGTCGGCGGCAACATGGGATTCGTTGAGCGCTGCCTACGCCGAGACGGCAGACGAGCTGGCCGCGGTAGTGGCCGGGGTGCAGGCGGACAGCTGGGGAGGCCCGAGCGCCGAAGAATATGTGGCCGCCCATGTCCCTTATCTTGCTTGGCTGACGCAGGCCAGCGCCGACAGCGCCGCAATGGCCACTCACCAACAATCCGCGGCTACCGCATACACCGCCGCAGTGGCTGCGATGCCAACGTTGGCTGAGCTGGCCGCCAACCATGCCGCGCACGCGGTATTGACGGCGACAAATTTCTTTGGCATCAACACAATCTCGATCGCGCTCAACGAGGCCGACTATGTACGGATGTGGGTACAGGCCGCCGCCGTAATGGGCACCTATCACGCGGTCTCCACTGCGGCTGTTGTCGCCGCACCGCAGGCCGCGCCGGCGCCGCCGATCATGAAAGCCGACGCGGAGCTGGTCAGGGCCGCTGAGGCAGGGATATCAAGTGCGGACCCGCTGCACCAGTTCGAGCAATGGCTGTGGCAGCTGTATACCACCTTCTACAACAATGTCATTCAACCGTTTGTCGATTGGCTGGCGAACCTGCCGTTCTTCCAAACGATGTTTGCGGGGATCGACCCTTACCTGGTCATCCTCGGCAACCCGCTTACCTATCTGAGCCCGTTGAACATCGCGTTCGCACTTGGCTACCCGATGGATATCGGCACGTATGTGGCACTGTTGTCACAAACCTTCACGTTTATCGGGGCAGATCTCGCCGCGGCCTTCGCGACAGGTAACCCTGTGACGATCGGTTTCACCATTTTGTTCACCGGTGTCGAAGCCATCGGCACGGTCATCACCGACACGATTGCGCTGCTTAAGACGCTGTTGGAGCAGACTGCGGTGCTGCTCACGGTTGTGGTGCCGCTGCTGACTGCTCCATTGGTACCTCTGGCTGCCGGTGCTGTGCTGGCACCGATCGGTGTCAAAGGGCTAGCGGCACTGGCTGCCGTGCCGCCGCCGCCACCCGTCACACCAGCCACGCCGCCCTTTGCGGCCCTCAGCACGAGCGCCCCGACCTCTACCACGGCCCCGGTTCAGGCGCCCGTGGAGGTGACCGTCCAGGCGCCCACGCCCGGACCACCGCCGCCGGCTCCCGCGGCGCCACCGGTGAGCGATGCGGCGCTCGGCGTGGGGATGGACAACTTCGGGTACCTGGTGGGTGGCCTGAGCGCGGATGCCAAGAGGTCCACAAGCGCCAGTTCCCGAAAGAAGGCACCAGAACCCGACAGCGCCGAGGCCCCGGCGGTCGCGGCCACACCTCAGGAAAAACCTCGACCGCAGTGGCGTCGACGGGTGAAAGCCAAACGGCTCGGCCGCGGTTATGAATACCTGGATTTGGGTCCGGACGCCGACGACCCGAGCGAGCTGACGATCTCGGCCTCACCAGACCAGGGAGCAGCGGCCCTGGGGTTCGCCGGAACCACGCAACTGGCCGGTTCCAAACCAGCCGCAGGATTGATCACGCTATCCAACGAAACATTCCCGAGCAGCCCAGGCGCGCCAATGTTGCCAGGCACGTGGGGCGCCGACTCGGCGCTGCCCCACGACTCACCTTCGTAGCGAACGATAATCTCTCGTCGCGACGGGGCAGCGTGGCCGCCGTCGTTGCGAGGCTCCCGAAGACCGCGAAAAGGTGCAGCCATCGACGGTCGCAGAGCACGCGGGTCCACCAGCACACCAGCCGCCCCGGCGGCCAGCATCGGTTGCGCGCGAACGAGGTGCTTACGATGACGCGATGCGGATACTGGTCACCGGTGGCGTCCGCTCGGGAAAGTCCACGCACGCCGAAGCGTTATTGGCCAATGCCGTAGAGGCTGTCTACATCGCTCCGGGCCGTCGCGCCGATGGCCGCGACCCGGACTGGGATTCCCGGGTCGCACTACACCGCGCTCGTCGCCCACCGACCTGGCTGACGATCGAAACCGCGGACGTCGCAACGGCTTTGTCCAACATCCGGTGTCCCGTCCTGGTGGACTGCCTGGGCACTTGGCTAACAGCTCTCATGGATCGTGAGGCGTTGTGGAACACTACGACCGCCGAGGCCTACGCTGCGGTCGAGGAACGACTGGACGAGTTGTGCGCGGCACTGACCGAACTGGCCGATGCGGTCGTGGTGACGAATGAGGTCGGCTTAGGTGTGGTACCCGCCCATCGTTCGGGGATGATATTCCGCGATCTGCTGGGCACGATCAACCAACGGGTGGCAAACGTTTGCGACGAGGTGCACTTGCTGATCGCGGGTCGTGTCCTCAAGCTGTGAATCATTACCAGGAGCTGCTGGCAAGCGGTGAGGTCGAGCCCGCGACGCTCGATTTCGTCGATCTACCCGAGCCGGTAGAACTGTCGAGTGCCGTGGCGGGTGCGCGATTTGCCCCGCTCTCAACGAGAAACCAAGGTGCGCAACTACTTTATTGCTGACAGGCGGGAATAGCGAACACCCCAACCGCGTGGCGGCTGATGTGGCTGATGGGAAAGTCGCAGTCGCGTCCTACGCCTTGGGGCGCTGGATCAGCGCCGTCCCGGCACCTAGCGATCGCAGGTTCGGTAGTAGTGCAGATAGGCGATCGCCGGCACTACCAAGAACGTGATCACCATCAACGCGATCGAGAAATAGTTGGCGCCACCCTGCGGTGTGGCGAAGATGGTCCGGTAGTCGAAGGACACCGCCAACGCCACCGAGACGGTAACGGCAGCTATCGGTAACACTTTGTCGGTCAACGGGTTTCGCTTCACCATCGCCTGGTTGCCGGCGGTGTCCCGAGCCAGGGCGACCAGAGCGACCGGGACGATGATGAACTGGATGAACCGTGCGATCACCGCAAGCCCGATCAGGTTCACGTTGTCAAATCGAAGTGCCAGTGGGAAAGCCAAGGCCAACGATGCCGTGATCGCGAACGCGATCATCGGGACGCCGAATCGGTTCTGCCTCGATAATCGGGCCGGCAGGATCCGGGTGTCCGACAGCGCTGTCCATACCCGCGGCGCACCGAAGGAGGCGGCTACGTTGATGCCGAACATCGAGACCAAGGCGCCGAGAACGACGGTCGTGCGCAACGGACCGTCGTCGATGGCCGCCGCCAATCGCACCGTGGCGTCGGATTCGACAACCTTGTCCGATCCCAGCAGCATCGCCACCGCGACAGCTAGCACGTACACGGCGCCGACACCGAGGATCGCGACCGGTATGGCTTTCGGCAGCGTCCGCTCCGGCTCGTGCATCTCTTCGGCGGCGTTGGCGATCGATTCGAAACCGGTAAATGCATACAACGCCGCGATGGTGGCAAGGATCAATCCCGAGACGGCACCGTGCGCAAGCTGAATCCCGCCGAACAGCGCATAGGGGGCCGGTTGGTAAACGCCTGACGCACTTGCCGTTCCGTAATGGCTCGGGTGACGTGTGACCAGGAGCCACAGGCCGCCGACGACAAAGACGGACAGCGCCGAAACCTTGCCTATCGTCGAGGCTCCGTTTGCCCATTTGATCGCCCGGGTGCCGAAAATATTGATGACCAACAGCACGACGATGAACCCGAGGAACGTCAACGTCTTCACGCTCAGCAGCTCGCTGTCGTCGGCCCAATTCTTCTCTGGGAAAGTCACTTTCAACAATGTCGAGACGAACAGCGACGCCAGCACGCCCCACGCGATGGATACGACGATCGCATGGGTCACACCGACATAGATGCCGATTTTCTGCCCGAAAGCGGCCGTCGTATAGGCATATGATGCGCCGTTGGTTTTGACGTATCTGGCAGCACTGGCAAAGACCAGTGCCATGATGCCCGCGAAAAGACCCGCGAGGATGTAGGCGACGGGCGCCCATGGTCCCGCGAGCTTGATCACCGTACCGGGGGTCAGAAAGATGCCGGCTCCGATTATCGAGTTGATCCCGAGCATCACAACGCTCCGGAAGCCAAGTTTGCCGATCGCGGGTCCTCCTCATGACATCCGTTGCACGCAGTGTTAGCACTCAGTTGTTAGCACCGGACGTGCGACGGTGCCATAGATTGACGCGGGGCGCACTTATTGCCTATTGGGGCGGCGGTGGCCGCCGGCCGATGCGGGCGCCGCCGGCCGATGCGGTCAAGTTATTAATTTAAGGCCGCTGGCGGCGTTGCCGCCGTTGCCGCCTGCCCCGGCAGTACCGCCCAGCCACCCGGCATTCCCGCCGGCGCCGCCGGCTCCGCCGCTGCCGCCGGGCGTGACGGCGTCACCCTTCGCACCGGCAGCGCCCATTCCGCCGTCGCCGCCTGAGCCCCACAACCCGGCGCTGTCGCCGGCGCCGCCAGCCCCACCGCTACCGCCCACGGCGGTGGCCGCACCGCCGTTGCCGTACAACAGCCCACCGGCCCCGCCGTTGGGGCTGGTCGCCGTGCCGTCGGCGCCATTTCCGATCAGCGGGCGCCCCAGCAGGAACTGAGTGGGCCCATTGATGGCGTCCAGCAGGGTCTGCTCAACATTGGCTGCCTCGGCGCTGGCGTACTGGCTGCCACCAAAGGCCAGTGCCTGCACAAAGCGCTCGTGAAACGCCCTCGCCTGCGTGTAGGCCTGCCGGTATGCGAGGGCGTGCCGGCCGAAAAGCGCTGCGACCGCCGTCGATATCTCGTCGGCCGCGGCCGCTTGCACCTGCACCGTCGGGCCGATGCCGCGACGGTCGCGGCTTCGATCGACGACCTGATTCCGGCCAAGTCTGTTGCCGCCGTGGCGATGATCTCCGGCGTTGCGAACACATACGACATGGCGTCCTCCGATCGACCGGTGTGAGCCTAACGCCGATCCCCCAGGGCGCGTGCTGGTTTCCGTGGCTCGGCTGGAACTGCCGGATACCAAGTGCTGCCAGTTAATTCATGCGAGCGTCAGTAAGCTGACGGGCCAACCACGCGGTGAACTCGGCGACCCGCGCCGGACTGTCCAGTGCGAACAGCGCCGCCGTGGCCCGGTCACCATCTTCGGTGTGCCGCACCACGATCGGTACGCCGTCGGGCCGGACGGCGTCGAACGCATCCTCGTCGGTGATGTCGTCACCCAGGTAGATCGGCAGCAGGGGGGCCGCCAGGGGAGCACGGCCTGAACGCAGGTGGTCGATCACCCAGCGCAGCGTTTTTCCCTTGTCCCAGTCGATATCCGGGCGCAACTCGATCACCTCGCGGCCGGTCGTCACCCGAAGCGCATCGCGTTGGCCGGCGGTGCGCACCGCCGCGGCGACGTCGCCGACGTGGTCGCGTGCCGCGTTGCGGTAATGCACGGCTACGCCAAACCTCTTGTGTTCCACCACAACACCGGGAATCGACCCGAGTCGCTCGCGCAGCTGGGCGGCCGCCTGCTCCAGCACCGGTATGGCCGCCGCGGCCGCCTCGTTCTGGTGGTGTGTTCCGTCGGGTGCGGTCAGCTCGAAACCATGGCTACCGGCATACCAGATCCCGGGGACGCCCAGCCGCGCTGTCACGTCGGCGAGGTCGCGGCCGCTGAGCACCGCGACGGGGCACTGCGCGGCCAGCTGGATGAGCGCCTCGGCCGCACCGGCGACGGGCCGGGCCGCGTCGGGATCGTTGACGATGTCGGACAGGGTGCCGTCGAAGTCGAAGAACACCGCGTGCCGGTGGGCGGTGAGGCCAGGTGCCTGCAGAGCGTCCGGAAGTTCGGACATGCGGCGGTCGCCGGTGCGTACCCGCACATCCCCCAGATCGGCGACGACGGCGTCGGCGCCGCAGCGACGCAGCGCGTCACCGTGTCCGTTCCGGTCGACCGCGATCACCAGCGCGAAGCCGCTCTCGCGCGCCGCCGTGGCGCCGGCAGGGTCGACGACGACGACGGCGCACCTGCCCGGCCGAACCGCCAACCGATCGGCCGCGTCGCCAAGGGCGTTTCGGCAATCACCGCTGGACGAGAAAACCCCGGTACCGACGCGGGCTTCGCGTAGCTGCCCGATCAGCGGCTCGGCGCCATCAGCTGACGAGTCGAATAGGACCGCATCGTGGCGGCGCGGGTCTATGGTGACCGACATCATCCCACCTTCTCACGGTGGTCAATGCCGACGGATCGGGCTCAGCGGCGCACCGGGGACGCGGACATGCGGCCGCGTGCACCGCCGGTCGGGGTGCCGGCCGCACGCCTGCGGCGATCCCTGGAGAACAGCAGAACGGAGTCTTGGCTGAGTGCCACCAGACGTGCCATCCCCAGCTCGATACCGGCGGCAAGTCGCGCCATGTCGGGCTCGGCGTCGTAGTCGGCGATGATGCCGAATACCAGCTCGCCGCCGTAGCTCAGCACCGCGACCCCGGTGCTCAACTCCTGGGCGGTCGGTGGGATCGGCAGCAGCCGGTCCAACGTTTGACTCATCAGCCGTAGCCGGTGGCGCGGCCCGGTCATGTCGGTTGCCAGGGTCACCACACTGCGCGGCGAGAGCCGGGTCAACGCTTGAATCGCCTTGGCGCACAGTGAAAAAGGCGGGTATTGCGAAAGTCCTGCGGGGTTGTCGCGGCCGCTCTGCCGGCCCAGGTGCAATTGGGCGTGTACTGTGCGCAGTCGCTCGATCAGGTCTTCCTGCTCGACGGGCAGATACGGCAGTTGGGTTGCGATCTGCCGGTCGGTCTTGTCGAGAACCCGCAATGAGGCCGGACGCGGTTGGTTGCCGCGGTTCAGTAGCAGGGTCCGAACGCCCTCACTGATGGCCGTGAGCGCGACGTCGTCGGCGCTGACCCCGAACTTGCGGCACACCCTGTCGACGTCGGCGAGCGGAACTCGCATTGTGTGATAACGCCGCATGGTGACCAGCGGTCCGGTCAACGACGTGCGCGCCACCGGCCAGGTCACAGCGCGGGCGGCCGCCTGGAACAGCGTTGTGGTGACGGCGGCGGCAGTTCGCCACAGCGTATCGGCCCGGCTGCGGGCGCCGGTGTGCGGTGCCGGAAGCGGTGTCACGGCACCGCGATTGGCGAAGGTGTCGCTGTCGGCATCGTCGCAGAGGCCGGTGAGGAGCTGCGCGGCCGAGATGCCGTCCGCCATGCACGGATGGATTTTGAGCAGGATCGCCCAGCGATTGTCGTCGAGGCCTTCGATGACCCAGCATTCCCACAGCGGGCGGTCCATGTCGAGGGGACGGGTCAAGGCATGAGCGATCGCTCGGAACAATTCAGTGTCGTCGCCCGGGCTGGGGAGCGCCATCCGTCGCATGTGCTGGGCCGGATCGAATTGCGGATGTTCGACCCACTCGGCCCGGAGCACCTGCGCGTATCTTGGCACTGATCGAAGCCGTTGGGCCAGAACGTCTTTGAGTAGATCGAAGTCAGGCGCGACGCCGTTGACGACCGCCACCGCACCGGTCGCCAGGCTCGGGTGCCACTGCGAATCCCCAGCCTCGAGCCGGTCGGTGTCCAATGTGGTCAGTTGTGCCATGCCGGGTTCCCCACCGCCTGTTTGTGAATCCGTCCAGTATCCGTCGCGAGCGCCCGGGTGCGATAGGCCTGCCAGGTTAATAACGCGTTTTTCGAGTTAACGAAGGGTTTAACAGTGGCGATCGAGCACCGGCAGGATGGCCCTCGACAATCGAACAGATGTTCGATAAGATGCCGGCATGGGCTGGGGTAACGGGCCGCCGAGCTGGGCGGAAATGGAGCGGGTGCTGGACGGCAAGCCGCGCCATGCCGGTGCGCCGGTTGCGGCCGAGCCAGCCGACGATGCCGGCTTGGAGGGCCCTTGGTCGCGTCAGCGCGGGGCGTACCAGCCGCCAGAGAATGCTCGGGTCCGTTCGTCGGTCGCGTATGCCGAGCTGCATGCGCATTCGGCGTACAGCTTCCTCGACGGGGCCAGTACGCCGGAGGAACTGGTCGAAGAAGCCGCCCGGCTGGATCTGCGCGCACTGGCGCTCACCGACCACAACGGCCTGTACGGGGCGGTTCGCTTCGCCGAAGCGGCTGCCGAACTCGATATGCCTACCGTGTTCGGCGCCGAGCTGTCGCTGGGATCGGAGGCCCGCACCGAGCAGCCGGACCCGCCCGGTCCGCACCTGCTGGCCTTGGCCCGCGGCCCCGAGGGTTACCGGCGGCTGTCCCGGCAACTGGCCGCAGCCCATCTGGCCGGCGGTGAGAAAGGTAAGCCGCGCTACGACTTCGACGCGTTGACCGAGGCCGCGGGCGGGCACTGGCAGATCCTGACGGGATGCCGGAAAGGTCATGTGCGCCAAGCGCTTTACCACGGCGGCCCGGACGCGGCGCAGCGGGCGCTGGCCGATCTGGTGGACCGGTTCGGTGCGTACCGGGTCAGCATCGAATTGACCCACCATGGTCACCCGCTCGACGACGAACGCAACGCGACACTGGCCGGGCTGGCGCCACGCTTCGGCATCGGCGTCGTCGCCACCACCGGAGCGCACTTCGCCCACCCGTCACGCAGCCGGCTGGCCATGGCGATGGGTGCGATCCGCGCCCGGCAGTCTCTGGATTCCGCCGCCGGGTGGCTTGCGCCGCTGGGTGGCTCGCATCTGCGGTCCGGCGACGAGATGGCTCGGATGTTCGCTTGGCGACCCGAGGCGGTGACCGCCGCCGCCGAGCTGGGCGAGCAGTGCGCGTTCGAGTTGGCGCTCATCGCGCCGCAGCTGCCGCCGTTCGACGTACCCGACGGGTACACCGAGGACAGCTGGCTGCGGCAGTTGGTCATGGCGGGCGCCCGCCACCGCTACGGACCGCCCGACGGTGCGCCACGGGCTTACGCTCAAATCGAGCATGAGCTGAAAGTCATTGCCCAGCTGAGGTTTCCGGGCTACTTCCTGGTGGTGCACGACATCACCCAGTTTTGCCGGAACAACAACATTCTGTGTCAGGGCAGGGGATCGGCGGCCAACTCCGCGGTCTGTTATGCCCTCGGCGTCACGGCTGTCGACCCGGTGGCCAACGAGTTGTTGTTCGAGCGCTTCTTATCGCCGGCCCGCGACGGCCCACCCGACATCGACATCGACATCGAGTCGGATCAGCGGGAAAAGGTCATCCAGTACGTCTACGACAAATACGGCCGCGACTACGCCGCCCAGGTCGCCAATGTCATCACCTACCGGGGACGCAGTGCGGTGCGCGACATGGCCCGCGCGCTGGGCTTCTCGCAGGGCCAGCAGGATGCGTGGAGCAAGCAGATCAGCCACTGGAACGGGCAGGCCGCTGAGGTGGACGGCATCCCTGAGCAGGTGGTCGACCTGGCCACCCAGATCCGGAATCTGCCGCGGCATATGGGCGTTCATTCCGGCGGCATGGTGATCTGCGATCGTCCGATCGCCGACGTGTGCCCGGTGGAGTGGGCGCGCATGGAAAACCGCAGCGTCCTGCAATGGGACAAAGACGACTGTGCGGCAATCGGTTTGGTGAAGTTCGACCTGCTCGGGCTGGGCATGCTCTCGGCACTGCACTACGCCATAGACCTGGTGGCCGAACACAAGAGCCTTGAGGTGGACCTGGCCAAGCTGGACCTCTCCGAACCGGCGGTGTACGAAATGCTGGCCCGCGCCGATTCCGTCGGTGTGTTCCAGGTGGAGTCGCGTGCGCAGATGGCCACTTTGCCCAGGCTGCGGCCGCGGGTGTTCTACGACCTGGTGGTCGAGGTCGCGCTGATCCGTCCCGGACCCATCCAGGGAGGGTCGGTGCACCCCTACATCCGGCGGCGCAACGGCATCGACCCGGTCGTCTACGAACATCCGTCGATGGCGCCGGCATTGCGGAAGACATTGGGGGTGCCGCTTTTTCAAGAGCAGTTGATGCAGCTGGCGGTCGACTGCGCCGGCTTCACCGCCGCCGAGGCCGACCAGTTGCGCCGTGCCATGGGGTCCAAGCGCTCCACCGAACGCATGCAGCGGCTGCGCGGGCGGTTCCACGACGGCATGCGTGCGCTGCACGGCGCCCCCGACGAGGTGATCGACCGGATCTACGAAAAGCTGGAGGCGTTCGCCAATTTCGGCTTCCCGGAAAGCCACGCGCTGAGCTTCGCGTCGCTGGTGTTCTACTCGTCGTGGTTCAAGCTGCACCACCCGGCGGCGTTCTGCGCGGCGCTGCTGCGCGCCCAGCCGATGGGTTTCTATTCACCCCAGTCGCTGGTGGCCGACGCGCGCCGGCACGGTGTGGTGGTACACGGTCCCGACGTCAACGCCAGCCTGGCGCACGCGACTTTGGAAGATGCGGGTATGAAGGTCCGCCTTGGGCTGGGCGCCGTCCGCCATGTCGGTGACGACCTCGCCGAGAAGCTGGTCAACGAGCGAAAAGCCAACGGCCCCTTCGCCTCGCTGCTGGACCTGACATCCCGGGTGCAGCTTTCCGTACCGCAAACCGAAGCGCTGGCGACGGCCGGGGCGCTGGGCTGCTTCGGGATGTCGCGGCGGGAGGCGCTGTGGGCCGCCGGCGCCGCCGCCACTCAGCGGCCGGACCGGCTGCCCGGCGTGGGGTCGTCGTCGCACATCCCGGCGTTGCCGGGAATGAGCGATCTGGAGCTGGCCGCCGCCGACGTGTGGGCCACCGGCATCTCCCCGGACAGCTATCCCACGCAGTTCCTGCGGGCCGACCTGGACGCGATGGGGGTGCTCCCCGCCGACGCGCTGGGATCGGTGCCCGACGGCGACCGGGTGCTGATCGCCGGTGCGGTGACCCATCGGCAGCGGCCCGGGACGGCCCAAGGGGTGACCTTCATCAACCTCGAAGACGAGACCGGGATGGTCAACGTGCTCTGCACACCGGGGGTGTGGGCACGGCACCGCAAGCTGGCGAACACGGCGCCGGCGCTGCTGATCCGCGGCCAGGTCCAAAATGCCAGCGGCGCAATCACCGTCGTGGCCGAGCGGCTGGGCCGCATCAGCCTGGCGGTGGGCTCGAGGTCCCGCGACTTCCGCTGAACCCTCGCGCCGACAGTGAAATCGGCGGCGCGACACGCCGAGATTGCGTCGGGCAGTTCACTTTCGGCCCGCAACGGGGAGTCCTACATGGGGACACCGGTAGCCTCCCCATATGGCCCTGAATCTGACCGTCGACGAAGTCCTGACGACCACCCGCTCGGTCCGCAAACGTCTCGACTTCGACCAGCCGGTACCCCGCGACGTGCTGATGGAATGCCTCGAACTGGCGCTGCAGGCGCCCACCGGTTCCAATTCCCAGGGCTGGCAGTGGGTGTTCGTCGAAGACGCCGCCACCAAGAAAGCGATCGCCGACGTCTACCTGGCCAATGCCCGGGCATACCTCAGCGCACCCGCACCCGAGTACCCCGAGGGCGACACCCGCGGTGAGCGGATGGGCAAGGTCAGAAATTCCGCGACCTATCTCGCCGAGCACATGCACGAAGCGCCGGTGCTGATGATCCCGTGCATCCAGGGCCGGGAAGACCAGACGCCGCTGGGCGGCGTGTCGTTCTGGGCCTCGCTGTTCCCGGCCGTGTGGAGCTTCTGCCTGGCGCTGCGTTCCCGCGGACTCGGTTCCTGCTGGACGACGTTGCACCTGCTGGGCGACGGTGAGCAGCAGGTGGCCGACGTGCTCGGCATTCCCTACGACCAGTACAGCCAGGGTGGGCTGTTTCCGATCGCCTACACCAAAGGCACCGACTTCCGGCCGGCCAAGCGGCTGCCCGCCGAAAGTCTGACGCACTGGAACAGCTGGTAATTAGCCTGGGTTGCCGTTGCTGCCGGGGCCGCCGTTGAAGGTGTCGCCGCCGAGGCCGTCGCTGCCGGAAAAGCCGGTTTGCCCGGTGCCGTGGCCGCCAGCGGCTCCGTTGCCGGGGGTGGTGGCAACCGCCGCCGACGAATTCGCGCTACTGAGGGCCGCGCCGAAGCCGGCAACTTTCGTCGCTGCCGCACTGACCGCTTGGGGGACCGCCACCAGGTAAGACATCGCTGTCCTTTCGGGCTACCACCGTGAAATCCGCGATCCCCCCGTAACGCATGGCGGCCCTGGCCGGGTGAGCCGGCGTTCGCATCGAACCACAGCCGATTCACAGCCGACGGGCATCTGACTCCCAGGAGACCGGACCCTAGAGTGCTCCGGAATAGTCGTGCTGCCGCCAGGCCTCATACACGGCCACCGCCGCGGCGTTGGACAGGTTCAGCGAACGCCGGCCCGCCAGCATGGGAATGCGCACCTGTTCGGTGATGTGCGCGTCGGCCAGGGTCGTCGCATCCAGCCCGGTGGGTTCCGGGCCGAACATCAGCACGTCCCCTGCGCGGTAGCTGACGTGGGAAAACGGTGTCGTGGCCTGGGCGGTGAACGCGAACACCCGCGCCGGCAACAGCGCGTCCCACGCTGCCGTCAGCGACGCATGGACGGTGACCGACGCCAGGTCGTGGTAGTCCAGACCGGCCCGCCGCAGCTTGGGCTCGGACAGGTCGAAACCCAGCGGTTCCACCAGATGCAGTTCGCAACCGGTTGCGGCGGCGGTGCGGATGGCGTTTCCGGTATTGGGCGCAATACGCGGGGAAACAAACATCAGCTTGAACACCACGCCATCCTTATCTTTGAGCGGACGCGTCGCGCCACATCGGACGAAGCGCACCCAGGTGACCAACGCCGGTACGGTTGAGTAAGGCGCCGCGTGGACCGGATCAGCGGCCCGCGCCACATCGGGAATGTCAGCTGACGGGGTTTGACCCGACGTTGCCGGATCGCGTGGCAGCCAACGCCCCGGAGAGGCCCACGAGCCGGTTCGCTTGACCGGCCATCGACCGGCCATCGACCGGTCTCGGTTGCGGCCGGCAACAGGCTCAGCGCCTTGATCGACTATCTGCGGGACCACATTCTGGCTGATCCGAGCGCCGCCTCGGCGCCGCTGGCGATCGACACCGCGGCGGCGCACCTGGCCGTCGCCACCCTCAAGGCTTCCCCCACACCGCATTGCTCGATCCCACTCCGACCGACCGGCGTGATTCGGCCCAGCCGGTGCCGCTGCGCCGGGCCATGGCCTTCATCGACGAAAACGCTCACCAAGACATCGCCTTGGCCGACATCGCCGCCCACGTCTAGGCCGACCCCGCGTAGGTGACCCCGCGCGCGCTGCAGTACATGTTCCGCCAGCGCCTGGACTGCGCGCCGATGCAGTATCTTCGCCGAGTCCGGCTGGACCGGGCTCACCGCGAGCTGCTGAATTCCTCCCGGGCGAGCGCCACGGTCAAGCAGATCGCCAATCGATGGGGCTTTACCCACATCGGCAGGTTCGCCATTTACTACCGACAGACCTACGGCCGCTCGCCCCACGCGACCTTGCGGGGTTGACGACGAGCGGTCAGCCGGCCCGGCGTCGGGTTGCCGCGCTACCGGTGCTTGAGCTCGATCAGCTTCTCGGCGATCTCGACGATCTTGGTGTTGGATTCCTGCGACAGCCGGCGCAGCAATTCGAAGGCGGCGACTGCGTTGATGTCGAACCGTTCCATGAGGATGCCCTTGGCCTGGCCGATCAGGTCGCGGCTGGCCAACGCGCTGCGGAATTGCTGTTGACGGCGGATCAGGTTCCAGACCACGGTGGTGTGTGCGGCAAAGACCAGTCCCAGCTCGACGGATTCGTCGTCGAACGCCCGGGTGGACTCCGCGTAGAAGTTCAGCGCGGCCAGTGCCTTGTCGTTGCCGAAGACCCGGAACGACATGATCGAGCGCACCGGGGTGCGGTCCAGCGCGGTGATGCGATAGCGCGGCCAGCGGCCATCGGTCGCCAGGTCGTCGATGCGGATGGTGTGCTGCTCCCAGGCCGCCGACAGACACGGGCCCTCGCGGACATCGTGCTGGACGTCGTCGAGCACGGCCGGGTAGCGGTGCGTGGCAGCCAACGTCTTGATGGTCCCGGAGGTGTCGACGACGGTGTCGCCGAGGTACTGAGCGCCGGGGACCGAAGCCACCGTGATCGCGTTGATGTCGCGCAGCGCCGATTCGAAATCCGTTTCGCCCCGGCGTTGCAACTCGTCGACCTCGCTGAGCACCGTGTACATGTGTTGTCGCTCAGGCGACAACGCCGCCTCGGGCCGTCTCGAGCCGTCGCCGGGCCGCGAGTCGCCGCCCTTGCCGCAGCGCATGATCCTCACCCCCTCCCCACCGGCACCCGTGCAGCCCCCCATGCAGGACTATCCATCCGCCGACCAGGCCGACAAACGCCGCCGACGTGCTCAACGCTACGCGTGGTACCTCGCGTGCATGCTAATCCGTTGTAACACAACACAATTCGCGAGACAGGCGAAAAACTGCTTCGTATGCCGGACAACCGCCGACACGCCGTCTTCGCATTTCGGACTATTGGCGGCGCCCGGTGTGTTGCGGCGGACGTTATCTGCTCAGTAACAATTGTGGAGGCCTCGGCCTTGTTCACAGCGGAGCCTGTCATACTCGTCGGATTGCCAGGCGTTTGCGTTGGCTCTCAGCTGCCGGGGCGGACGGAACAAGGCAGGAAGTTTTGATGAGTCTCTGGTCTCTGCGAACGCGACGCATCAGGGGTGCGGCCCGGTTGCCCGGCCGCAATAACGTGACCATGTTCGCCCGCCCGACCACCCCGGTCGCGGCGGTTCCACCCGAGGTGCCCGGCGCCCAACCGCGGGCCGCGAGGCACCGCCCCGCGGCCTGGTCGCTGAGCAACTGGCCGGTTGGATGGAAAGTCGTCGCGATCGCCGTGGTACCGCTGCTGCTGGCGACGGCGTTCGGGGTGTTGCGGGTCGACGCCGCGATGGCCAATTCCGGCAATCTGCGGCTGGCCGCCGCCCGCGCCAACGTGATCCCGGCGATCACCAAGTACATGTCGGCCCTGGACGTGGCATTGCTGGCGAGTTCCACCGGACGCGACGTCGAGGGAGCCAAGAAGAACTTCACGGCCCGCAAGTACGAGCTGCAGACCCGCCTGGCCGACACCGACGTGATCCCTGACGTCCGGTCCGGGGTGAACAACCTGCTGAACGGCGGCCAGGCGTTGCTGGACAAGGTGCTGGAGAACAGCATCGGCCTGCGGGACCGGATCACCACCTATGCGCCGCTGCTGTTGACGGCCGAGGATGCGATCAACGCGTCCGTGCGGGTCGACAGTGAGCAGATCCGGGCCCAGGTTCAGGGTCTGAGCCGCGCCGTCGGAGCCCGCGGGCAAATGACGATGCAGGAGATCCTGGTGACCCGCGGCGCCGATCTTCCCGAGCCGCAACTGCGCACCTCGATGATCACGTTGGCCGGTACCGAACCGTCGACGCTGTTCGGGATGAGCGAAGTGCTCGGCGTCGGCTCGCCGGACGCCAAGAACCTGCAGCAGCAGCTGCTCACCCGGATGGCGATCCTGTCCGATCCGGCCAGCGAGCTCGTCGACAATCCCGAACTGCTGCGTTCGATCAAGGTCACCGACGGGATCGCCGAACAGGTCATCAAGGACGCCGCCGCGTCGGTGACGAACTCGGTCCGGGCGCAGGCCACCGCGCGGCGCGACGCCGCCATCCGCGACGCCGTGCTGGTGCTGGCCGCCATCGCGATCGCACTGGTCATCGTGTTGCTCGTGGCGCGAGCGCTGGTCCGGCCGCTGCGGGTACTGCGCGACGGCGCGCTGAAAGTCGCCCACACCGACCTCGAGGGCGAAATCGCCCGGGTGCGAGCCGGCGCCGAGCCGGAGCCGGAGCCGCTGGCCGTCTACAGCACCGAGGAAATCGGCCAGGTCGCCCATGCGGTCGACGAGCTGCACACCCAGGCCCTGCTGCTGGCCGGCGATGAGGCGCGGCTGCGGCTGCTGGTCAACGACATGTTCGAAACCATGTCGCGGCGCAGCCGTTCCCTGGTCGACCAGCAGCTGTCGCTGATCGACCGGCTCGAGCGCAACGAGCAGGACCCCGACCGGCTCGACAGCCTGTTCCGGCTGGATCACCTGGCCGCGCGGCTGCGCCGCAGCAGCGCCAACCTGCTGGTTCTGGCGGGTGCGGAGATTTCCCGGGAGCGGCGCGAGCCGGTTCCGTTGCCGACGGTGGTCAGCGCCGCCGTCTCGGAAGTCGAGGATTATCGCCGCGTCGCCGTCGGCGGCGTGGCCGACTGCACGGTGATCGGCGCGGCCGCCGGCAGCGTCATCCACCTGCTCGCCGAGCTGATCGACAACGCGCTGAGCTATTCGCCGCCCACCACGACGGTTCGGGTGTCGGCGGTGCGCGGCAGCGCGGGTGGGGTGCTGCTGCGCATCGCCGACTGCGGCCTGGGCATGACCGACTCCGATCGGCGCATCGCCAACATGCGGCTGCAGTCCGGCGGCGAGGTGACCCCCGACAATGCGCGCCACATGGGTCTTTTCGTGGTCGGCCGGCTGGCGGCCCGCCATGGCATCCGGGTGGGGTTGCGCGGCCCGTCGACCGGTGAAGCCGGTAATGGCACCACCGCCGAGGTCTACCTGCCCGTTGCCGTGCTGGCCGGCGAATCGGCGGCGGGCCCGGCCGGTGCGCCCGCGCCCACGCCGCGGCCGTTCGTCATCAAGCCGCCCACCCCCGAACCGGCACCGGACCCGGCAGCCGCGACGTCGTCGTACCAAAACGGTGCCGATAAGCCGGTGCCGCCGGTGACCTTGCTGGCGCGCCGCAACCCGGGCTCCAGCGGCATCACCGACATTCCCGCCCAGCCCGCCGGGCAGCAGCCACCGGCCCGGCGCGAACTGAAAACGCCCTGGTGGGAGACCCGGCACGACGCCCGGCGCGACGCCCAACGCGACGCCCAGCGGACCCCGGCTCAGACACCGCCCCCGAAGCAGGCCACTGCGTCGGATACCTCCGCGTTTTTCGCACAGCGCTCCACTGCCGCCGGTGCGCGGCCCGCCGATCCGCCGCCCAAGCCGTCGGTTCCAGCCGGCCCCGTTGATGACGACGTGATCTACCAGCGGATGCTGTCGGAAATGCTGGGTGACCCGAGCGAGCTGGCCGCAAGCCCCGATCTGGATTGGCGGTCGGTGTGGGACCGCGGCTGGTCGGCCGCGGCCCAGGCCCAGGACCAGCCGGTGGAATCGCGCACCGACCACGGCCTGCCGGTGCGCACCCCCGGCGCCCGGCTGGTCCCCGGCGCCGCCGAACCCGAGCCCGGCGGCGGACCGCATCCCGACCGGCAACCGCCGGCTCCGGCCGCGGTGCGTGACCCCGATGCGGTTCGAACCTCCATCGGCAGCCACTTCGGTGGCGTGCACACCGGCCGGGCGCACGCCCGCACGACCAGTCAGGAAGCCGATCAGCAATGAACACCCGTTCGTTGGACAGCCCGCTGGACTGGCTGGTGTCGAAGTTCGCCCGCGAGGTGCCCGGCGTCGCGCATGCCCTGCTGGTGTCCGTCGACGGTCTACCGCTGGCCGCCAGCGAGTATCTACCCCGGGAACGCGCCGACCAGCTGGCGGCCGTCGCTTCCGGCCTGGCCAGCCTGGCCACCGGGGCCGCCCAGCTGTTCGAGGGTGGTCAGGTGTTGCAGTCGGTGGTCGAGATGCAGAACGGCTTTCTGCTGCTGATGCGGGTTGGCGACGGCTCGCACCTGGCGACGTTGGCGGTCTCCGGATGCGACATCGGGCAGATCGGCTACGAGATGGCCATCCTGGTCGAGCGGGTCGGCAGCGTCGTGCAGTCCTCCCGCCGTGCCCAACCCGAGCCGCAATGGACAGACGCGAGCCGCCGCTAGCCCGGCCGGGCGCTAACCTGGTCCGCCCGTACACCCTGACGGCCGGACGCACCGGCACCGACATCGACTTGCCACTGGAAGCTGCGGTGCATGCGCTGCCGGCGGGTTCGGCTCACCGGTGGCCGCCGCACGATATGCGAGGCAAGATCATCCGGTTATGCGCCGACAGCCCGTCGAGCCCGTCGGTGGCCGAAATCGCTGCCCGGCTGGATTTGCCGGTCGGCGTCGCGCGCGTCCTGGTGGGTGATCTGGTCAGCTCCGACTACCTTCGGGTGCATCGGACGATGACCGACCGCTCGACCAGCGATGAGCGCCGCGAACTCATAGGAAGGACGCTGCGTGGCCTCCAAGCACTCTGAGGTGCACCCGGGGCGGGGTACCGCGGCCCATGCCTCCACGAAGATCGTGATCGCGGGCGGCTTCGGCGCCGGCAAGACCACGTTCGTCGGCGCGGTGTCGGAGATCATGCCGTTGCGCACCGAAGCGATGGTCACCGATGCCTCGGTGGGCGTCGACATGCTCGAAGCCACCCCGGAGAAGCAGACCACCACGGTGGCGATGGACTTCGGCCGCATCACTTTGGCCGAGGATCTGGTGCTCTACCTGTTCGGCACCCCGGGCCAGCGCCGATTCTGGTTCATGTGGGACGACCTGGTGCGCGGCGCCATCGGCGCGATCATCCTGGTCGACTGCCGCCGCCTGGAGGACTGCTTCGCCGCGGTCGACTTCTTCGAGCACCGCAACCTGCCGTTCCTGGTCGCGGTCAACGAATTCGACGGCGCGCCACGGTATCCGGCCGCCGAGGTGCGCCAGGCGCTGACGCTGCCCGTGCACATCCCGGTGATCAGCATCGACGCCCGCAGCCGCAGGTCTGCCACCGACGCGCTGATCGCGGTCAGCCAATACGCCCTGGCCGGCCTGACGGGCAGCTGACCGCGTTGCAGTGGGTGGACTGCGAATTCGACGGCCGGGATTTCCGGGACGAAGACCTCAGCCGGTTGTGCACCGAACGTGTGGTGTTCAGCGGATGCGACTTCAGCGGCGTCAACCTGGCCGAGTCGCAGCACCGCGGATCGGCGTTTCGCAACTGCACTTTTGAGCGAACAGCGCTGTGGCACAGCACTTTCCAGCAATGCAGCCTGCTGGGCTCGGTGTTCGTGGGTTGCCGGCTGCGGCCGCTGACGTTCGACGAGGTCGATTTCACCCTCGCGGTGCTGGCGGGTAACGACCTGCGCGGCGCCGACCTGAGCGGTTGCCGGCTGCGCGAGAGCAGCCTGGTGGAGGCCGACCTGCGCAAGGCCGTGCTGCGCGGGGCCGACCTGCGGGGCGCGCGCACCACCGGCGCCCGGTTGGACGGCGCCGACCTGCGCGGGGCCACCGTGGACCCGTCGCTGTGGACAACGGCGTCGCTGACGGGAGCGCGCATCGACGTTCCGCAAGCTCTGGCGTTTGCGCTGGCACACGGTTTGCGGCTGGACGCTTGAGGTCTCAGCGTTTGAGCCTGATGCGCCATAGCACGAAGCCGGCATAGACCGTCGACAACAGGCCCAGCATCGCCATGTCGAGCAGCCAGGCTCCGGTGGTGTGATGCCAGTGGCTGTCCTTCGGGCTGAACGGGCTTGGTTGCACGGTGTTGAGGTCGATCGTCGAGGCCGAAGCCGCGAAGCCCCACCGCGCCGGGGTCAGCCAGGACAGCTGGTCGAGCACCACGCGGTTGGTGACCGGAATGATGCCGCTGGAGAACACCAGCTGCGCCATGATCGCCACCACCAGCAGCGGCAGGATCTGGTCGCTGGAGCGAGCCAGCGCGGACATGCCCATGCCGACGATTGCCGAGGCGAAGCAGGTGGCGGCGACGGCGACGAACAGCTCGAGCGTCGGATTGCCCAGCAGCACGGCTCCCCGGGTCGGTGCGCCCTTGCCGATCACCGCGATGCTGGTCACGATCGCCGCCTGGGCGGTCGCGAACATGGAGAACACCGCGATCTTGGCCAGCAGGTATGCCTGTGTGGACAAGCCGAAGGCTTGCTCGCGGTGGAAGATGGGCCGCTCGCCGACCAAGTCGCGGATGGTCAGTGCGGTGCCCATGAACACGGCCCCGACGCACAGCAGGACCAGTATCTGCGCCGGCTCGGCGGGTGTCTTGCCGTTCGGGTCGGCCGCGCCGAAGCCGCTGTGGCCCGGGACGGTCAAGGTGAGCAGTCCCAGCATGAACGGCAGTGCGGCCAGAAACACCGTGTACCACCGATCGGAGACCACCAGCCGGACCTGCCGGCGCGCGACCGTCGAGAACTGGCGCCACACGTCGACGTGCACCGGCTCGCCCAGGTCCCCCGGCTCGGCCCGGGCCGAGAGCTTCGGCTCGGACCCGCGCTGCGCCAGGAACCGGCGCTTCGCCTCGTCGGGATCGGCGCCCACCTTGATGAAGATGTGGGCCCAGTTGCTGGTGCCCATCACCGAGCCCACCTGGTCGGGCGGTCCGAAGTAGGCCGTCTTGCCGCCGGGCGCCAGCAACAGCAACTGGTCGCACAGGTCGAGGTAGGACACCGAGTGGGTGACCACCACCACCGTCCGGCCGGCATCGGCGAGCTTGCGCAGCATCATCATCACCTGGGAATCCAGCGCCGGGTCCAGGCCGGTGGTCGGCTCGTCGAGAACCAGCAGCGACGGCCCGGTGAGCAGCTCCAGCGCCACCGACGCGCGTTTGCGTTGCCCTCCGGACAACTTGTCCACCCGGGTATCGCCGTGCTCGGTCAGCTCGAGCTCCTCGAGTACCTGGGCGACGACCTTGGCCCGGTCGGCGCTGCTGGTGTCCGGTGGCAGGCGCAGTTCGGCGGCATACCCCAGCGCCTGGTTCACCGTCAGCTGCCGGTGCACCACGTCGTCTTGCGGAACCATCCCGATCCTGCTGCGCAGGGTCGCGTATTCAGCGTGGATGTCGTGTCCCTCGAAGGTGATCGAGCCGGAGCTGGGGCGGGTGTAGCCGGCGATGAGCCGGGCCAGTGTGGTCTTGCCCGCTCCCGATCCGCCGATGATGGCGGTCAGGGTGCCCGGGCGGGCGGTCAGCGAGATGTTGTCGAGCAGCTGCTTGCCGTCGATCTCGAACTGCACCCGGTTGACCTCCAGGCCGCCGGCTGGAGTCCCGGCAGCTGCCTGGCGGGTCAGCGTGCCGGCGCAGAACACCATGTCGACATTGCCGATGGTGACCACGTCGCCTTCGCTGAGCACCGCCGACCCGATCCGCACCCCGTTGACGTACGTTCCGTTGACGCTGCGGGCGTCGCGGATTTCGGTGCCGAGCGCCGTCTGGACCAGGAAGGCATGCCGTCGCGACGCCAAGACGTCGGGGACGACGATGTCGTTGTCCTGCGCTCGGCCAATGGTCACTGCACCAGCCAGCCGGCGGTTTCGGCCGGACTCGGGCCACAGGGAACGGATCACCTTCGTCGCCAGGTTCGACGGGTCGCGCGGCAGAGCGGGCGGGTGACTGGGCGGGCGCGGCGGCGCCGCGTCCGGCGCTAGGTACGGCCCCAGGTGGGTGGGTGGCGGGTAGGGCC
>NZ_UPHQ01000189.1 GCF_900566055.1 Mycobacterium innocens
AGCGTGTCGAAGACCTCAATGATGTCTTCACGACTACCCGAACCCATGCCTGAAATCTTACGAACACCCACCGACAAGAATCGCCGTCATGTGACCACAGAAACCACAGTGACACAAGGGATTTAGATCAAATCAAAGATGTTCCGGTATCTGGATGATTCATGGTTATCGAGAAAGGCCCGCGCTGGCGAGGAAGGCAAAACACAGGTCGTAGCCGGTCAACGGTCGCTGTCGCTGGCTTTCGATCCCTGCGCACTCACTTCGCTGGCGTCTGGCCGGTGGTTCGGCACCGGGGTTGTGGGCTTTGGGCGCCGTCCCTCTCACCGGTGGGAGCAGGGAAATCCGCTTTCGTCTCACGATGCTCCAGGCGCTGCGGCGCCTGGAGCCTTTGATCCGCGGCCAGTACCTATTTGACGCAGGGGATCGCCGCGTCGTCGTGTTCGACCGCGCGCCGCGCCGGGACCGTCTGCTCCACCCCCGTCGCTCCCGCGGCATCGTCCACGCCCAGCTTGGCCATAGCGTCGATCTGACGCTTGCCGCGGGCACAAACATGTCGGCTGCGGCCATCCACCGGCCCCTGAAACCTTGAAAGTCCGGCCGGCGCAGGTACTTCCGTAGCCCGTCTCCGACCGCCGTTCACAGACTTCCCGCCACAGATCCCACGCGGCGATTCACCCCTGTTACCGAAACACCTCTAAATAGCGTTCAGTCATGCGGCACTTCCTGTTCGATCTGGTCGAGCCAGGTTCGCGCCGGCATGTCCGACGGGGCGCGCCAATCCCCACGCGGTGACAATGCGCCCCCGTGCGACACCTTGGGCCCGTTGGGCAATGCCGAACGTTTGAACTGGCTGAACGAATAAAACCGTTCGACGAAAACCTGTAACCAGTGCCGGATCTCGGACAGCGTGTAGGACGGCCGCTTGCCGTGCGGGAAGCCGGGCGGCCACGTGCCGCGCTCGGAGTCACTCCATGCATGCCAGGCCAGGAACGCGATCTTCGACGGCCGGAACCCGAAGCGCAGCACCTGGAACAGCGAGAAGTCCTGCAACGCAAAGGGCCCCACCTTCGCCTCGCTGCTCTGCAGTTCCTCCTCTTCGCCGCTGGGAACCAGCTCAGGGGTGATCTCGGTGTCGAGCACCGACTGCAGCACCTCGCACACCTGCTCGTCGAATTCGCCCGAGGAGATGACCCAGCGGATCAGGTGCTGGATCAGCGTCTTGGGCACCCCGGCATTGACGTTGTAGTGCGACATCTGGTCGCCGACACCGTATGTCGACCAGCCCAGGCCCAGCTCGGACAGGTCCCCGGTGCCCAGCACGATTCCGCCGCGCTGGTTCGCGATGCGGAACAGGTAATCGGTGCGCAGGCCGGCCTGCACGTTCTCGAAGGTGACGTCGTAGACCTTCTCACCGCGCGCGAACGGATGGCCCATTTCGTTGAGCATCAGCGCGGCGGTGTCGCGGATATCGATTTCCTCGAAGGTGGCGCCCAGCGCCCGCGCCAGCTTGACCGCGTTGCTCTTGGTGCGATCACCGGTGGCGAAGCCGGGCAGGGTGAACGCCAGAATGTCGCTGCGCGACCGGCCTTCGCGGTCCATGGCACGGGCGGCGACGATCAGCGCGTGCGTAGAATCCAGACCGCCCGAGACGCCGATGACCACCTTCGGGTAGTTCAGCGCCCGCAGCCGCTGCTCGAGGCCGGACACCTGGATGTTGTAGGCCTCGTAGCAATCCTGTTGCAGCCGTTGTGGGTCGGCGGGCACGAACGGGAACCGTTCCACGATTCGCCGCAACCCGATGTCGCCGGTAGGCGGATCGACCCGGAACTCGATGCGCCGGAACGATTCCACTGCTGCCCGGTGGTGACGCCGGTTGTCGTCGAAAGTGCCCATCCGCAACCGCTCCGATCGGAGCAGCTCGGTGTCGACGTCGGCCACCGAGCGGCGCTCCCCCTTCGGGAAGCGCTCGGATTGCGCCAGCAACACCCCGTTCTCCCAGATCATCGTCTGGCCGTCCCACGCCAGGTCCGTCGTCGACTCCCCTTCTCCGGCGGCGGCGTAGACGTAGGCGGCCAGGCATCGCGCCGACGCCGAGCGGGCCAGCAAGCAGCGGTCCTCGGCGCGCCCGATGGTGATCGGGCTGCCGGACAGGTTGGCCAACACGGTCGCTCCGGCCAGCGCCGCCTCGGCGCTCGGCGGGACCGGGACGAACATGTCCTCGCAGATCTCGACGTGCAGGACAAAGCCGGGCAGGTCCAACGCGGCGAAGAGCAGATCGGGGCCAAACGGCACGTCCGATCCTCCGATCCGCAGGCTGCCACGCTCGTCGTCGCCGGCCGCGACCTGCCGGCTCTCGTAGAACTCCCGGTAGGTGGGCAGATAGGACTTCGGGACCACACCCAGCACGGTGCCGCAATGAATGACGACCGCTGTGTTGTAGATGCGGTGCCGATACCGCAGCGGCGCGCCGACCACCAGGACCGGCAGCAGGTCGGCGGACTGGGCCACCACGTCCAGCAGTGCGTCCTCAACGGCGTCGAGCAGGGCGTCCTGCAGCAGGATGTCCTCGATCGAGTACCCCGACAACGTCAACTCGGAAAACACCGCCAGCGCGACGCCGTCGTCGTGACACTGCCGCGCCAGGCCCAGTACCGAGGCGGCATTGGCCGCGGGGTCGCCGATCGTGGTGTGGTGCGTGCACGCGGCGACGCGCACGAACCCGTGCCGGTATGCGGAATAGAAGCTCATTGCCCTCCATTGTCGCGGTATCACGATCGAGAGCGGGTGACGGGGTGTCGGCGGATGCCTAGGCTCGGTTGGGTGGACTCCCCCGAACTCGTCGCGCTGCTGGCCGGCCGCCGGGTGGCGGTGCTCACGGGTGCGGGAATTTCTACCGACTCGGGCATACCCGATTACCGGGGACCTGACTCACCGCCGAGCAATCCCACGACCATCGGCCAGTTCACCTCGGATCCGGTGTTTCGCCGGCGATACTGGGCGCGCAATCATTGCGGCTGGCGGCACATGGACGACACCGTGCCCAATGCCGGACATCGGGCGCTGGCCGCGTTGGAGCGGGCCGGGGTGGTGACCGGCGTGATCACCCAGAACGTCGATCTGCTGCACACCAAGGCCGGCAGCCGCAACGTGGTCAACCTGCACGGCACCTACGCGCAGGTGAGGTGCCTGAGTTGTGGCCACGCCACCAGGCGCGCCGCGCTGGCCGCACAGCTGGAGGAGCTCAACCCCGGATACATCGAGCGAGCCGCGGCGGTCGGCGGTTTGGCGGTGGCTCCCGACGCGGACGCCGTCATCGCCTCGGCGGCCGACACCGCATCGTTTCGCTACCTCGACTGTCCGTGCTGCGGCGGCATACTCAAGCCCGACATCGTCTACTTCGGCGAAAACGTCCCTAAAGACCGTGTGGCCCAGGCGTATTCACTGGTCGAAGGGGCCCAGGCGCTGCTGGTGGCCGGCTCGTCGCTGACGGTGTTCTCCGGCTACCGATTCGTGCGCCGCGCCGCCGCCCTGGCGATCCCGATCGCGATCGTCAACCGGGGACCCACCCGCGGCGACGGCTTGGCCGCGGTGAAGATCGACGGCGGATGCTCGGAGACGTTGACGCGGCTGGCCGCCGAGCTGGCGAGCTCGCGGCCCATTAGAGTGGCCCAGTAGAGCGGCCCATTAGAACGTGCACGGCATGCTGCGAATAGCGTGCACGAAGTTGCCTGGCACGTAGGCCGGATCGCCGGCCTGGATGTCCGGTAACTGTCGCAGCAGCTCGCCGAAGATGGCGCGCAGCTGCGCCCGGGCCACATGAGCGCCCAGGCAAAAGTGCACTCCACCGCCGCCGAACCCGACGTGCGGGTTGGGACTGCGGCTCAAGTCGAAGCGGTCGGGATGGTCGAAGGCGTCCTCGTCCCGGTTGCCGGACGCATAGAACATCACCACCTTCTCGCCGGCCCGGATGGTCTGGCCGGTCAGCTCGAAATCTGTTGCGGCCGTGCGTCGAAACGTCATCACCGGGGTGGCCCACCGGATGAACTCCTCGACCGCGGTGCCGATCCGATTGTCGAAATCCGCGACCAGCCAAGCCTTCTGGGCGGGAGAATCGGTGAGCGCGCGCAGGGTGTGACTGGTGGCTTGGCGAGTGGTGTCATTGCCGGCCACCGCAAGCAACACGAAGAACGCGGCCACATCGGCATCGGAGAGCCGGTCGCCGTCCACTTCGGCGTTCACCAGGCCGCTGAAGAGGTCATCGCCGGGGTGGTCGCGCCGTTCGGCAGCCAGCTCGGCGGCAAGCTGATGCAAATAGGCCTGATTCTCGAACAGGACGTGCAGCGGGTTGCGCCCGCCGAGGTAGACCGAGTCGGCCCAGGAGACCAACGCGTCGGCGGCATGCGCTACCCGCTCACGTTCCGATTCGGGAATCCCGACCATGTCCGACAAGGTCCGCATCGGCAGTTCCTTTGCGCAGTGCTCGACGAAATCGACACCGCTGCCGGCCGCCCGCAGCTCTTCGACGATGACCTTGGCGTTGGTCTTGATCGAGTCCTCGATGCGGCGCACCTGCCGCGGCGTGAACGCCGCACTGACCAGCTTGCGCAGCTTGGTGTGTCGCGGCGGGTCCATCGCCAGGAACGACTGCGATCCTTCCAGCAGTTCGACGGGCACGTTTTCGAAGAGCACGCCCTTGCCGGACAGGAACACCTCGTTGGTGCGACTGACCGTGACGATGTCGGAGCGCCGGGTGACCGCCCAGAAACCAGGGTCGTCGGGATCCTGGAGCAGCGCGTCCTCGACCGGTCGGTGCCAGCTCACCGAACGCTCGGCGCGCAGCACCGCAAACGAGCGTTCCCGCTCGGCCGCGGTCAAGGCCCAGAACTTACGCGAGGACAGGTCGATTGCGTCGTAGGCACGGGTACCGGCAGCCACGACCATGACCATAGGTTTAGACATAGTGTCTAGTCAAGATGTCGAATTCACGGTTATGCTCGCCCGAAGCCGAAGGGAGGCGCAGAACGAGACATGCCATCGGTTACTCGCAACACCCAGGCCACCCGCCGGCACCGCCGAGAGCAGCTGGAGCGCCGGCTGCTGGACGCCACCGAACAGCTGATGAACGAGGGCGCGAGCTTCACCGAGCTCAGCGTGGATCGGCTGGCGACCGCGGCAGGCATCTCCCGCGCCAGCTTCTACATCTATTTCGAGGACAAAGGCCACCTGCTGCGCCGGTTGGCCGGCCAGGTTTTCGACGACCTGGCGCACCGCGCCGCACAGTGGTGGGATGTGGCCTGGCGACACAATCCCGAGGATGTCCGCGCCGCCATGGCGGGCATCATCTCCAGCTTTCGGCGTCATCAACCACTGCTTGTGGCGCTCAGCGAGATGGCCGGCTACGACCCGATGGCGGCACAAACCTATCGCGATCTGCTGACCGCCATCTCCGAGCGCCTGGCCCGTGTCATCGAGGACGGCCAGGCCGACGGCTCCATTCGTGCCGAACTGCCCGCGGCCACCACCGCCGATGCGCTGACCTGGATGGTCGAGCGGGTCTGTCAACAGAGCCTGCCGGCGAAACCACCGGAGTTCGACGCCGAGCTGGCCACCACGCTGACCGAAATAGTTTGGGGCGCACTGTATCTGGAAGCCGCTTCGGCATCGTGAGGCAAGCTGAGATTACTCGGGCACCAGGTCGTCGGCATGCACCGCGGGCCGACGTAGTTCACCGGGCAGCTCCGAGGTGGACCTGCCCATCATCGCGGCCAGCTCGGCCGCGTCGTAGGCAACCACACCGCGGGCCACGGTGGTCGCGTCGGGTCCACGAAGTTCGACGACGTCGCCGGCGAAAAACTTGCCCGATACCGCGGTGATGCCCGCCGGCAGCAGCGACCGGCGTTGCCGCACGACCGCATGCACGGCACCCGCGTCGAGCGTCAGCCTGCCCGCGGCCTCGGCGGCATACCGTACCCAGAACCGGCGCGCCGACATGCGCCCGGGCCGCGGTGCGAACACCGTACCCACCGACGCATCGGTGAGCGCCGTCGCCGCGTCGGCCGCGGGAGCCAGCAGCACCGGCACCCCCGCGTCCGCGGCCAGCAACGCCGACGACACCTTGGACGCCATTCCGCCGGTACCCAGGTGACTGCTGCGCCCTGCCACGACGCCGTCCAGATCGACCAGACCGGACACCTCCGGAATAAACCTCGCGCCCTTGTGTTTTCGGGGATCGGCATCGTAAAGCCCGTCGATGTCGGACAGCAGCACCAGCGCCTCGGCGCCCACCAGGTGAGCCACCAGCGCCGACAGCCGATCGTTGTCACCGAAGCGGATCTCGTTGGTGGCCACCGTGTCGTTCTCGTTGACAATCGCCACCGCGTGCAGCGCCCGCAGCCGGTCCAGGGTGCGCTGGGCGTTGGTGTGCTGGACCCGCATCGAGATGTCGTGGGCGGTCAACAGCACCTGCCCCACCGTGCGGCCGTACCGGGCGAACGCGGTGCTCCACGAGTTCACCAGCGCCACCTGCCCGACGCTGGCGGCGGCCTGTTTGGTCGCCAGATCTCTTGGCCGACGCGATAATCCGAGCGGCTCCAGGCCGGCGGCGATCGCGCCCGAGGACACGATAACGACGTCGGTGCCCGCCTTCATCCGTGCCTCGATAGCGTCGGCGAGCTCGGCCAGCCGGCCGGCGTCGAACATCCCCGACGGCGTGGTCAGGGCCGTCGTCCCGACCTTGACGACGAGGCTGCGCGCGGTCCGGATGACTTCCCGGTGCGGACTGGCCATCAGCTCTCACCGCGTTCGCGTCGCTGCCGGCGGGCCGCCTTTCGTTCGGCGGCGCCGACCCGCTCGCTGCGCTCCAGACGCGCATCGGTGCCCCGGCCCGACATCGCGACGTGACCGCCCGCGGGAGTTTGCGGCTCCCAGTCGAACGTCATGTCACCGATCGTCACCGCGCACCCGGGCTGGGCGCCCAGCCGCAGCAGCTCGTCCTCGACACCCAGGCGCGCCAGGCGGTCCGCGAGATAGCCGACCGCCTCGTCGTTGTCAAAGTCGGTCTGGCCGATCCAGCGCTCGGGCCGGGCACCGGTCACCACGAAGCCGCCGCGGCCGTCGGGCTGCACGTCAAAACCACTGTCGTCGATGGGCACCGGGCGAATGACCGGCCGTCGCGGCACCATCTGAGGCTGTGCGGCGTGGTATTGCACAACCATTTGCCACAGCCCGAAGATCAACGGCTGCAGGTTCTCCCGGGTGACTGTGGACACCAGGAACACCGGCCAGCCGCGCTGGGCGATCTCGTCGCGAACGAACTCGGCGAGTTCCCGGGCCTCGGGGACGTCGATCTTGTTGAGCACCACCGCCCGGGGCCGCTCGGTGAGATCGTCGAGCACCGCGTCGCCTCTCAGCGTGGGTGTGTAGGCCGCGAGTTCGGCTTCCAGCGCATCGATGTCGGAGATCGGGTCGCGGCCCGGCTCGTTGGTCGCGCAGTCCACGACATGCACCAGCACCGCGCAGCGCTCGATGTGCCGCAGGAAGTCCAGGCCCAGGCCGCGGCCCTGGGCAGCGCCCGGGATCAAGCCGGGCACGTCGGCGACGGTGTATGTGTGTTCGCCCGCCGAGACCACGCCGAGATTGGGCACCAGGGTGGTAAACGGGTAGTCGGCGATCTTGGGTTTGGCCGCCGAAATGACCGACACCAGCGACGACTTTCCGGCCGACGGGAATCCGATCAGCCCGACGTCGGCGACGGTCTTGAGTTCCAGGGTGAGATCGCGCGACTGTCCGGGTTCGCCGAGCAGCGCGAATCCGGGAGCTTTGCGGGCCCGCGAGGCCAGCGCGGCGTTGCCCAATCCGCCGCGGCCACCGGCGGCGGCCGCAAAGCGGGTGCCGGCGCCGACCAGATCGGCCAGCAACCGCCCGGTTTCGTCCAGCACGACGGTGCCGTCGGGCACCTTGACCTCCAGATCGGCGCCCGCGGCGCCGTCGCGGTTGCTGCCCATCCCCGGTTTGCCCGACGGCGCGGTGATGTGGGGATGGAAATGGAAGTCGAGCAGGGTGTGCACCTGCGGATCTACCACAAAGACGATGCTGCCGCCGCGACCGCCGTTGCCGCCGTCGGGACCGCCCAGCGGCTTGAATTTCTCTCGATGAACCGAAGCACAGCCGTTACCACCCGAGCCCGCCCGCACGTGAACGACCACCCGATCCACGAACCGGGGCATCGGTTTACCAACCCTCCGAATGTGACGTCAGGGCGAAACAAGGCCCGCGACACCGCCCCGTCGTTACGCTCGCGAAGCGCTTAGGGCTGCGGCACGATGTTGACGGTCTTGCGTCCACGCTTGATGCCGAACTCGACCGCGCCGCCCGCCTTGGCGAATAACGTGTCATCCCCGCCACGGCCGACGTTGATGCCGGGATGGAATTTGGTGCCACGCTGACGAATCAGGATCTCGCCGGCCTTGACGACCTGGCCGCCAAACCGCTTGACACCCAGCCGCTGCGCGGCCGAGTCCCGACCGTTGCGCGAGCTGGAAGCGCCCTTCTTGTGTGCCATTTTGTCGCCTCCGCTATTTGATGCCGGTGACTTTCAGGACCGTCAGCTGCTGACGGTGGCCCTGCCGCTTGTGGTAGCCGGTCTTGTTCTTGAACTTGTGGATCCGGATCTTGGGACCCTTGACGTGCTCGAGGACCTCGCCGGTCACCGCGACCTTGGCCAGGGCGTTGGCATCGGTGGTGACGGTGGCACCGTCGACGACCAAGGCGACCGGCAGCGACACCTTCGCGCCGGGGTCGGATTCGAGCTTTTCGACCTTGACCACGTCCCCGACGGCAACCTTGTATTGTTTGCCGCCGGTCTTGACGATTGCGTAGGTCGCCATCGTGGGTGCACCTCTGCTCGTTGTCGTGCTTACTGTTGCGGGCACGCGTCACCCGGTGGGTTATGCGTGCGGGTCTGGTTCGCGATTCGGCACACAGCGCCACCGCAGGCGCGATTGGACCGGATCGCCGTCGTAGGCTGGCAGCCTGGCGACAACTGACCCAGGTTACGTGACCAGCGGCTACAGGGTCAAACCGGCGCAGCGTTCGTGGCGGTCAGTCCACATGGATCGGCGGGCCGGCCGGCCTACCCGCCGCCCGTCGCCGCCGCGGACGTTCCGGCAACGAGACCGCCTCGACGGGTCCGGGCGGGCCGTCGGGACTGTCGGCGGGTTCGGGGTCGGTGTCCTCGTCGTCGGTGTCGGAATCATCGACGTCGAGCTCGTCATCGAGGTCGTCATCATCGAGGTCGTCGTCGTCGAGCTCGTCGTCATCGAGCTCCTCGTCGTCGAGTTCTTCGTCCTCGTCGGTGTCCTCGAAGTCTTCGATGTCCTCGGGCTCGCCGGTGTTGTCTGCGTCTTCGTCGAGGTCATCTATGTCATTGCACACCGCCACCGCAGTGTCCTCGTCGATCGCGGCCGCGAGTTCCTCATCGGACTCCTCGGGTTCCCCGTCCCCACGGCCCGGCCCCAGGGACGAGCCGGCTGCCATCGCTTTGAACATCGGATGCTCGCCGGGGGCGTGAGCGGGGACCTTGGCCACGATCCCTTTCTCACTGGGCTCTTCGGCGCGGCTCTTCTTCGAGCGCCTGTTTCGCCGGCCTCCGGATTCCGATTTTCGCCCGGTCGCCGGCGCCGCATCCACCGGATCGGCGTGCAGCAGGATCCCACGCCCGCTGCACTGGGGACACGACGACGAGAAGGCCTCGATCAGGCCGGTTCCCAAGCGTTTGCGGGTCAACTGGACCAAGCCCAGCGAGGTCACCTCGGACACCTGGTGACGGGTGCGATCGCGGGCCAGCGCCTCGGTCAGCCGGCGCAGCACCAGATCGCGGTTGGATTCCAGCACCATGTCGATGAAGTCGATGACCACGATGCCGCCGATGTCACGCAGCCGCAGCTGACGAACGATCTCCTCGGCCGCCTCCAGGTTGTTCTTGGTGACGGTCTGCTCGAGATTGCCCCCGGAGCCGGTGAATTTGCCGGTATTGACGTCGATCACCGTCATGGCCTCGGTCCGGTCGATCACCAATGTCCCGCCCGACGGCAGCCACACCTTGCGGTCCATCGCCTTGGTCAGCTGCTCGTCGATACGATGCACCGCAAAGACATCGGGGCGCGTCTGACCCTCAGCAAGCTCGGCCGGCTCGTACTTGGTCAATTTCGAAACCAGATCGGGCGCAACGGAATTCACGTAGTCGTTGATCGTGGTCCATGCCTCGTCGCCGGAAACGATGAGTCCGGCGAAGTCCTCGTTGAATAAATCGCGGATGACCTTGACCAGCACATCCGGTTCTTCGTAGAGCGCCACCGCAGCGCCGGCCGCCTTCTGTTTGACCTCGGCTGCCTTGGCTTCGATCTGTTGCCAGCGCTCCTGCAACCGGGTGACGTCGGCACGGATGTCGCCCTCTTTGACCCCCTCGGACGCGGTGCGGATGATCACTCCCGCGTCGGACGGCACCACCTCGCGCAAGATCTCCTTGAGCCGTTGGCGTTCGGTGTCGGGCAGCTTGCGGCTGATCCCGGTCGACGACGCGCCCGGCACGTAGACCAGATAGCGGCCGGCCAGCGACACCTGCGTGGTCAGCCGTGCGCCCTTGTGACCGACCGGGTCCTTGCTGACCTGGACGACGACGTAGTCGCCGGGTTTGAGGGCCTGTTCGATCTTGCGGTCGGCCCCGCCGAGTCCGGCTGCGTCCCAGTTGACTTCACCGGCGTAGAGCACACCGTTGCGGCCGCGACCGATGTCAACGAAGGCCGCCTCCATCGACGGCAGCACGTTCTGCACGATGCCCAGGTAGATGTTGCCCACCAGGGAAGCCGAAGCCGCGGAAGTCACGAAGTGTTCGACGACGATGCCGTCTTCCAGCACCGCGATCTGGGTGTAGCGCGTGCCCGGGTGCGGCGGCTCGGTGCGGACCCGGTCACGCACCACCATGACTCGCTCGACGGCCTCGCGTCTGGCCAGGAATTCGGCTTCGGTCAGTACCGGTGGGCGGCGCCGCCCGGCGTCGCGGCCGTCCCGGCGGCGTTGCCGTTTGGCTTCCAGCCGGGTCGAGCCGTCGATGCCCTTGATCTCGTTGGCGCCGGACTCGTCGTCCCCGGAGCCTCCGTTGCGGGGCGCGCGTTCGTGCACGACGGTGTTGGGCGGATCGTCGGGCGCCGGGCCCTCGTCGCCGTCCTCTCCGGAACCCGACTTGCGCCGTCTGCGGCGCCGGCGGCGACGGCTGGCGCCCTCTGCCGAACCGTTGTCATCGTCGCCGGCGTCGGTTTCGGTGTCGGTGTCATCGGAGTCCGCTGAATCGTCACTTTCCGAGTCGTCGGAACGGGCAGAGTCGCCAACCGCCTTCCGGTCGGCTTCGTCGCCGTCATCTTCGCCGGGGCCGTCGGATCCGCCCTGTTCACCGCGTCCCCGACCACGGCCCCGACGGCCACGCCGACGCCGCCGACCGCTCGGCCGGTCGATCTGCTCCTGTTCGTCGTCATCGTCAGAATCGTCGGCCGCCTCGTCATCGGTGCCGTCGTCCACATCGATCGCCTCGGGAATCGGCTGCGGCGCGACGAACAGCGGCAGGTAATGTGGCCGCTCCACCCACGTCTCGACGACCTGCACCGTTTGCTGCGTTTCCAGCAGCAACCGGGATTCGGGTTCCGGGGGCGCCTCAGCTTCGTCCGGTGCAACAGCCGCCGCGGCGACACCGCGTTCAGCGTTTTCTTCGGGTTTGGCTTGGTTGGCTTCGTTGGCGGGTTCTTCGGCGGGCGTTTCGGCCAGCAGGTCGCGTACCCGGACCGCGTCGACCCGGTCCACGCTGGAATGTGCGCTGCGGATTCGACCGTCCAGCGCGTTGAGGGCATCGAGCACCCGCCTGCTGCTGGTCCCCAGCGTTCGTGCCAGCGAATGGACTCTCAGGCGGTCCGGCAGTTCCTCACGCTGTGTCGGCTCTTGTGGGTCTGAAGATGGGGCACCGTCTACCACGTATTCTCCTCAAGCCCCCGGGCGCGTCGTTTCGACGCGGCCACGCGAGGGCTCCGCTATGTGCCCGGGTCACTTCTCCCGGGCTTGTGATGGTCTTGCTCCGAGCCGCTCGGGGCGAGCACACTCGGCGCCATGCTGAATGACGGCTTGACACGCCGCGCCCCATCGGATGGCGATGGTCGCGCTTGCCGAAGTCTTCATTCGGGTGTTCGACGCCGGTCCGGCGACGTTCACCCGCAGTCAGTATCCCATATCACTGGGCCAGATCACCCTCGTCTGAGCCGTACACCGGTGAACCCGGCTCGCAAGCACGTGTCCCGGCGCTAGGCGCCGGGAAACCAGAGCGCGATCTCGCGCTGCGCCGACTCGGCCGAATCGGAGCCGTGCACCAGGTTGAACTGGGTTTGCAAGCCGAAGTCGCCGCGGATGGTGCCGGGCGTGGCCTTGTCCACCGGGTCGGTGCCGCCGGCGAGCTGGCGAAACGCCGCGACCGCTCGCGGCCCCTCCGCGACGGCCGCCACCACCGGCCCCGACGTGATGAACTCGAGCAACGACCCGAAGAACGGCTTGCCTTCGTGCTCGGCGTAATGACGGCCGGCCAGCTCGTCGCTGACGGTCCTGAGCTCCAGCGCCGCGATGGTCAGGCCTTTGCGCTCGATGCGGCCGATGATCTCGCCGATCAGTCCGCGTTGCACACCGTCTGGCTTGATCAGCACGAGGGTCCGTTCAGTCACGGTGGCTAAGAGTAGATGGCCAACGTTGAACTCGCGCGGCAGGTCCGGCTCAGCCTGGCGGCGACGCTCCCCCTCGCTCCCGGCGCCGGACCTCGGCCCGGAAGTACGCGATCAGCACCCATACCCCGGTGAACAGCACGCCGATGAAGCCGACGCCGGGGTACACGGCGAACCCGGCAAGCAGCACCAGTTGCACGCCGAGGTTCACCCAGATCGCCCACGGTCTGCGCTGCAGCCCGGCAAGCAGGATCAATGCCGCGGCCAGCCCGATCAGGTACCCCAGCGATGCCGGACTCAGCCCGCCGCCCACCGCACCCACCACCGGTATGGCCAGCAGCACCACGATCGCCTCGAGAAGCAGTGTGGCGGCCATGACCGCACCGAAGCTCTTCCACGGGTCGGCCCGCGGTGTCGGATCACCGGTGTCGGCCGGCTCTTGCGGCTGGCCGGTCATTGCGGGTCACGTCCGAATAGCGTGCGGGCCGCCCCGGCGGTGACGACCGATCCGGTGACGACGATTCCGGAGCCGGAGAACGAGCCCCCTTCGGCCCCTTTTTGAGCGGCCGCCTCGTCGACCAGCGCGGTTGCCGTGTCGATGGCATCGCTCAGGTTCGCGGCGGACAGCACTCGATCGGGTCCGAACCGCTCCCGGGCGGCCGCGGCCAGCGACTCGACATCCAGTGCGCGCGGCGACCCGTTGTGGGTCACCACGACCGAGTCGAACACCGGCTCCACCGCTTGCAGAATGCCGTCGACGTCCTTGTCGGCCAGCACACTGATCACCCCGACCAACGTCCGGAAGTCGAATTCGCCGGCTAGGGTCTGGGCCAACGCAGCCGCCCCGGCCGGATTGTGGGCGGCGTCGATGAACACCGTCGGTGCGCTGCGCATCCGTTCCAGTCGGCCGGGGCTGGTGACCGCGGCGAATCCCGCCCGAACCGCCTCGACATCGAGCTGACGCTGGGCACCCGCGCCGAAGAAGGCCTCGACGGCGGCCAGCGCCACCACCGCGTTGTGTGCCTGGTGTTCACCGTGCAGCGGCAGGTAGATGTCGGAGTACACCCCGCCCAGGCCTTGCAGTTGCAGCACCTGACCGCCGACGGCGACCTGCCGGCCCAACACGGCGAACTCCGAATCCTCCCGGGCGACCGCGGCGTCGGCGCCGACCGCCTGGCCCAGCAGCACCTCCATGGCCTCCGGGCGCTGACGCGCGATGACCGCGACCGTGTCCGGCAAGCCCTCGGCGGCTCGACGAATAATCCCCGCCTTCTCGCCTGCGATCCCGGCGATGTCGTTCCCGAGGTAGTCGACATGGTCCTTGCTGATCGGGGTGATCACCGCCACCGGCGCATTGATCACGTTGGTGGCGTCCCATCGTCCACCCATACCCACCTCGATCACCGCGACGTCGACGGGCGCGTCGGCGAACGCGGCGAACGCCATCGCGGTGAGCACCTCGAACTTGCTCAGGCGCGGGCCCTCTTCCCCTAAGAAACCACCCTGCGACTGCTCATCGATGATCTGCACGAACGGCTCGATTTCCCGGTACGTCGCCACGTACTGCGCCGGGCTGATCGGCTTTCCGTCGATCGAGATCCGTTCCACCACCGACTGCAGGTGCGGGCTGGTGGTGCGGCCGGTGCGTTGCTGCAACGCGGTGACCAATGCGTCGACCATCCGCGCCACCGACGTCTTGCCGTTGGTGCCGGCGATGTGGATCGAGGGATAGCTGAGTTGCGGCGAACCCAGCAGGTCCAGCAGCGCGCTGATCCTTGTCAGGCTCGGCTCGATGCGAGTCTCCGGCCAGCGCTGGTCCAACAGGTGCTCGACCTGCAGCAGCGAAGCGATCTCGTCCGGCGTGGGAGCGATGGCGCCGGATGGCCGGTCTGTCGACTCGAAACTCATTGCAGCGCAGCCAGCCTGGCCGTGATGCGGTCGGTTTCCTCTTGCGCCAGCCGCTGACGGTCGCGGATCTTGTCGACAACAGCTTCGGGCGCCTTGGCCAAGAATTCCGCGTTCGCCAATTTGGCGCCGGTTGCTGCCAGCTCTTTTTGCGCCGCAGCCAATTCCTTTTCCAGCCGGCGGTGCTCCGCGGCCACGTCGATCGTGCCGGAGGTGTCGAGTTCGACGACGACCCTTGCCCGGCTCAGCCGAACCTCCAATGACACCGACGGGCGGAAATCCGGACCCGCAGCGGTGAGCCATGCCAGCGATGTCACGGCGGCAACCTGAGTGTTCAGGTCCGACTCGTCGATACCGGCCAGCCGGGCCGGCACCTTTTGCCGGTCGGCCAGGCCCTGATCGCTGCGGAATCGCCGGATCTCGGTCACCAGCTTTTGCATATCGCTGATGCGCTGCGCAGCAACGGGATCCAGAGCGATCCCGGAGGGCTGCGGCCAGTCGGCGACCACCAGTGACTCTTCCCGGGTCAAAGCCTGCCAGAGCGCCTCGGTGATGAACGGGATCACCGGGTGCAGCAGCCGAAGCAGCGTGTCCAACGCCGCTGCCAGTACCGCTGTGGTATGCGAGAGTCCTTCGGCCAGTTGGGTTTTTGCCAGTTCGACATACCAGTCGCAGAACTCGTCCCAGGCGAAGTGATACAACGCTTCGCAGGCGCGGCTGAACTCGTAGCTGCCGAAGGCCGAATCCACTTCGGCGAGAACCTCTTCCAGTCGGCCCAGGATCCAGCGGTCGGCGTCGGTCAGCTCGGCCGGCGCCGGCAAGGGCGCCAGCACGGCGCCGTTGAGCAGTGCGTAGCGCGTCGCGTTGAACAGCTTGGTGGTGAAGTTGCGCGACGCGCGGACGGCGTCCTCGCCGATCGCCAAGTCGCCACCGGGGCTGGCTCCACGGGCCAGCGTGAACCGCAACGCATCGGCACCGAACGTGTCCATCCACTCCAGCGGGTCGATGACGTTGCCCTTGGACTTACTCATCTTGCGGCCGAACTCGTCACGAACCAGCCCGTGCAGGAACACGTCGGTGAACGGAACTTGGGGGCCGCGGCGGCCGTCGAGCGTGATGGCGTCGTCGCCGCCGACGAAGGTGCCGAACATCATCATCCGCGCCACCCAGAAGAACAAGATGTCGTAGCCGGTGACCAGAACGCTTGTCGGATAGAACTTTTCCAGCTCCGGCGTCTTTTCGGGCCAGCCCAGAGTGGAGAACGGCCACAGCGCGGAGGAGAACCAGGTGTCCAGCACGTCGGGGTCCTGCTCCCAGCCCTCCGGGGGTGTTTCGTCCGGTCCGACACATACCTTTTCGCCGTCGGGCCCGTACCAGATCGGGATGCGATGACCCCACCACAGCTGTCTCGAGATGCACCAGTCGTGCATGTCGTCGACCCAGGCGAACCAGCGCGGTTCCAGGCTGGCGGGGTGAATCACGGTGTCGCCGTTGCGCACCGCGTCGCCGGCGGCCTTGGCCAACGATTCCACCCGGACCCACCACTGCAACGACAGCCGCGGTTCGATCGGCTCCCCGCTGCGCTCGGAATGTCCCACGCTGTGCAGGTAGGGGCGTTTCTCCTCGACGACGCGGCTTTCGGCGGCCAGCGCCTCGCGCACCGCGATCCGTGCTTCGAATCGGTCCATGCCGTCGAATTGTGTTCCGGTGCCGGCGATCCGGCCCTTGGTGTCCATGATCGAGGGCATCGGCAGGCTGTGCCGTATCCCGATCTCAAAATCGTTCGGGTCGTGAGCGGGCGTGACTTTGACTGCGCCGGTGCCGAATTCGGGGTCCACATGCTCGTCGGCAACGATGATCAGCTGCCGGTCGACAAACGGGTGCGGCAGGCTGGTGCCGACCAGGCCGCGATAGCGATCGTCGTCGGGGTGGACCGCGATCGCGGTGTCGCCGAGCATCGTCTCCACGCGGGTGGTGGCGACCACGATGTGCGGTTGCGAGTCGTCCAGCGAGCCGTACCGGAACGACACCAGCTCGCCTTCGACGTCGAGGTAGTTGACCTCCAGATCCGAGATCGCCGTCTGAAGCACCGGCGACCAGTTGACCAGCCGCTCGGCCTGATAGATCAGCCCGGCGTCGTAGAGCCTCTTGAAGATCGTCCGCACCGCCCGCGACAGCCCCTCGTCCATGGTGAACCGGTCGCGGCTCCAGTCCACCCCGTCGCCGAGCCGGCGCATCTGACCACCGATCGCCCCGCCCGACTCCCGCTTCCAGTCCCAGACCAAGGCGGCGAACAGCTCACGGCCGAAGTCCTCTTTGGTCTTGCCGTCGACCGCCAGCTGCTTTTCCACCACGCTCTGGGTGGCGATACCGGCATGGTCGGTGCCCGGCTGCCACAGCACCTCGTAGCCCTGCATCCGTTTTCGGCGGGTCAGGGCGTCCATCATGGTGTGTTCCAGAGCATGGCCCATGTGCAGGCTGCCGGTCACGTTCGGCGGCGGCAGCACGATCGAGTAGGCGGGCTTGCTGCTGGCGGGGTCCGCGGTGAAGTAACCGGCATCCAGCCACTTCTGGTAGATGGCGCCCTCCATCGCACCCGGGTCCCACGACTTGGGCAGCTGGTCGGCGTCGAAGCGGGCGCGCGCGGTCACCGGTCAATTCTAGGAACCGCCGCGTAGCGGCGTGTAGGCGCCTAAAACTGCAGGTGAACGGCTATCAAGGAGTCGATCACGGAATCGTGAGCACCTGTCCGGGATGGATCAGGTCGGGATTGGGAATCGCGTTGGCGTCGACCAGCGCCTGGTATCTGTTCCCGTCACCGTAGAAGCGTTCGGCGATGCCCCACAAGGTGTCGCCGGAGACCACGGTGTACGAATTGGGAGCGGGCTCAGCCGGCTCGTCGGCGACCGCCGCTGCGATGGGCTCCGGCGCCGCTTCCCCGACGGGCTGCGCCGCCTGCGCCGCGCCGGTCACCTCCGGGGCGTCAATAGATTTCTGCAGGTCGGCCGGCGGCGTGTCGGTCTGCGTCCCGGTGGCCCAGGCCGGTCCGTCGGCCGCGTAGAGCACCAGGTTGCGGTCATCCTGGAGCACCAGCCTGACGCTCCTGCTGCCCACGGTGTCGCTGTGCCAGACCGGTCGCTGCGGCGTATAGAGGACGAAGTTGCCATCGGTCTGCAGCTCGGCGCGCACCACATCCTGGCCGTCGGTCGCCGTGGCCCATACCGGCGTGCCGTCAGCGGCGAGCACCAGGTTGCCGTCTTCTTGCAGGGTCAAGGTGTAGGCCCCGTTGTTGGAGACCAGGGATTGCCCTCGCTGCAGCCGCTGTCCTTCGCCAAGCGTGTCTGACATGCTTTGCCTTTCGTCATCCGGTCCGGCCGACTGATTGCGCCGGGTTACTTTCTTCCGCCGAGGAGCCCGCCGATGATGTCACCCAGCGCGCGGCCCCTGCCACCCAGTAGGTTGCCGAGGGACGTTTCATCATTTCCGCCCCCGAGGATCCCGCCGAGCAGCTGAGCCACGCCGCCACCGGCGCCTGTTTCCTCGTGCTGGACCGCGGTACCCTGCAGTGCGCCGCCCGGCCGGAGCTGATTTCCCAGGTATGCCAGCACGATCGGGAGCACCAGCGGCAACAACCGCTGCAGAAGTTCTCTCCTTCCGGCCCCACCACTGGCCAGTGCCGATGCCACGCAGTCGCTGTCATTGCCGGCGAACAGCGTGGCGACGACCTCTTCGGCCTCCTCTTCGCCGCGCCGGTCAACCTGGTCGAGCGCCCCGCCCGCGTCGAGCAGGCCACGCGCGGCGTGGCTGCTGGCGGCTGACTCGATCCGGCCGGCGTGTTCGGGATCCTGCGAATGCTGGTGCAATCCGGTAAGCAGCACCGGTACCAGCGTGCGGACCGCCCCGTCCACCTCGGTTTCGTCGGCACCGAGCGTGCGCGCGATGTCAGATGTAGGAATCTGGGTGTAGAGATCATCAAGACCGGGCATCGGTACAGGCTGCCTTCGGAGTCGGATATCAAGCCACCTCCCTTCTGACCCTAGACGTACGCCGTCACCGGCTCAGACCAGCCGCTCGGTGTGCAACGACACACCGGCGGCCGGGAAGCGAGCCAGCAGCGCGTCACCCATCGCGGCGGCCGGGGTCAGCACCCCGTGCAGATCCGAGAGCTTGTCGCGATCGAATGCCAGCGCCAGACCGCACTCCCCCAGCAACACCGACGTCGCCTTGTAGCCGGGATCGCCGTCCTGCTTCATGCGCGCCACATATCGGGCCCCCGAGGCTGTGGTGGTGTAGGTCTCGATCCGGTAGTAGCCACGCTCGCGAGCCGCCGCGCTCGGGCCGGAGCCCGGCTTGGGCACCACCCGCTGCACCAACCCTTGTGGTAGCAGCCGGAAATATCGGCTGCCCAATCCGGTCGTCACGTTTCCGATGCCGCTGATGACGGCCGACGCCACCGGCGCCAGCAGCGATGATCCCAGGCTCATGTGCTCGCTGTACCGGAACCGCCTGCCATAGGCCCAATCCAACAGCGCGTTGCTGCGGCGCACGATCCTGGTGTTGGTCGGCGCCATCAGGAACCCGGCCGTCCACAGTCCGCTCAGCTCGGGAGCGAGTTGACTGCCGCGCCGCCATGGCAGATCGGGCTGCGGGCCGAGTTCGGGCTCGGCGGCGCGGTCGGTGCTCAGCGTGTACGGGTCAGCGAATTGCCGACGCAGGTCAGAGTCGGCGGAGACGGCACGCAGAATCTCCAGCATCGACGCGATAGTGCCGCCGGATAGCCCACCGGCGAAGGACCGGACCACAAAATGCGTGTCGCCCAGTTCCCCCGCGCCGTCGTGGTGCGCAGCGTGGTACAGGGCGTACACGCTGAGGTCTGATGGGATCGAGTCGAAGCCGCAGGCATGCACAATCCGGGCACCGGTGTCGGCGGCCTGCTTGTGGTGCTGATCGATGCTGTCGCGGACAAACGGCGGTTCGCCGGTCAGGTCGGCGTAATCGGTGCCGGCGGCGGCGCACGCGGCCACCAACGGCAGCCCGTAGCGCATATAGGGCCCGACCGTGGTGACGACGACTCGGGTGCGGGCCGCCATCTGCTCGAGGGTCGCGGGCGACCCGGCGTCGGCGGCGACGACCGACCAGGACTGCGCGGGTTCTCCCAACGTGTCGCGAACGGCGAGCAATCGCTCGGTCGACCTGCCGGCCAGCGCGATTCGCGCGTCTCCGCCGGCTCGAGCCAGGTATTCGGCGGTCAGCTTGCCGACGAAACCCGTGGCCCCGTAGAGGATGATGTCGAATTCACGCGGCGCTGCGGTCACTGGCCAGACGCTACCCGCGGTGCGCGGCCCAGCACGCTGCGACCCCGAATACGACAGGTGCCGGGCCCGAAGGCCCGGCACCCGGTGTTCGGCTATATCGCCTGCCGGTGTGGTCAGCCGCGACGACCACAGACCGGCCAGGCGCCGATCCCCTGCGAACGCAGTACGTTCTCGGCCACGCGGATCTGCTCCTCACGGCTGGCGCCGGCCGCCGAGCCTGAGCCGCCGTTGGCATGCCAGGTGCCGGAGGTGAACTGCAGGCCGCCGGAGTAGCCGTTACCGGTATTGATAGCCCAGTTGCCACCCGACTCGCACTGCGCGATGGCGTCCCAGTTCACGCTGTAGGCCTTGGGAGCCGGCGGAGGAGGCGGGACGTCGGGGGCCGGCGGTGGCGCCATGTTCGGGTCGAAGTCCACCGGTTCCGGGGCCGGCGGCGCGGCGTCCGGGGCCGGCCCATCCGGCAGGTCGACCGGCGCGATCACGGCGTCGGGAGCCGCAGGCGGGGGCACGTTCGGGTCGAACCCCACGAGCTCAGGGGCCGGTGCGTCGTCCGGGGCGCCCTGAGCAAAGGCGTCCGGAGCCGGAGGCAGGTTCGGGTCGAAGCCCACCGCATCGGGGCCGGGCGCCGCGTTCGGGTCAAGGCCCTCGTCCGCAGCGGCGGTACCGGACGGCACAGTCACGAGCGTCCCTGTGATCGCGGCGACGATGAGCGTCTTACGGACGTTCTTCAACATTGTTCCTTTCGCGGTGCGCGCGCGCCAAAGCGAGCCAGCCCACGGCGGTGGGTTGGATGCGTTGTCCAGGTGGAATTGCTGCTTTGGGACGTGCCGTCTCGTTTCGGCACGACAGCGGAGGGCCCAAGTTGCCCGTCGGGGGTTTCTATGCCCGACTGCTGCGACGGCTGTACTAGATCCGTGCCGCCCTCAGCTCCGCTCACACGCGGGATCCGTGGATTCAATTGTGTTCAACTACTGATGCCCGGTTTCGGGCTAAACGCACCGTACGATAACGATTTGGATTCGTCATCCCGGCCGAAGTGATATTTCGGTTCTATAACAAGCGGATCACGACGCGGTCGTACAATGGTCTCCGCAGGTCAAGCGCCTGTTTATCGCTGCGGCCGGACGTTCGTGCCTCCGGTGCCACGGTGAGCCGAATCACGCGCATTTTGTGAGCTGTGCCACGCATTTGCCACTATTGGTCGCCGGTCTATTCAACGGATCCGTCGGCAGGTGACCGTGACCCAGCTCATAGCACACCGCTCCCCCGCTATCGCCGGTAGACCTCGCCACCAAGCGGGCCCGGCGAAGTGACAATCCCGGAAGACGTCGCGGGGCCGAGACGCAACTCATGGCTCAGCGAAAGTGCGTTCCCACTAAGGTTTTTCGTGCTCAATGACCTCATCGTCCAGGTCCGGCGAGGTAGCCGCGCACCCCGGCGTGCCAAGGCCGGCCCGGCCGCTGATTGCGCACACGACCGGATGCCTGCCGTCGGCTGCGCTGTCGTTGATTTCTTGCACAGACACTTACCGACGATGACAGCGGAACGACTTCCTAGGTAGCTGGCAGCCGAAATGCACTGTGTTACAACAACATAGGATGCGCAGTACAAGGGGCAAGGTACTTCTTGGCTGAAAACGACCATAATAAGGGACGAATTCTAAAACTACCAATAACGTGTGAAATTAGAAAACAAACAGAAGTAAAAGACTCACGCCCTGCACAAGAATTCGATTGCGCTCAATCCGGAGAGCAAACCGACGCAAACCGGGCGCGAATTCTGCAGCCCGTCGCCCGGGCACGGTAAGAGCTGACGGTCAGCGCCGAGGCTGTGCTGGTAGGCGCAAGTCGGCCGCGGTATTGACATTTGACAGCGGCCCGGAATTCGACATCACGATCCGTTGAGCGTCGCAAGCATCGACGAAGGCGCTCAACCTGCGCTCACCGGCGGCAACCAATGCATCAACCCGATCGGCCAACTCGGTCCGGTATACCGCAGCCAAGTAGTGGCTGCGACCGTCCCAGGGCAGCACCACTTCGGCATTGGTCTGCACCGCACGGCGCACCAGTTCATCGATCAATTCGACTGTCAGCAAAGGCATGTCGACCGCGCACACGAACGCAAGCCGCGCGCCGGCCGCGGCGGCCGCACGCAAGCCGCGCCCAGTCGCCGGCAACGGACCGAGCCCCCGCACTTCGTCGCGCAGCACGTCAGCCGGCAACGGGGGCAATGGTTGCCCAGGAGCCGCCATCACGAATAACGGGTCGCAGCGCTGTCCGACAACACCGACCACGTGCTCGACCAGCGTTGTGGTCCCTCCTGGCAGCGGCAGCGTCGCTTTGTCACGACCCATCCGCCGCGACTCTCCGCCGGCCAGGACGACCCCGGCGAGTGACCCTGCGCCCGGCACCGGTTCGCCCACGTCAGCCGACAGTCCAGGTGTCACGCCCGCGGAGCAGCGCTTGCAGCGCGGCGGCGTCGGACGGAACCGTACTCTGGGCGGCGCTGACCTGAGAACGTGCCGCGTCATCGTAGGTGGGCCTGCTGATGTGGCGGAAGATTCCGAGCACGGTGTGCTCGAGGTTTTGATCGGACAGCCGAGACAACGCGAACGCATACGCCGCGTCGTCGGCGTGTGCGTCGTGCACCACGATGTCCTCGACAGCCACGTCGACGGTCTTGGCCACGTCGAGGCTGAAGCCAGACCTCACGACGCAGTATTCACCGTTGGCGCCGAACACGATCGGTTCACCATGGCGGACGTTGATCACCCGCTCTTCCGCCCCCTCCTTGCGCAGCGCGTCGAAGGAGCCGTCGTTGAATATCGGGCAGTCCTGCAGGATTTCGACCAGCGCGGCACCGCGGTGCTGGGCGGCAGCGCGCAGCACCGCGGAAAGCCCGGCGCGGTCGGAATCCAGCGCGCGGCCGACGAACGTCGCCTCGGCACCCAAGGCCAGCGAGACCGGGTTGAATGGAGTATCCAGCGAACCCATCGGGGTCGACTTGGTGATCTTGCCGACCTCCGATGTCGGTGAGTATTGCCCCTTGGTCAGCCCGTAGATCCGGTTGTTGAACAGCAGAACCGTGATGTTGACGTTGCGGCGCATTGCGTGGATCAGGTGGTTACCACCGATCGACAACGCATCACCATCTCCGGTGACCACCCACACCGACAGGTCCTCGCGGGCCAGCGCCAGCCCGGTCGCGATCGCCGGCGCGCGGCCGTGGATCGAGTGGAATCCATAGGTCTCGAGGTAGTACGGGAAGCGGCTGGAACATCCGATGCCGCTGATGAACACGACGTTCTCGCGGCGTAATCCGAGTTCGGGCAGAAAGTTGCGAATGGTGTTGAGGATGACGTAGTCCCCGCACCCCGGGCACCAGCGGACCTCTTGGTCACTGGTGTAATCCTTGGCCTTCTGCGGTTGGTCCGTCGTGGGCACCCGCGAGTTCTTGGTCAAACTCGGGGTTAGCCCGAGGTCTGTGCCCGCCAGATCGCCGGTCGCGCTAGTCATGAGCGCCGCTCCTCCTCATTGCCTGGTCCCGCGCTGACGGGCGGCGCCCCACTGGGTCGCGGCGACGGTCATTCGACAGCTCCCGCTCCAATGGGGGCCGCCCCCAATTTGGCGACCATCGTCTTGTCTTGCTCAATCTCGGCCAGCGTCCCGCCCAATGCCGCGCGGATAACTCGGCCAATTTCGTCGGTCAAGAACGACAACCCTTGAACTTTGGTGACCGATTGAATGTCGACCAGATACTTTCCGCGCAGCACCAGCGCCAACTGGCCCAGGTTCATCTCCGGTGCCACTACCTGCGGATAACTTCGCAGCACGTCACCCAGGTTCGCCGGCAATGGGCTGAGGTACCGCAAGTGGGCATGAGCGACCCTGATCCCCTTGCGCCGCGCCCGCCGGCACGCCTCGCCGATCGGCCCGTAAGAACTGCCCCAGCCGAGCAATAACAGCTCGGCGTCCCCCGTCGGGTCGTCGACTTCGAGGTCGGGAACTCGGATTCCGTCAATCTTGGCTTGGCGAATCCGAACCATGAGGTCGTGATTCATCGGCTCGTAGGAGATGGCACCGGAGCCATTGGCCGCTTCCAGCCCGCCGATGCGGTGCTCCAGACCTGGAGTGCCGGGGACGGCGAACTGACGGGCCAGAGTCTCGGGGTCGCGATTGTACGGCTGGAAAGGCTCGTCCGGTTTGGCGAACTTGTGCACGATGGGCTCAAAGGTGGTGATGTCGGGAATTCGCCACGGTTCCGAGCCGTTGGCAATGGCCCCATCGGACAACACGATCACCGGGGTCTGGTAGGCAAGGGCAATCCGCACCGCCTCGACGGCGACCTCAAAGCAGTCGGCCGGCGACCGCGGCGCCAGCACCGCAACCGGCGACTCACCGTTGCGGCCATACAACGCCTGCAGCAGGTCAGCCTGCTCGGTCTTGGTGGGCAGGCCAGTCGACGGCCCACCGCGCTGCACATCGATGACGATCAATGGCAGTTCGGTCATCACGCCAAGGCCTAGTGCCTCGGACTTCAGCGAAATACCCGGCCCCGACGTGCTGGTGACACCGATCGCACCGCCGTAGGCTGCGCCCAGGGCCGCGCAGATACCCCCGATCTCGTCTTCGGCCTGGAAGGTGATGACATTGAAGTTCTTGTGCTTGGACAGCTCGTGCAGGATGTCGGACGCCGGCGTAATCGGATAGCTGCCCAGCACCACCGGAGCATTGGCGAGCTGACCCGCTGCAACGATCCCGTACGCCAAAGCGGTGTTTCCCGAGATTTGCCGGTATTCACCGGGCGGCAAGGCCGCCGCCGGAACTTCGTACGTGGTGCCGAATGCCTCGGTGGTCTCGCCGTAGTTCCACCCCGCCTTGAGGGCCAGCACATTGATCTCGGCGATGTCGGGCTTGCGCGCAAACTTCTCTCTGATGAAGTTTTCACTGGTCCGTATCGGCCGGCCGTACATCCATGACAACAACCCCAAAGCGAACATGTTCTTGGCGCGCTGGCCGTCTTTCTTCGACGCGCCGACGGTTTCCACTGCCGCCAGGGTCAACGTGGTCATCGGCACGGAATGCACGACGTACTCGTCCAATTCGTCGGACTCCAGCGGATTGGTGACATAGCCGACCTTCATCAAGTTGCGCTTGGTGAACTCGTCCGAATTGGCAATCACCATGCCCCCGCGGGGCAGGTCACCGATATTGGCCTTCAGCGCTGCCGGGTTCATCGCGACCAGCACGTCCGGCCGGTCACCGGCCGTCAGGATGTCGTAGTCGGCAATCTGTATCTGAAAGGACGACACCCCGGGCAGGGTGCCCGCCGGGGCCCGGATCTCGGCGGGATAGTTCGGCTGGGTGGCCAGGTCGTTGCCGAATATGGCCGCTTCCGAAGTGAACCTGTCGCCGGTCAGCTGCATCCCGTCGCCGGAGTCCCCGGCGAAACGGATGACGACATGTTCCAGGCGCCGCCGCTCGTGCCGGGCATGCGACGCCACGGCATGAGACTCCGGCTCGGCTCCGCTGCCATTCGGATCCACGTCTCCGCCTTCCGTCCGTAATCAGGCTTTTAATCAGGCCCTAATCAGGAGAAGCACTCCGGTGCGGTTTCAGGTTACGCCGTCGGAATGGCTCCCCCACCTCACGTTTTGGTGTCACTGGCGGTATCAAGTATGACACTTGTTCCTGCGCGTTTGGCCGTCACCGAACCTCGGCAGAGTGCGGTCGATTCGCTAAAAGCCGACGTCAGGGCGGGGACGGTGGCGACGGCAACCCAAACTGTGGTCTTGGTCACTTTCTCAGCAACCGCACCTAAGACCGTCTGAGACCGCTCGATCGTGTCGCAGCTGGGCGACGCGCGGGTACAGAGCTTGGTCGCGACGGGCTCGGGTCGTGGCGTCGGGGCCCGTATCTTCGCAACGCTAGGCGCTCTTGTCGCGGCGCTCGGAACGGGACGGCTTGCGCGGCACAATCGTCGGCAGCACGTTGTCCTGCACGGTCTCCTTGGTGACCACCACTTTGGCGACATCGTCGCGGCTGGGGATGTCATACATGACCGGCAGCAGAACTTCTTCCATGATCGCCCGCAAGCCGCGAGCGCCGGTGCCGCGGTGGATCGCTTGGTCCGCGATCGCTTCCAGCGCATCGTCGGTGAACTCCAGCTCCACGCCATCCATTTCGAAGAGCCGGGTGTACTGCTTGACCAAAGCGTTCTTCGGCTCGGACAAGATCTTGACCAACGACTCCTTGTCCAGGTTGGTGACCGAGGCAACCACCGGCAGGCGGCCGATGAATTCGGGAATCAGACCAAACTTGATCAGGTCCTCGGGCATCACTTCGGCAAAATGGTCGGTGGTGTCGATCTCGGCCTTGGAGCGGACTTCGGCGCCGAAGCCCAAGCCGCGCTTGCCCACCCGCTCGTAGATGATCTTCTCCAGCCCGGCGAATGCGCCCGCGACGATGAAAAGCACGTTGGTGGTGTCGATCTGGATGAACTCTTGATGCGGGTGCTTGCGGCCGCCCTGTGGGGGAACCGATGCCTGGGTGCCCTCGAGAATTTTCAGCAGGGCCTGCTGAACGCCTTCTCCCGAGACGTCGCGGGTAATCGACGGGTTCTCGCTCTTGCGGGCGATCTTGTCGACCTCGTCGATGTAGATGATGCCCGTCTCGGCGCGCTTGACGTCGTAGTCGGCTGCCTGGATCAGTTTGAGCAGGATATTCTCGACGTCTTCACCGACATAACCGGCCTCGGTGAGCGCCGTGGCGTCGGCGATGGCGAACGGCACGTTGAGCATCTTGGCCAGCGTCTGGGCCAGGTAGGTCTTGCCGCAACCGGTCGGTCCCAGCATCAAGATATTGGATTTGGTCAGCTCGACCGGCTCGTGCCGGGAGTCGCGGCTCTTCTCGCCGGCTTGGATGCGCTTGTAGTGGTTGTAGACCGCGACGGCCAGGGTCCGTTTGGCGGTGTCCTGTCCGATGACGTAGCCCTCGAGGAATTCCCGGATTTCAACGGGCTTGGGCAGTTCATCGAGTTTCACATCGTCGGCGTCGGCGAGTTCCTCTTCGATGATCTCGTTGCAAAGGTCGATGCACTCATCGCAGATGTACACTCCGGGACCGGCGATGAGCTTCTTGACCTGTTTTTGACTCTTCCCGCAGAACGAGCACTTCAGCAGGTCACCGCCGTCTCCTATGCGCGCCATGATGGTGAGGGCCTACTTCCTGTTCGCCGTTCGTCTTACCGTGCCGCGTGTACTCCCCGACGCTACCCGCTTGCTGCGGCCCACCGCGACTGTTGGCGCCGAATAGCGTCTTTGATATTCCTGGGTATTCATAGCCTCGTGTCTGAATGAAACATATCGCCCGGCGGCGCCCGCACTCGTCGAGACGCGCAATCGGTGTCGCCGGCGTGTCGCGGTCGTGATGCAACCGATGCTCATGGCACCCGGTGGCGGCCCACACCCCAGGCGACCACCCTACAGTGACGTTGTGCGGTTGACTGCTGATTCGGTGGTGATCAGCGACGGCGGCCTGGCCACCGAGCTCGAGGCCCGCGGTCATGACCTCACCGACCGGTTGTGGTCGGCGCGGCTGCTGACCGACGCGCCGCAGGAGATCACCGCGGTGCATGCGGCGTACTTTCGCGCCGGCGCCACGATCGCCACGACAGCCAGCTACCAGGCGTCGTTCGAGGGATTCGCGGCGCACCGGATCGGCCACGAGGAAGCGGTCGCGTTGCTGCGCCGCAGTGTCGAACTCGCCGCGACCGCGCGAGACGAGGTCGGCGCGGCCGGCCTTCTGGTGGCCGCCTCGGTCGGACCCTACGGCGCCGCGCTCGCCGATGGGTCGGAATATCGAGGCGGCTACGGACTCAGCGTCAAGGCTCTAACCAGGTGGCATCGCCCCCGGCTGGAGGTGTTGGCCGCCGCCGGAGCGGACGTGCTGGCACTGGAAACCATCCCCGATGTCGACGAGGCCGAAGCACTCGTCAACCTGGTGCGCCAGGTGGGCGTGCCGGCGTGGCTCAGCTACACGATCGAGGGGACCCGAACCCGAGCCGGGCAACCGCTGGCCGACGCGTTCGCGGTGGCCGCTGGAGTTCCGGAGATCGTCGCGGTGGGCGTCAATTGCTGCGCTCCCGACGATGTATTGGCGGCAATCGCCTGCGCCGACGTGGGCAAGCCGGTGATCGTCTACCCCAACAGCGGCGAGCATTGGGACAGCCCGCGCCGTGCCTGGGTAGGCCCGCGGCGGTTTTCTGGTGAGCTCGCCACGCAGTGGGTTGCCGCGGGAGCGCGCATCGTCGGCGGATGCTGCCGGGTGGGGCCGGCCGACATCGCCGAGATCCGGCGGGCACTGGCCGTTGAGGCCTAAGTTCAGGCCTTCTGCGCGGACAGCTTCCGGTACTCCAGAACGGTGTCGATGATGCCGTAGTCCTTGGCCTCTTCGGCGGTCAGGATCTTGTCTCGGTCGGTGTCCTTGCGGATCACCGCGGCGTCCTTGCCGGTGTGGCGCGCCAGCGTGGTTTCCATCAGCGTGCGCATCCGCTCGATCTCGGCTGCCTGGATCTCCAGATCGGAGAACTGACCCTGGATCACCCCCGACAATGACGGCTGGTGGATCAGCACCCGCGCGTTGGGCAGCGCCATCCGCTTACCCGGCGTCCCGGCAGCTAACAGCACAGCCGCCGCCGAGGCGGCCTGACCGAGGCACACCGTCTGGATGTCGGCCCGCACGTACTGCATGGTGTCGTAGATCGCCATCAGAGAGGTGAACCCACCGCCGGGCGAGTTGATGTACATGGTGATATCGCGGTCGGGGTCCAGCGACTCGAGCACGAGCAGCTGCGCCATGATGTCGTTGGCCGATGCGTCGTCGACCTGGACACCAAGGAAGATGATGCGTTCCTCGAACAGCTTGTTGTAGGGGTTGGACTCCTTGATACCGAAGCTGGAGTGCTCGATGAACGACGGCAGGATGTACCGCGCCTGGGGCTGGCTCTGAGGATTCATTGCATTTCTCCATTGGTGACGCTTGCGGCGCGGGTGATGATGTGGTCGACGAAACCGTATTCCAGGGCTTCGGGGGCGGTGAACCAGCGATCGCGATCCGAGTCCGCCTCGATGCGCTCGATCGGCTGGCCGGTGAATTCGGCGTTGAGCCGGAACATCTCCTTCTTGATGACCGCGAACTGCTCGGCCTGGATTGCGATGTCGGCCGCACTGCCGGTGACGCCGCCCAGCGGCTGGTGCATGAGGACGCGAGCGTGCGGCAGCGCGTAACGCTTGCCCTTGGTCCCCGCGGCCAGGAGGAACTCGCCCATGGAGGCGGCCATCCCCATCGCGTAGGTGGCGATGTCGCAGGGCGCCAAGGTCATGGTGTCGTAGATCGCCATGCCGGCGCTGATCGATCCGCCCGGGGAGTTGATGTACAGCGAGATGTCCTTGGTGGGGTCCTCGGCCGCGAGCAGCAGAATCTGCGCACACAGCCGGTTGGCCACGTCGTCGTTCACCTCTGAACCCAGGAAGATGATGCGCTCGGAGAGTAAACGCTCATAGACCGAGTCCGTGAGGGAAAGGCCCTGCGAGTTCGAACGCATGCCAGTCACTTGGCTCACAGTGGGACACCTGCTTTCTTGAGTTCCGTATGAACCGACCCTAACCAACCGCAGTGGCTGTGTGGCGCTCCCGCACCCCTGAAATGGGCGCGTTCGCTCACAGCGTCACGCGCTGTGTTCGTGGCCGGGCGGATCGGTCGCGTCGGTCACGGCTGGGGCATCGGCAGCCTCGGCCGGGGCGTCGGCAGTCTCGGCCGGGACGTCGGAGTCTTCGGCTCCCGCATCTGTCTCTTCGACGCCCGCGTCGGGCTCCTCCGAAGCCTCGGTGGTCGTGCCGAACAACTCGGCGGTGTCGATCGTGTTGCCGTCGCTATCGGTGACCGTTGCGGCCCGGGCGACGGCCCGTACCGCCAACTCGCGCCGAACGTCGGCGAACATCGACGGCAGCTGGTTGTTCTCCTGAAGGTAGGCGAACAGTTGTTGCGGCTCGACGCCGTACTGCCGCGACGTCGTCAACAGTCGTTCGGTGAGGTCCTCTTGGCCGACTTGGACTTTCAGCTCATCGGCGAGGGCGTCCAACAGCAGCTGCCTCTTGACATCCTTCTCCGATGCGCTGCGGGCCTCGGCATCGAACGCCTCACGCGACGAGCCTTGCTCGGCGAGCAGCTCGTTGAACCTGGCCTCGTCGTGGTTGATGCCACTCAGTGCGCTGTGGATGACGCTGTCGTACTGCGCCTGGACATAGGACTCCGGCACCGGCACGTCGACCTGCTCGAGCAGGGTGTCGATGGTGGCGTTGCGGATCTGCTCCGCCTGCTGGGCGCGCTTTGCCTGCAGCACCTGCTCACGCAGGTTGGCCCGCAGTTCCTCGACGGTGTCGAACTCGCTGGCCAACTGGGCGAACTCGTCGTCGGGCTCGGGCAGCTCGCGCTCCTTGACGGACTTGACGGTGACGGTGACCTCCGCGTCGCGCCCGGCGTGTTCGCCGGCTGCCAGCTTGGCGGTGAACACCCGGGACTCATCGACGGACAGTCCGACGATCGCGTCGTCGAGCCCTGCGATGAGGCGACCGGAGCCGACCTCGTGGGACAGTCCCTCCGCGGCGGCGTTGGGCACCTCCTCCCCGTCGACGGTTGCCGACAGGTCGATCGTGACGAAGTCGCCGACCGCCACCGGCCGCTCGACCGGGTTCAGCGTGCCGAAGCGGACGCGCAGCGACTGCAGCTCGGTCTCGACGTCGTCGTCGCTGACCTCGATGGGCTCCACCGAGACCGTCAATTGGCCCAGGTCGGGCAGCGTGATCTTGGGACGGACGTCGACCTCCGCGGTGAAAGCCAGATCCTGGCCGTATTCCTTTCGGGTGACCTCGATGTCGGGCCGGCCCAGTGGCTGGATCTCCGACTCGGCCAGCGCCTGTCCGTACCGGCTGGGCAGGGCATCGTTGACGATCTGATCGAGCATCGCCTCGCGGCCGAAGCGCGCCTCGATGAGCCGGATCGGCGCCTTGCCCGGCCGGAACCCAGGCAGCCGAACCTGTTTGGCCAGCTCCTTGTAGGCCCGCTGGAAATCGGGCTCGAGCTCTTCGAAGGGCACCTCCACATTGATACGAACCCGAGTGGGGCTCAAATGCTCGACGCTGCTCTTCACGGATGTGCTCCTCGATGGTCGTTCCGGACGGTCGGCTGGTCGGGGTGACAGGATTTGAACCTGCGGCCTTCCGCTCCCAAAGCGGATGCGCTACCAAGCTGCGCTACACCCCGCGCTGACCTCGCGATCCTACGGCCCGGCGACGGCGGGCCCGCAGCGACCTCCGGGGACCTGACGGAGCACGCGAAGCGCGTCACATAACTGCGTCGATTAGATTTGATCTCGGCCACCACGTAGAGTTTCGCTCGACTTAATGCATGCGGGCGTAGCTCAATGGTAGAGCCCTAGTCTTCCAAACTAGCGACGCGGGTTCGATTCCCGTCGCCCGCTCGGCCTCGGTAATTGCCCACAGAAAGGCACCATGAGCGACGTTGAAATACACGGCTCATGCGCGCCGGACTTCGCCAAGGTGCACGACGCCTTCCAGCGCAACTTCGAGTCGGGTCACGAAGTCGGCGCGGCAGTCGCCGTATGGGTTGACGGCGATCTCGTGGTCAACCTCTGGGGCGGTTCGGCGGACGCTGCCGGTACCCGACCCTGGCGACAGGACACCCTGACCAACGTGCTGTCCGGCACCAAGGGTCTGGCGGCTACCTGCATCCACCAGCTCGCCGACCGCGGTGAGCTGGACCTGCAGGCGCCGGTGGCCCGCTATTGGCCCGAGTTCGGGCAACACGGCAAGGAAGCCGTGACCGTGGCCATGGTGCTGAGCCACCGATCCGGCGTGATCGGACCGAACAAGCGACTGAGCTGGGAGCAAGTCACCGACTGGGACTTCGTCTGCGAGCAGTTGGCAGCGGCGGAACCATGGTGGGAGCCGGGCACTGCTCAGGGCTACCACATGACCACGTTCGGTTTCATCCTCGGCGAAGTGTTCCGCCGGATCACCGGTCGCACGATCGGCCACTACTTGCGCACCGAGATCGCCCAACCGATCGGCGCCGACGTCCACATCGGCCTGCCCCGGTACGAACAACATCGCTGTGCCGACATGGTCAACGAGCCGAAGGTGCGCGGGATGCTCGCCGATGTGCAAGCCCCCGGCTGTCCGGCGACCCTGGACGAACACCCTAAGGCCGCGCTGGCGGTCTCGATGGGATTCGCCCCCGCCGACGAAGTCGGCAACAACGACATGCAGCTGTGGCGTGAGCTGGAGTTCCCGGGCACCAACGGACTGGTCTCGGCGCTGGGCCTGGCGACGTTCTACAACGCGCTCGCCCAAGAGAAGCTGCTCAGCCGTGAACACATGGACCTGGTCCGAGTGTCGCAAGGCGGCTTCGACACCGATCTGGTGCTCGGTCCGCGGGTGGCCGATCACGGCTGGGGGTTGGGCTACATGCTCAACCAGCGCGCCATCAACGGCCCTAATCCGCGAACCTTCGGCCACGGCGGCCTGGGCGGTTCATTCGGGTTTGTCGATCTGGAACATGGCATCGGCTACGCGTACGTGATGAACCGCTACGACGCCAGTAAGGCCAACGCCGACCCCCGCAGCGTCGCCCTGAGCAACGAGGTCTACGCGACGCTCGGTGTCACGCCGGCCTGACCCGGCTTCGCAATTCGGGCAATGCACCGCAATGCGCCGAGCGTAGGCTGCGAAAGCCGTTCGGCAGCATGCGGTTTGACCGGACCTCGGCTTACCGTCCGCCCCCGGCCCCGCCACCTGGTCCGGCGGGCCCTGCCGGACCAGGCCCAGGTC
>NZ_UPHQ01000039.1 GCF_900566055.1 Mycobacterium innocens
GGCCCGGGATGGGCCTTGCCCAGCCGGGTCGGCGGTGCGGGGTGGGCGGGCTCCATCGACGGTGTCGGGCCCGGCGGCGGTGGCGGAACCGGTCGCGCAGTCGGATGGGGGCGGCGCTGCGCGGCCGGTATCGGTGTCGTTCGCGGCGGCCGTCCGGCCGGCGCCTGGTGCCGTCCGACCTCGAAGGTCAGGCATGGTCCGTCGGGGCTGCCGATGTTGATCTTCTGGCCGGGCCGAATCTCGACGGCGTGTACCCGCCGGTTGTCGACGAAGATGCCCTCGTGTGATCCGTTGTCGATCGCCATCCATCTGCCATGGTCGAAGCGCAGCAGCAGGTGGGCCCGGGAGACGCAGGGGTGGGTGACGCGCATGTCGGCACGCAGGTCGCTGCCGACGATGATGTCGTGACCTGCGGCGAAAGTACGTTGCGGCCCGAGTCCTGACACTGTCAGCACGGGCGGTGCCACCGTGTTCATCGAAAATAGCTGTAGCCAGTGGCGATGCTTCCGAAACCTGGCGGGCCCGCGCCGTCAGTGGCGTCTGAGCCGGATGCGCCACCACACCAGGCCGGCATAGGCCAGCGACAGCGTCGCGAGCATCGCCATGTCGAACAGCCACGCCGGGCGCGAGTGCGTCCAGTGGCTGTCCTCGGGACTGTAGGAGCCGGGCACCAGCTCGCGCAGGTTGACCGTTGCCGCCGACGCCGCGTAACCCCACCGCGCGGGGACCGCCCACGACATCTGGTCCAGGAAGATCCGGTTGGTCACCGGGACCAGGCCACCGGCGAGCACCAGCTGCAGCATCAGCGATACCACCAGCAGCGGCATGATCTGCTCACTGGACCGGGCGACCGACGACAGCAGCAAGCCCAGAATCGCCGAGGCCACACAGGTGGCGGCGACCGTGGTGAACAGCTCGAAGCTGGGGTTGCCGAGCAGCACCGCCTGCTGGGTCGGTACGCCCTTGCCCAGGAGCACGACCCCGGTCGTGATCGCCGCTTGAGTGATGGCGAACATGCAGAACACCGTGATCTTGGCGCCCAGGTAGGCTCTCGTCGACAACCCCACGGCCTGCTCGCGACGGAAGATGGCGCGCTCGCCGATGAGATCGCGGATGGTCAGTGCGGTGCCCATGAAGACCGCGGCGATGGACAGCAGCGTCAGAATCTGTGCGGCCTCGTCGGGTGTCTGGCTGGTCGGCTGGGCCATGCCGAACCCGGTGTCACCCGGAACCGTCAGCGACAGCGCACCCAGGACGAACGGCAAGGCCGCCAGGAATGTGAAGTAGGCCCGGTCGGCGACGACCAGCCGAACCTGTCGGCGCGCGATCGTGGAGAACTGGCGGCGCACGCTGGTGTGCGCCGGTGCGCCCAGGTCGGTGGGCGTCTCGGTCCGTGCCGGTGCGGGGGGCTGGTTGCGGGCCAGAAAGCGGCGGTTGGCCTCGTCGGGATCGGCGCCGACCTTCGCGAAGATCTGGGTCCAGTTGGTGGTGCCCATCGCCTGCCCGATCTGGTCGGGCGGCCCCAGGAACGCGGCCTTGCCCCCGGGCGCCATGAGCAGCACCTGATCACAGACATCGAGGTAGGTCAGCGAGTGGGTGACCACCAACACCACCCGGCCGGCGTCGGCCAGTTGCCGCAGCATCGTCATGACCTGCAGGTCCAGCGCCGGGTCCAGGCCCGACGTCGGCTCATCGAGAATCAGCAGCGACGGGCCGGTGAGCAGTTCCAGGGCCACCGAGGCCCGTTTGCGCTGGCCGCCGGACAGCTTGTCGACGCGGGTGTCGGCGTGCTCGGTGAGCCGCAGCTCCTCGAGCACGCCGGCGACCACCTGCGCGCGATCCTGCTTGCTGGTGTCGGGTGGCAGCCGCAGCTCGGCGGCATAGCCGAGCCCCTGGTTGATGGTCAGTTGCCGGTGCACGACGTCGTCTTGGGGGACCATCCCGATCCGGCTGCGCAACGACGCGTATTCGGTGTGGATGTTGTGGCCCTCGAAGGTCACCGTGCCCGAGCTGGGGCTGGCGTAGCCGGCGATCAGCCGCGACAGTGTGGTCTTGCCGGCGCCGGAGCCGCCGATGACGGCGGTCAGCGTGCCGGGCCGCGCGGTCAGCGACACGTTGTCGAGCAGCGCGGTGCCGTCGACGCGGTAGCTGACCGCGTTGACCTCCAGGCCGCCGGTGGGGGCCGCGGCTTCGGTGCGACGGACCAGGGTGTCCCCGGTGAACGCCAGGTCGACGTTGCCGATGGTGACCACGTCGCCGTCGCGAAGGATCGCCGAGCCTACCCGGATCCCGTTGACGAACGTCCCGTTGATGCTGTGGGCGTCGTTGATCTCGGTGCCCACCGGCGTGGGAGTCAAGAATGCGTGGTGGCGTGATGCCAGCACGTCGGCGACGACGATGTCGTTGTCGAGCGCCCGGCCGATCCAGGCGATGTCCCCGCGTGGCGGCGCGGGCTGGGAATCGGCGCCCACGACGTTGCGCGTCGTGGCGTCGCGTCCCGCCTGTGGGGGAGGCGGGGAAAGCGCTATGACCGTGGTGCGCCGGGCTTCGGGATAGCCGGGTGGGCCGGGTGCCGGCGGCACGGCCCCCGGGGGCTGTGCGGGCGGCCGACGCTGCTGCTCCCCGCCGCCGGGTCCACCCCCCGGCGGCGGGGAGCCGGTCTGCGGTAGCAGGCCGATGATGCCCCGGTGATGCCCGACCTCGAAGCTGATGCGTGGCCCGTCGGGCCTGCCGAGGTGGACGATCAGACCGTCCCGGATGTCCACCAGCGGCACCCGGCGGCCGTCGACGTACATCCCGGTCCGCGAATTGTCGATGGCGATCCAGTTGCCCTGCTCGAAGCGCACCACCACGTGCGCGCCGGCGACCAACGGGTGCGCGACGCGCAGGTCGGCACGCAGGTCACTGCCCACGATCGCGTCAGCGCCCGGTGCGAAGCTGCGCTGCGACCGGTCCGACCGGACTGTCAGCACCGGCCGGTGAGCTCGGGTCATCGCTTCACCCTAGTTGCGCCCGCGTCAGCGGCGTCGGAGCCGAATCCTCCACCACACGATGGTGGTATAGGCGATCGACACCACCCCGAGCATGGCCATGTCGAACAGCCACGCGCTCGCCTTGTGGTCCCAGTGCTGGTCTTTCGGATCGGTCGGGCCGGGTACCAGCCGGTGGGTGTCGATCGTCGACGCCGACGCCGCATAGCCCCACCGGGCGGGCGTGGCCCAAGACAGCTGGTCGAGCAGGATCCGGTCGGTCACCCAGATCATGCCACCGGAGAACACCAGCTGAGACATGATCGAGAACACCAGCATCGGCATGACCTGGTCCTGCGACTGAGCCAGCGCCGACAGTGCCATGCCCAGCAGCGCCGAGGCCACACAGGTCGCGGCCACGGTGACGAACAGCTCGAATCTGACGTCTCCCAGCAGCACGGCGTCGGAAAGCGGCTTGCCCCAGCCGATCACACAGATGGTGGTGGCGATCGCCGCCTGAAAGATCGCGAACGCGGAGAACACCACGATCTTTGCGGCCAGATAGGCCGCGGTCGACAAGCCGACGGCCTGTTCGCGACGGAAGATCGGACGCTCGCCGATGAGGTCGCGGATCGTCAGCGCGGTGCCCATGAACACCGCGCCGACGTTGAGCATGACCAGAATCTGGTCGGGCTGGGCAGGATTGTTGCCCATCGGATCCGACATGCCGAATCCCGTCTTGCCGCGAACGGTGAGGCTCAGCACCCCGATGAGAAACGGCAGCAATGCCAGGAACACCGTGTAGCCGCGGTCAGAAACGACCAAGCGCACCTGGCGGCGGGCGACGGTGGAGAACTGGCGAAGCACGTCGGTGTGCACCGGTTCGCCCAGGTCGGCAGCGGGACTGGCCTGGGACGGAAACGCGGGCTGGGCCTGGTTGTCGGCCAGGAAACGGCGGTTGGCCTCGTCGGGGTCGGCGCCGACTTTGGCGAAAATGTCGGCCCAGTTGGTGGTTCCCATGGCCTGGCCGATCTGGTCGGGCGGGCCCAGGAACGCCGTCTTGCCGCCCGGCGCCACCAACATCAGCTGATCGCAGACGTCCAGGTAGGACACGGAGTGGGTGACCACCAGCACCACCCGGCCGGCGTCGGCGAGTTGCCGCAGCATCATCATCACCTGCCGGTCCAACGCCGGGTCCAGACCCGTCGTCGGCTCGTCGAGAATCAGCAGCGACGGCCCGGTGAGCAGCTCCAGCGCCACCGAGGCTCGCTTGCGCTGTCCGCCGGACAGCTTGTCCACCCGCGTGTCGGCGTGTTTGGTCAGCTCGAGTTCCTCGAGGACCTGGGCGACCACCTGGTCGCGGTCGGCTTTGCTGGTGTCGGGCGGCAACCGCAGTTCGGCGGCGTAACCGAGGGCCTGGTTGACGGTCAGCTGCCGGTGCACGACGTCGTCTTGGGGGACCATCCCGATCCGGCTGCGCATGGACGCGTATTCGGTGTGGATGTTGTGACCCTCGAAGGTCACCGTTCCCGAGCTGGGGCTGGTGTACCCGGCGATCAGCCGCGACAGTGTGGTCTTGCCGGCGCCGGATCCGCCGATGATGGCCGTCAGGGTGCCGGGCCGCGCGGTCAGCGAGATCTGGTCGAGCAGTTGCTTGCCGTCGATGGAGAAGCAGACCGACTTGACCTCCAGGCCGCCGGTGCGGGTGGCCGCTTCGGTGCGGCGAATCAGCGTGCCCCCGGTGAATACCAGGTCGACGTTGCCGATGGTGACGATGTCGCCGTCGCTCAAGATCGCCGACCCGACCCGGACCCCGTTGACGAATGTCCCGTTGACGCTGTGGGCGTCGCGGATTTCGGTGCCCAGCGGTGTCATGGTCAGGAACGCGTGGTGACGCGACGCCAGGACGTCCTGAATGACGACGTCGTTGTCGGTGGCGCGGCCGATGGTGACTGAGCCGGCCGGCATTTCGTTAGACCCGGTCCGCGGCAATAGCGCATGGATCATCTTGGTCGCCAGGTTCGCCACCTCCGGCTGCTTGGCGGCACTTGGCTGCAGCTGCGTGGGTGGCGCCGGGCGAGGGGCGGCCGGTGCATAGTCCGACGGCTGCCGCGGCGGCGCCGGGGCAAACCCGGATTGCCGTGACGACGAACTGTTGGGGTACATCGGTTGCCCCGATTTCGACGGGGGCGGCGGGCCGGGGTGCGGTCGAGCCGACGGTGGCGCGGCCCAAGTCGACTGGCGTCCGGACGGCGGCGGCGGCCCCGGGTGACCGGAAGCCTGAGTGGGCGGCGGCCACGGCGACGACTGGGCGGCCAGTCGCATCGACTCGGTTTGCGGCGGCCGTCCGACCATCCCCAGGTGCCGGCCGACCTCAAAGGTCAGCAACGGCCCGTCGGGATTTCCGATGTTGACGCTCTGGCCGTCGTGGATGTCGACCATCGGCACCCGCCGGCCGTTGCAGAAGGTCCCGTTCAGCGAATTGTTGTCGATCGCCAGCCACCGGCCCTGGTCAAACCGCAGCAGCAGATGTGCCCGGGAGATCAGCGGATGCGTAATACGCATGTCGGCGCGCAAGTCGCGGCCGATTACCACGTCATGGCCGGGCGCGAAGGTACGTGCAGACCCGTCGTAGCGAACGGTCAGCGCTGGCGGAGCAGGGTTGGGCATCGATCCAACTGTATCTAAGGCGAAGGTTAATGCTGCTCCGCGGCGCAACCGCCGCGCGGTGAGTTGCGCGTGCACACTGCGGTGCCACCATGCACCGCAATCCCCCGCAACCCCCCGCAACCC
>NZ_UPHQ01000041.1 GCF_900566055.1 Mycobacterium innocens
GCGGTACCGCGGGTGGGGGTTGGGTTGGTGGGCGCGCCAGCGATCCCGGGCGCAGCGGTCGGCCGGTGTTGTCGGTGACGGTGAGGGCGTCTGCGGGTCCGGTGATGGTGATGACGCCACGGTGGTGGCTGCGGTGGTGATAGGGGCAGAGCAGCACCAGGTTGGCCAACTCGGTGGCACCGCCGTCTTCCCAATGGCGGAGGTGGTGGGCGTGCAGGCCGCAGGTGGCATCACAGCCAGGAACCGCGCAGGTGCGGTCGCGGTGCTCGAGCGCGCGGCGAAGCCGCCGGTTGATCAGGCGGGTCGTCCGGCCGGCGCCGATGACCTCGCCGTTGCGTTGCAACCATGCTTCACAGGTGGCATCACAGCTGAGGTATCGGCGGTCGGCGTCGGTGAGCAGCGGACCCAGATGCAGTGCAGCGATGCGGTCCTTGACGTCGAGATGCACCACCACCGTGGTGTGCTGCCCGTGGGGCCGGCGGGCCGCCTCGGTGTCCCATCCCGTCTCGACCAGCCGCATGAACGCCTCGATGGTGGTCGGCAACGGCGGTGCGCTATCTGATGGGGCGTCGGCGTTGTCGTGATCGTGTTTCCACTCGGCGATCAGGGCATCACGATGCGAGGCCACGGCGGCGTCGAACTTCGCGGCGTCATGGTGAGACAGGCTGATCCGATAGCGGCTGCCCCACTCGGTGGTGGTCGTGGTGATCGAACCCTCGGGCTCGCGGCGAGGTTCGGGTTCGGGTCGCGGTTCCAACTTCACCGCGGTGCGCAGCTGAGTGACCGTGGCGACCCGGGCCAGCTGCGCGTAGTGCTCGTCAGATCCCGCACCGGCGCGGGCCGCGATGACGCCGAGCTGATCCAGCGACAGCCGGCCCTCGCGCATGTCTTGGGCGCAGCGGGGGAACTCCGTAATCCGGCGCGCGATGGTGGCGATTGTGTGCGCGTTGGCCGGCGAGCAGCCGGTCTTCCAGGCCACCAAGGCCGGCATCGACCGCGCCCCGGTAGCCCCCCACAATTGGTCGCGATCGATCTCGGCCACGATCTCAACAATGCGCCCATCAATCGCGTTGCGCTGACCGGTCAACTCCGCCAACTCCGCAAACAACACCTCAAGACGCTCACCAGGAGCGGCCACCACGGCGCCAGCGGGTGCACTCGAAGACATGACGTCATCATCGCAGCCACCCCCGACAAATCCGGCCCACCCGATCCCCGCGGGGTGTGCGGCACGAATGTAGGTGACGGGGGTTGATGCTGGTGGCGGTGTAGTCTGGTTGTGTTATGGACAACCAGACTTGGAGGAAAGGGTGACCGAACCATCGCTGGGCGACTTGGAACAGCAGCGCGAGTGGTTGTATGCCGAGCTGGCCGGCACCGGAGATTTCCGGCGGGGCTCGATCAGCGAGAACTAC
>NZ_UPHQ01000110.1 GCF_900566055.1 Mycobacterium innocens
TTCAAAAGGGCCCAGCGATGGTGGAAAGACCTGGTGCAACGTCAACCAGGCATGTTCGCCCACTGGGCGTGGATGACCGAGTTCTAAACGGACTGGATGAGAAGAGCGGAGTGACGGGAGACTGTCACGCTCCGTTCTGTGGGAGCCCCGGGGTGCGACCCCCCGGGGCCACCCGGCGGGCTAAACCTGGCCGATCACCTGATCGGGGTCTTGTTGAGGTAGTGCTCTGTGAGCACCGGTATCAGCGCCTGCGCCGCGTAGGACGGCGCCGTCTACTCGTCGAGGCTGCGGGGGCTGCAGATCGTGGAAGCCGGTGAAGGCTGCTCCACGCCGGTGCGGCACGCCGTAGCGCGCATCCAACAAACGACGAACCGCCGCTGCTGGCAACGACTGGCACCCGACGAACCGGACAGGCTCATCCGGGGCAGGGATGTGGCTGCATACCAGGACGTGCGACGGCCTTCGACGGCAAAACGTTACGCGGTTCCCATAATGGGGCCAGAACCGAGGCTGCCGACCTCGATGGACGGCAACTGGTCGTCGGCAGCCGCCACCGCGAAGGGAGTGGCGGCGGTATAGAACGCGTCCTCGGTCATCAATCCTCGCTGCGCCAGCTCGATGCGGTTCACCTGAGTGCCCCATCGGTTGGCGAATAGACGCTTGAGTTGTCCGGGATCCGGCCGGCGCACGTTCAAGTGCGGCTTCTGACGGGCTAATTCGTCCCGCTGCGCGAGGGCGCGGGCGGCCATGGCGCGCCATTCGGGCAGCCGAGGGTCTGCCCGCAGCAGTTCGAGGAAGTGCTGGATCGCCGGCAGCGACCTGGCGAAAAAGAGGGTGCGGGTGGTCAGTCGCGCCGAGACCGCAATCGGATCGTCGCGCAGGCTCTCGTTCTCCTCGGCGGTGAGCCAGGGCGCCCTGACGTGTTCGGGAAAGCCGGACTCGTCGATGATGCCGGTGGCCTGCGCATAGCGGTGGGCGACGGTCTCCAGCGAGCGCTCATAGCTGTCGGCCGCTACCTCCGCGGCCGCCCGAGCGGCCCGGTCGCACACCGTGCCGCCCTCGTCGGGGTGAGTCAGACTCCAGTACCAGGCGGCGACCTGCTCCAGCGCCGGGACATATGCCCATCGATCGCTCGCGCACACGCTCAGCAACGAAAGGACGTCAAGGTCAGCGACGTCGACGGCCGACTGGGATCCGCTGTCGGTGGTGACGGGAACGGGTGTCGCAGGCGCCCACCGCTGCCGCCAGCGCTGCGACCATACCGTCGGAGGTGGGCCGGGCCGCGCGGCACGGCCGCCTTTGCCGCGGACCACCTCGCGCAGCGCCAGGACCGCGTCGGCGTTTTTGACGTCGACCCGCAGCGACCTCAATTGTGTTGCCAGGATGCGGCTTTCGGGAGCGCCAACAGCCTCGAGCAATCGATTCCAGGTACGCTGGGTAAACGGGGTGCTGCGTGCGGTTTTGATCAACTGGTCAGCCAAAGGTGCTGATATCAAACCGGATTCGACAGCCCGCGCGACGGTATGGCGAATGTTGACCAGGGCATCGACAAAGACCGGATAACCGTCTTCGGGGTCGCCGTGCACCATCCCCACTTCGTCATCGGCCTCGAGCAGCCCGTCGCGGTAGCCCTCGAAGACCCAGCCGTACCCTTCCATGCCGAACGGGTGCAGCTCTGCGGCGCGCAACGCTCCCATGCTCGATGAACCGACCACCCGCACCCCGTCGTCGATGAGGGTCAGCAGTTCCTTGTGCCGCACCGACGCCTGCTGGAAGAAGAGTCCGTCGACGATGAGCAGGGTGTCGCCCGGCCGCAACCCGTATCCGAGCGCCTGACCGAACGCGATCGGCGTCACCACTTCGGCATTGGGCACCACGGCATGGATATCGTCGGCGCCGATCGTTGGTCCCGCGGTGACGACGACCCGGCCGTTAGTTGTCATCCGTGCTCCTGTAACGGGGTTCGCATCGGCGAATGTATGGAGGCTGACAGTCCGGGGGCGACGACCTTGACCACGGGGACGCAGGCGTCGTCGAAGTCGCAGACGACCGCGAGGGGCTCCACGCCCGACCGGACGGTCACGGCGGTCGCCGCCGCGGCGAGCAGCTCGGTCAGCGAGTTGCTGTAGTCGATGTGCCACGGCGTGGCGGGCGCGGCGGGCATCGGCTGCATCGATCGACGAGCCGGTGCATACGTGTGCACCCGGGCGAACCTGTGGTAAATCGCCGAAGGGAGATCCTCGCGAGCCCCGCTGATGGCCGTCAGGCGCGATTGCGCGGCCTCGGTGATCGCCCGGGACAGCGCCACGTTGGGGTCGTGGTGAAGTCCGCTGCCGCTGAACGGAATCTCGGTCATGGGCGAGGTGATCTCGGCGGCGAAGCAGTAGAACCCGTCCCAGCTGTCGATCCGGGCAACGCTCAGTTCGCTTCCGGCCCGGTGAATCATCTCGACCAGTTCGGCGCACTCCGAGCGGGCGACGTCGTTCAGAGGTACCTCGAACAAGGTCGATCCCGGCGCGGCCGTGGCCATGCCATGGCGCTCCATGATCTCGTAGAGCCCGTGCAGGGTGGCTTCGTGGTAACTGTTGCCGGAAGCCAATCCCGTGGTGTCCATCCCGAACATCGGCGGTCCCCAGGAGTCACTGACCGCCACGTTGACGACGGTGGCCAGCCACGGCACGAAGGTTCGGCGGCTGGTCAGCAATGTCGTCGCGATCATCCAGTCGAGCTTGGCGCCGGGATGGTAGAAGCTTCCGGCGGGCCGGTTGAGCTCGGCCGGGTCATAGGTCAGTTCGCGGGCGAGATCGGTTGTGCTCCTGGATAAAAGGTCGGGAGTGATGCTCTCCACGTGCCAGTTCTCCAGCGATTCCATGACGGCCGAGACCTGGGCGGCGCGGTACGTGGTGGCCTTGCCCTGACTGACCGACAAGGTCAGCGAGGCGGGCCGCACGGCCTGGACGGTGGGAATTCCGAGATCATCCAGCCAGGTCAGGTCGGCGACGCGGGTGATCCCGGCCCGTTCCAGCGCAGGCTGAACGGCCTGCCAGGTTTGATCGGGCGAGATGATCCGGTGAGTGCCGGCCCGATATCCGATTGTGGTGGGGTCGGCGTGACCCAGCACCCGTGGCGGCCAATGCGACCAGTCGGGGCCGGCTTTCGTCAGTTGCTGGGTGCCGAGCCCGGATTGTTCCGACATGGCTTTTCACGCTACTTAGTTGCCGGGTTTCCGGCGGGACATTGCGACGGGTGCAGAAGATAATCCCAGCAGGATCTCATCGCGGAGGGGGAGGGGGCAGCGATGAGACCCCGCTGGGCGGATGATTCGGCGGGGGTCTCAGACTTGGGG
>NZ_UPHQ01000190.1 GCF_900566055.1 Mycobacterium innocens
GTCCGGCGGGCCCTGCCGGACCAGGCCCAGGTCCGCCGACCCCGCCCGGGCCAGGCCCCCAGCCGGGCCCTCCATTCGGGTAGGGCCCAGGTCCGCGCCAGTTGTCGTGGCAGTTGTTCCAGTCCCAGTTGTTGCCCCGGCCGGGATCCCAGAGGTCGCCCGGGCACCACCATTGCGGGATGGGTGACGACTGGGCCTGCGCCTCCGATGCGACGCCCAACCCGCAGGCCGTCGCGAAAGTCGCTGCAGCTAAGCGTGTAGAAGCTCGAATAGGGTCAACAAGCACCCGGATGCCCGAAGCGCAAGCTGTCGCGCACTTCGTCACCGTTGGCAGGCCGGGCACCAGAACACGTTGCGGCCTTCCAGCTCGGCAGTAAGTACCGTCGTCCCGCAGAGTCGGCATGGGTCGCCCGCGCGCCGATAGACGTAGGTACGGGGCCGGCCCGGCCGGTACGACGGGGCGCCGTGATCGTGCTCGGCCCGGACGGCAATGATCTTGCCGCGCCGCAGGCCCACCTTCATCAACGCCACCAGGTCGGTCCAGGCCGCGTCGAACTCTGCCTCGGTGATCCGCTGACCGGTCCGGTAGGGGTCGATGCGGTGGCGGAACAACAGCTCGCTGCGAAAGACGTTGCCCACCCCCGCCATCACCGTCTGGTCCATCAGGAGCGCACCAATGGGCCTGCGGGACTTCATGATTCGTGCCCACGCCCACGACGGGTCAGCGTCCGGGCGCAACGGGTCGGGCCCTAGCCGGGCCACCACGTCGGCGACTTGGCTCTCGTCGATCACCTCGCATACCGTCGGGCCGCGTAGGTCGGTGCCGTATTCGGCGCCGACCATGCGCATCCGCACCTGTCCCACCGGTTCGGGAAGACGATCGGCCGCCGGACGTTCCCATTCGGTGAAGGTGCCGTAGAGCCCGAGATGCACATGGACAATCCCGCCGCCGGCGTAGTGGTGGAACAGGTGTTTGCCCCAGACACTGGTTCGCCGCAGCACCCGGCCGTCCACCCCGGCCGCCGAATCGGCGAAGCGGCCCTGGGGGCTGGATACCGCCACCGGCGCACCGGCGAAACGGCGCTGATGCAGCCGGGCCAACCGGTGCAACGTATGCCCTTCGGGCACGGCAGTCCTTGTCTGGTCTCAGGGTCTCAGGCCACCGCGCCGGGTACCGGCGGCGCTTGGTGAGTGCGTTCGTATTCGGCGAGAATGTCGATTCGGCGCTGATGGCGTTCGGCTTTGGACCATTGCGCGGACACAAAGGCGTCGACGATCGCCAGCGCCTCGGCGACGGTGTGCATGCGGCCGCCGATGCCGATCAGCTGAGCGTTGTTGTGTTCCCGGGCCAGCGACGCCGTCTCCACACTCCACGCCAGCGCGCAGCGCGCGCCGGGGACCTTGTTGGCCGCTATTTGCTCACCATTGCCGGATCCCCCCAACACGATGCCCAAGCTGCCCGGATCGGCCACCGTCCGTTCCGCGGCGGCGATGCAAAACGCCGGATAGTCGTCGTCGGCGTCGTAGCTGAAGGCGCCGCAGTCGACCGGTTCGTGCCCCGACGTTTTGAGGTGCTCGATGATGTATTGCTTGAGTTCGAATCCGGCGTGGTCAGACCCCAGGTAGACGCGCATGCCCGACATTGTGCCCGACACCCGCCGCGGGTCGTCGTCGCCCGGCCTAATCGAACTCCGGGCGCTCGGTGCGAGTCCTCTTGAGCTCGAAGAAGTGCGGGTAGGCGGCGAACGTCAAGGATGCGTCCCAGAGCTTGCCGGCCTGCTCGCCGCGCGGAATCTTCGACAGCACCGGCCCGAAGAACGCCACCCCGTTGACGTGAATGGTCGGGGTGCCCACGTCGTCACCCACGGCGTCCATACCGGCGTGGTGGCTCTTGCGCAGGGCGTCGTCGTAGGCATCGGTGGTAGCGGCTGCGGCCAGTTCGGCCGGCAGGCCGACCTCCGCCAACGATTGGGTGATGACCTCCTCGAGGTCCTTGTTTCCCTCGTTGTGAATCCGGGTGCCCATCGCGGTGTAGAGCGGGGCCAACACGGCGGCGCCGTGGGCCTGCTCCGCGGCGGTCGCCACCCGTACCGGCCCCCACGCCTTCTTCATGTTCTCGCGATACTGCTCCGGCAGCTCTTCGCGGTTTTCGTTGAGCACCGCCAGGCTCATGACGTGAAAATTCACCTCGATATCGCGGACCTTTTCCACCTCGAGAATCCAGCGCGACGTGATCCATGCCCACGGGCACAGCGGGTCGAACCAGAAATCGGCGACAGATTTTTCGGGCATATTGCGATCCTCTCCTGCAAAGTTCGAAGACGGTGAGAACACCGTCCAGCACAACCGCAGCGGCGGTGCGGGTGTTCCCGCGGTCGCTGCGATGCGGCGCCACCTGAACCAGGAACCGTCGGAACCGGTTGCGCCAGCCGATATGTTGGAGCCCGTGGCCCTTCCGAATCTCACCCGCGAACAGGCGATCGAACGCGCCGCCCTGATCACCGTCGACAGCTACCAGATCAACCTCGATCTGACCGACGGGCATGGCGGCCCCGGCGAACAGACTTTCCGGTCCACCACCACGGTGGTATTCGACGCGCTCGCCGGCGCCGACACGGTGATCGACATCGCCGCCGACACCGTCCGCAGCGCCAGCCTCAATGGCGCAGAACTGGACGTCTCCGGCTACGACGAGTCGACCGGGATCCCGGTGCGGGGGCTGGCCAACCGCAACGTCGTCATCATCGACGCCGACTGCCGCTACTCCAACACCGGCGAAGGTCTGCACCGCTTCGTCGACCCCGTCGACGGCGAGACGTACCTGTATTCGCAGTTCGAGACCGCCGATGCCAAGCGGATGTTCGCCTGCTTCGACCAGCCCGACCTCAAGGCCACGTTCGAGCTGCGGGTCACCGCGCCCGGGCATTGGAAGGTGATCTCCAACGCCGCTGCCACCCCGGTGGACAGCGGGGTGGACAACCGGGTGCACACCTTTGCCATCACCCCGCCGATGAGCACCTATCTGGTGGCGCTGATCGCCGGACCGTACGCCGCCTGGCATGACACCTACCGCGACGAGCACGGCGAGATCCCGCTGGGCCTCTACTGCCGAGCGTCGCTGGCGCAATATATGGACGCCGAGCGGTTGTTCACCCAGACCAAGCAGGGATTTGGCTTCTACCACAAGCACTTTGGGCTTCCCTATGCGTTCGGCAAGTACGACCAGCTGTTCGTGCCCGAATTCAATGCCGGTGCAATGGAAAACGCCGGCGCGGTGACCTTCCTCGAAGACTATGTGTTCCGCAGCAAGGTCACCCGCGCCGCCTACGAGCGGCGCGCCGAGACGGTACTGCACGAAATGGCGCATATGTGGTTCGGCGACCTGGTCACCATGAAGTGGTGGGACGACCTGTGGCTCAACGAGTCCTTCGCCACCTTCGCGTCGGTGCTGTGCCAAAGCGAGGCGACCGAGTTCACCGAGGCCTGGACGACGTTCGCCACCGTCGAAAAGTCATGGGCCTACCGCCAGGACCAACTGCCGTCGACGCACCCGATCGCCGCCGATATTCCCGACCTGGCCGCGGTGGAGGTGAACTTCGACGGCATCACCTACGCCAAGGGCGCGTCGGTGCTCAAACAGCTGGTCGCCTACGTCGGGCTGGAGCATTTCCTGGCCGGGCTGCGCGACTACTTCCGCACCCACGCCTTCGGCAACGCCACGTTCGACGATCTGATCGCCGCGCTGGAAAAGGCTTCCGGCCGCGATCTGTCGACCTGGGGCCAGCAGTGGCTGAAGACCACCGGGCTCAACACGTTGCGGCCGGATTTCGGCGTCAACGAGGACGGTAGCTTCACCCGGTTTGCGGTGCAGCAGAGCGGGGCCGCGCCGGGCGCGGGTGAGACCCGGGTGCACCGGCTGGCGGTGGGCATCTACGACGACGATGACTCCAGCGGGTCGGGCAAACTGGTCCGGGTCCACCGCGAGGAACTTGACGTCGCCGGTCCGGAGTCGGAAGTTCCTGCGCTGGTTGGTGTTCCGCGCGGCAAGCTGATCCTGGTCAACGACGACGACCTGACCTACTGCTCGCTGCGGCTGGACGCCGAGTCGCTGCAGACAGCGCTGCAGCGCATCGCCGACATCGCCGAGCCGCTGCCGCGCAGCCTGGTGTGGTCGGCGGCGTGGGAGATGACCCGCGAGGCCGAGATGCGCGCCCGCGAGTTCGTGGCACTGGTGTCAGGCGGCGTGCACGCCGAGACCGAGGTTGGCGTGGCGCAGCGACTACTGATGCAGGCGCAGACCGCGCTGGGTTCCTACGCCGAACCGGGCTGGGCCCGCGAGCATGGTTGGCCGCAGTTCGCCGACCGGCTACTGGAATTGGCCCGCGACGCCGCGGCCGGCTCGGACCATCAGCTGGCCTTCGTCAACGCGTTGTGCGGGTCGGTGCTGTCGCCCCGCCACGTCGAAACCGTGGCCGCGCTGCTCGACGGTGACCCCGCCGAATTGGGACTGGCGGGCTTGGACGTCGACACCGACCTGCGCTGGCGCATCGTGATCGCGCTGGCAACCGCGGGCGCCATTGACGCCGACGGGCCACAGTCACCGAGGATCGATGCCGAAGAACAGCGCGACCCGACCGCCACCGGCAAGCGGTACGCCGCCCAGGCCCGCGCCGCGCGGCCACAATTCGAGGTCAAAGAGAGCGCCTTCGCCACCGTGGTCGAAGACGACACCCTGGCCAACGCCACCAGCCGCGCGATCATCGCGGGCATCGCCGCACCGGGGCAAGGTGAGCTGCTCAAGCCGTTCACACCACGCTATTTCGAGGCGATCCCGGGAGTGTGGGCACGGCGATCCAGCGAGGTCGCCCAATCGGTGGTGATAGGGCTGTATCCCGGTTCCGACATCAGCGAGGACGGCATCGCTGCCGCCGACAACTTCCTGTGCGCCCCGGACTCGGAGCTGCCGCCGCCGTTGCGCCGGTTGGTGCTGGAGGGCCAAGCCGGCGTCAAACGGTCGCTGCGGGCCCGGCGATTCGACGCGGCCGAATAGCGCGCGCGTCGCGTCCGCGCCTGCAACGCGAACCGCCGCAGGTGCGCGCGGCCGCGCACGATCGCGCGCGGGTGAAACTACGCCGCCGAGATCCCGGCACTGATTACGCGGATCGCGCTGATCAGCCCGTCGATCAGGTGACCCTGCTCGAACGCCGACGATGCGGCGGCCACGCCGAGCGGCGCAGCCGACTCGGCACCGCGACCCCGCAACGCCGAGCCGTAGACCACCTCGATGGCGGACTGGTTGGGTGAAACCGCGATCAGCACCGCGTCGTTGGGTGTGGGCACCTTCGCCAGAATCTCCCGCGCCCGTGCAGCGGTGTCATCACCCAGATCACCCAGGTAGACGGCGAAGCGAGCCCTGGACGCCCGCGAGCTGTAGACCAGCGCGTCGTCCAAAGCCACGAGGTCCTTGGTCGGGAACGGATAGTGCACCGACAGTTCCCCGGGCTCGGTGACCCCGGAGATCCGGCCGCTGCTGGTGATCACCCAGCCCTTCGGCAGATAGGTGGGTTCGATCGTCGCAACATCACCATGTGCCACTGGCGCCACCTCCAACCGAGAACTCTGACGAACCATGCCCGCCGTGGGAGCCACCGACATCTTCGTCGGTCGCGGCCCACAGGATCGGTGGATGTGTCCAACGCTCCGACATTTCATAGGTTGCCGGGTGCGGTCCCTTGCGGGTGAAGATCATCAATGCCAGCACGACCACCAGCAACAGCGGGATTCCGACGAACAAGAGGTGAATCTCCATAGCGTTCACGACGCAAACCGTATCCCACCGAGGGCCGGTCAGGGCACTGAGGACGGCAGAAAATCAGGCCGCGCCTTCACCGAGGTATCGCTCCCACGACGGGTCCAGCTCTTTGACCGTGGACAGCAGCCGCCAGTGCTGCCCGGTCGGCGGCAGCGGCTTGCGGCGCAGTGACCAGCCGAGTTCGGTCAGCAGCTTGTCGCCCTTGCGGTGATTGCACGTCGAGCAGCACGCGACGCAGTTCTCCCACGAGTGCTCACCCCCACGGCTGCGTGGCACCACGTGGTCGACCGTATCGGCCTTTGCCCCGCAATAGGCGCAGCAGAAGCGATCGCGGTGCATCAGCGCGGCACGGGTCATCGGGACGCGGGCCCGGTAGGGAACGCGGACGTAGGTTCGCAGCTGGATGACCGACGGCACCACGATCGAGCTGGTCGCCGAGTGGATGACCGGACCGGCGGGATCGTCGTGTACCACGTCGGCCTTACCGCAGATCACCATGACGACCGCCCGCCGCATCGGCAACGCGGTGAGCGGCTCGTAGGTGGAGTTCAGCAGCAATACCCGCCGGCGGTTCCAGATCGATGCGCTCTCTGAGCGGTTGGGCGGATGGGTTTCGACCCCCAGGGCGGGTCGGTGGGAGTGGGCACTATGCAGGCATGACGCGGTTGCAGGCCCTGTTCCGCCTGCCGCGGCACCGCTATTGCGGTGGCTGCGGCGCTTTTTGCCCTGCGCCATAGATCCTCCGCGGAACAGTCCACCATGATTTTTGGCCGACCGCACGCCAATTGCCTGGACCACGCCGTGTCGAACGGGTGAACACCGGGGTATCTTGCCCGATCCTTGCCCGATCCGTGCCCGATCCTTGCCCGATCCTTGCCCGATCTTGCCCGGCGCATACCGTCGGCGGCCGTCGGTGGCCGTCGCCAGCGGCGGTAGCGGAGTGCAACACTGGCATCACTTGTCGGGATCCCGCTGCGCAATCCGGCGGTCGAGAAGAGGAGCTGTCGACATGCCGGGTGGTGCGGGTCCGCCAGGTGATCCCGGTACGGAGGACGCGACGGCAGAACGCTATCGCCACACCGCGCGAAACCCGCTCACTCCGCGTGCCGCCGTGGCGGAGCTGCTCGCCTCGATGAATCGCGTCATCGAAATCACCGAGCCAGATCCACAGTTGCCGGCAGCGCTGAGTTTCTCGCGATCCAGGCAAGCCGCGCTGGACGCCAAGCGCGGGATAGCGAAAGGTTTGGCTGAACGAGATGCCGCCGATCGCGCCGAGCCTCGGCGCCGAGAACTGCCCGAACGGCTCCAGAGCGCACTGCGAGCGATAGATGACTGCATTTCCGGGATGCAGCACCTCGACGGGAAAAGGTTGGAGATCGCCGCCGCCGCGCGCCAGGAAGGCTTCGTGGTGGCATCAGACGGCTGCGTCAGCATCGGGACAGCACATCAGCGCTCGGTGAGTGACGAGGCCACTATGCGACGCGCCCGCTACGAGCATGGCCTCATGTCGGTGCTCGCGGAGATGGCTGCGCTGCAGGAGCGCTCGGTGGCCACCATCGCCGAACGATTGGGCGCCGACGAACCGGGGATACCCTGGTCCTTCATCGAGTGCGCCAAGGCCGGGGTCGAACTGAGCACTTTCGAAGCGGGTGGCGCAGGCCTGCCGCCGTCGCCGCTGCGCGATCTGTTGGACCGGCTTGCTGCCGACATGGCGAACGCCAAGCGACGATTTGGCTCCAACCTCTAGGATGCTCGGACCGGAGCCGAAGGTGAGATGGACATCACGCGGCGTCCGCGATTCATAGACCACAATGGAAGCAATGGAACCGCAACAACAGTCCTTCTACGATGCCGTCGGCGGCGCCACGACGTTCGACGCGATCGTGTCACGCTTCTACGAACAAGTCGCCGAAGACGAGATCCTGCGTCCGCTCTATCCCGAGAAGGACCTATCGGGCGCCGAAGAACGACTGCGGATGTTTCTCGAGCAATATTGGGGCGGCCCGCGAACCTACTCCGAACAGCGCGGGCATCCCCGGCTGCGGATGCGGCACATGCCGTTTAGGATCACGCCCATCGAGCGCGACGCCTGGTTGCGGTGCATGCACACCGCGGTCGCCTCCATCGATGCACAGACCCTGGACGACGAGCGCCGCCGCGAGTTGCTCGCCTATCTCGAGATGGCAGCCCACTCGTTGGTGAACTCCGCGTTTTGATGGCCGCCGCAGTGGATCGAGAAGATCAGCCGCGGTCGTGGTGGTCGGACGCGGTGTTCTACCAGGTGTATCCGCGCTCGTTCGCCGACAGCGACGGAGACGGGGTCGGTGACCTCGACGGGCTCACGGCCCGCTTGGAGTATTTGCAACAGCTCGGTGTCGACGGCATCTGGATCAACCCGGTCACCGTCTCGCCGATGGCCGACCACGGTTATGACGTTGCCAACCCTCGGGACATCGATCCGCTTTTCGGCGGGATGGCAGCGTTCGAACGACTGGTCGCGGCTGCACATCAGCGGGGCATCAGGGTCACCATGGACGTGGTGCCCAACCACACCAGCTCCGAGCACCCGTGGTTTCAAGCGGCGCTGGCCGCCGGTCCCGGCGCCGACGCGCGGGACCGCTATTTCTTTCGCGACGGCCGGGGCCCGGACGGGTCGGTGCCGCCGAACAACTGGGAGTCCGTCTTCGGCGGACCGGCATGGACTCGGGTGACCGACCCGGACGGCAACCCAGGCCAGTGGTATCTGCACCTCTTCGACGCCGAGCAGCCCGACCTCAACTGGGACAACCCAGAGGTTTTCGACGACTTCGAGAAGACACTGCGCTTCTGGCTGGAACGCGGCGTAGACGGGTTCCGCATCGACGTGGCCCACGGCATGGCCAAGCCCGCTGGTCTGCCCGACGCCGCTGACGAAGCCAAGATCTTGCGCCACACCGATGACGACCCACGCTTCAACCGCCCGCAGGTACATGCGATCCACCGCGATATCCGCGCGGTTATCGACGACTACCCGGGAGCGGTCACCGTCGGCGAGGTCTGGGTGCAGGACAACACCCGCTGGGCCGAATACGTACGGCCCGACGAACTGCACCTCGGTTTCAACTTCCGGCTGACCCGGACCGCATTCGACGCCACCGAGATCCACGACGCCGTGCAGAACTCGCTGGCGGCTGCGGCGATAGAAAACGCCACGCCGACCTGGACGCTGGCCAACCACGATGTGGGACGGGAGGTCACCCGCTACGGCGGCGGCGCGACTGGGCTGCGCCGGGCGCGGGCAATGGCGATGGTCATGCTCGCCCTGCCGGGCGCGGTATTTCTCTACAACGGTCAGGAACTCGGGCTGCCCGATGTGGACCTGCCCGACGAGGCACTGCAGGACCCGACGTGGAAACGCTCCGGCCATACCGAGCGTGGCCGCGACGGGTGCCGGGTTCCGCTGCCGTGGTCGGGCGACGCTCCCCCGTTCGGGTTTTCGACGTGCGCCGACACCTGGTTACCGATGCCGCGCGAGTGGGCCGCGTTGACCGTCGAGAAGCAGCGTGCAGATCCCGATTCGACGTTGTCGTTCTTTCGCCGCGCGCTCGAATTGCGAAGGGAACACGCCCAATTCGATGGCAGCCAGATCGATTGGCTGCCGGCACCAGGCGACGCAGTGATATTTCGGCGCCGCGGCGGCGGACTGGTGTGCGCATTGAATGCGGGCCGTCGCCCGACACCCCTGCCCCCGGGCGAGCTGCTCATGGCTAGCGGGCCGTTGGTCGACGGACAGCTGCCCCCGGACACCACGGCCTGGTTGGTTTAGCCCGGGTCGGCCGTCGATGGGCTAGACACTGGAAGACTTGCAGAATGTGGCGGACTATTGGAACCACAACACCGCCTATCACCCATGGCTGGTCGATATCGCGGCGCGACACCACGGCAACGTCTTGGATGTGGGGTGCGGTGAGGGCCTGCTGGTGCAGCGGCTGGCGGCAGTATCGCGCCGGGTGGTCGGCATCGATCCTGACGCTGCCACAGTCGAGCGAGCACGTCTCCGGCTGCACTCGACGACCAATACATCGGTCGACCACTGCGACTTTCAGGGCTTTACTGCACCCGGGCAAAGCTTTGATGTCGTCGCATTCGTGGCCAGCATTCATCACCAGCCGCTGCCAGAAGCGCTGGCCAAAGCGCGCCGACTACTCAAGCCCGGCCGCGAACTGGCCGTCGTGGGGCTTGCGGCGAACAAGACGATCCGCGACTGGGCATGGTCTTTGCTCTGTATGCCCATAATTCGCATAGGATCGCGCCTTCATGGCGAGACCCGTGACATCGGTGTACCGGTCACCGCGCCCCACGAAAACCTCGATCAGATCCGACATTTAGCCAACGAGGTTCTGCCCAACGCCGAAGTCCGACGGGGCCTCTACTACCGGTACCGTTTGCACTGGCGAGACCCGGGCTAGCCAAAAGAGTCTGGCGTCAGCGCAGGACCAGAGCGGGATGGCCACGCCGCCGGTACACAGACCCGAAGCGGGCGTCGAGCCGCAACCAGGTCGGCAGAACCCGGACCCGGATCATCTCGTCGGCGTCGATCACCTCCGCGGGCTGCGGCAGGAAACCCATTGCGGTCAAAGCGAACACACAGCGCATCGGTAGCCCGACGACGACGTCGCCGGAACTGACCTGGATGACCTCCTGATCCAGCAGCGAGGCCGGCGGACCCTGAGAACTGCCGTATTCCTTGGCCAGCCGTGCGCCGGTCGCCGCCAGATCCAGCATCGCCCGGGCCGGAACGTCGTCGAGGTGGACGAATCCGGACTCCGGGGGCAGCGCGCCCCGCCACGCCGAGTCCATCCCATAGCCAGGGTCGACATAACCCGACGTGTCCATCGCTTCCAGTCCGCGCGCCAATCCGGCTGCGCCCACCGAAAAATCGTCGGGCCGCACCCTGCCGGCCACCACCCGGCTGGCCAGCACGTCGAAACCCGTTGCCACCCAAGCCGTCAGCAAACCAGCCGATCGTGCCCGGATACGAATGATCGCCGCGTCGTCGAGCCGCATCGCACGTTCGACGAACGTCGCCAGATCCGCGCGGTGCGCCGGGTCAGTCAACCACAGGCCACGTTCGGCTCCGCCCCCGGTTCCCTCCGCCAACGCGCCCCCTATTAGCGAAGCCACCGTTGCAGATACTCCCGATGGTGTGGGGACAGGCGGACCAACCGCTGTTCTTCGATGTGGACGGCGGCCAACTGTGACTCGGCAAGGACGGCCGGCTTAGAGTCCGGCTTCGCGTTGACCGACCGTACTTCATAACCCAGGGTGAAGTCGACCGCGCGCAGCCGCTTCACCCAAATCGTCACTTGCAGCGGTGAATCGGAAAGCCGCAGTTGACCTTTGTAGCTGACCCGGACGTCGGCGATCAGCAGGCCGATGGTGGTGATGTCGGCGGCGAACGCGTCTTTGAGAAACGGGACGCGCGCCTCTTCCAGGATGGTGACCATGGTGGCGTGGTTGATGTGCTGGTACATGTCGATGTCGGACCAGCGCACCGGTACCGGCGCGACGAATCCGACACTCATGTGGACGCCCCGCGCCCGCTGGTGCGTGTCATCCGGCGGATTTGGCGCGCTGCCACCGACAGCGTCGCAAGGTCTTTCGCGCCGCACTCCCGGATTTCGTTGAGCGTACGGCGAGCCCGCTCCACCCGGGATGCGCTGATGTGCTCCCACTCGGCGATCTTCTGCTCCCCGCTTTCGTCGGGTTCGCCGACAGCCAGCACGTCGAAACACAATGCCCGCAGCGAGGCATAGATGTCGTCGCGGATCGCCAACCGCGCCAACGCGTGCCAGCGATCGTTGCGGGGAAGCTCGGAGACCGCGGTCAACAGTCCGTCGGTGCCCAACCGGTCCATCAGGGCAAAGTAGGTGTCGGCGACTTCAGCCGTGTCGATCTCGATGATGTCGGCGATGTCGATGATGTCGAGCAAGCTGTAGCGGTACAGGCCCCCGGCGACCCGGTAGGCCAAGTCGTGGGGTGCGCCTTGTGCGGTGAACTCGGCCGCTTCCTTTTCGACGATGGCTTTGTCGTCGCCGCGCAACCACTCCGACATGCGTGGCGTCATGGCCTTGACCTTCGCGGCGAAGCGGTTGATCTCAGCGCCGACGGCCAGCGGCTGCGGACGATAGTTCAGCAGCCAGCGTCCGGCCCGGTCGATCAGCCGACGGGTATCGAGCGTCAGCCGGTCCGACAGTGCGACCGGCAAATTCGCCGCGCGGATGCGCCGCCAGAGACGGTTGACCCCGAAGATGGCGTCGATGGCGACGTAGGTGCGCACCGCGTCGATCGGGGTTACTCCGACATCCTCGGCGAGCCGGAAGGCGTAGCTGATACCGGCGTTGTCCACCAGATCGTTGACCAGCATCGTGGTGACGATCTCGCGACGCAGCTGGTGCGAGCGGATCTCCGGGGTGAACCGTTCCCGTAACGGCCGCGGAAAATAATCGGGCAATCGGGAGGCGAACACGTCCTGATCGGGCAGCTCGGTGGTCAGCACCTCTTCTTTGAGCGCCAGCTTGACGTGGGCCATCAACGTCGCCAACTCGGGCGAGGTCAGCCCGATGCCCGCCTCGGCCCGCCGCGCAATCTCTTTCTCCGACGGCAGCGCCTCCAATTCCCGGTTGAGTCCCCGCTCGGCCACCAAGTGCCTGATCTGGTCGGCGTGCACCGGCAACAGGCTGGCGGCATTGGCGCGGCTGGTACCCATCAGGTCGTTCTGGTCCTCGTTGTCGGTGAGCACCAGCCGAGCCACCTCGTCAGTCATCGACTCCAGCAGGTGTTTGCGTTCATCGGCTTTGACCTTGCCCGCGGTGACCAGCGAATCGATCAGGATCTTGATGTTGACCTCATGGTCGGAGCAATCCACACCGGCGGAATTGTCCATCGCGTCGGTGTTGATCCGGCCGCCCGACAGATCGAATTCGACGCGGCCCAGCGCCGTTACCCCGAGGTTGCCGCCTTCGCCGATCACCTTGGCCCGCACCTGGTTGGCGTTGACCCGCACCGGGTCGTTGGCCCGATCGCCGACATCGGAGTCCGATTCCGACTCGGCCTTGATGTAGGTGCCGATGCCGCCGTTGAAGAGCAGGTCGACCGGCGCCTGCAGAATCGCGCGGATCAGGTTGGGTGGGGACATCTCGGTGACGTCAGTGTCGATGCCGAGCGCGGCACGGACCTGCGGGCTGATCGGAATGGCCTTCTGCTCGCGGCTGTAGACGCCGCCGCCCTCGCTGATCAGCGACCTGTCGTAGTCGTCCCAGCTTGATCGGGGCAGCTCGAACATCCGCCGCCGTTCCTCCCAGGAGGCGGCGGCGTCCGGGTCCGGGTCGAGGAAGATGTGCCGGTGATCGAAGGCGGCGACCAGCCTGATGTGCTTGCTGAGCAGCATGCCGTTGCCGAACACGTCGCCGCTCATATCGCCGACGCCGACGACGGTGAAATCCTCGGTCTGCGTGTCGACCCCGATTTCCCGGAAGTGTCGTTTGACGGCCTCCCAGGCACCCCTGGCGGTGATGCCCATGGCCTTGTGGTCGTAGCCCACCGATCCGCCGGAGGCGAACGCGTCGCCCAACCAGAACCCGTAGGACTTGGCGACGTCGTTGGCGATGTCGGAGAACGTGGCGGTGCCTTTGTCGGCGGCCACCACCAGATAGGCGTCGTCGCCGTCGCGACGCACCACCTCCGGCGGTGGGCTGACTTTTCCGGTCGCGTGGTCGACGTTGTCGGTGACGTCGAGCAATCCGGAAATGAACAGCTGGTAGCACGCCACACCCTCGGCGCGGGTGGCATCGCGGTCGGCGGCCGCGTCGCCGGTGGGCAGCGGCGGCCGCTTGACGACGAATCCGCCCTTGGCGCCGACCGGCACGATGACGGCGTTCTTCACCGCCTGTGCCTTGACCAGGCCCAGGATCTCGGTGCGGAAGTCGTCGCGGCGATCCGACCAGCGCAGGCCGCCGCGCGCGACCGGACCGAACCGCAGGTGCACGCCTTCCACCCGCGGCGAGTACACGAAAATTTCGAACTTGGGGCGCGGCAGCGGCAGCTCGTCGACCAACTGCGCGTCCAGCTTGACCGCCAGCACATTGCGGCTCCGGGCCGAACTCTCGCGTGTCACAAAGTAATTGGTCCGCAACGTGGCCTGAACCAGCGAGGCGAAGGCGCGCAGGATGCGGTCGGTGTCCAGACCCACCACCGCGTCGATGTCGGCGGCCACAGCGGCCGCGGCCGCCTGCGCGTCGCGCCGCGAGCCCGCCGGCCTGGGATCGAACATTGCCTCGAACAGAGTCACCAGCGAGCGTGCGGTCGAGGCATGCTCATTGAGCACCGATTCGATATAGGAGTGGCTGTAGGGGAAGCCGGCCTGCCGTAGGTACTTGGCGTAAGCGCGCAGCACGACAACTTGCTGCCAGGTCAGCCCCGCGCGCATCACCAGTTCGTTGAACCGGTCGATTTCGATCCTGCCCTGCCAGATTGCGGTGACGGCATCGGCGAACCGTTGTGCGGCCGCGTCCCGCTCGGTGGTCGTCGTCGCCCGCGGGATGGTTCGATGCGGCGAGATCTTGAACTGATAGATCCACACCGGCAGCCTGTCGGGACGGGTCACGGTGAACGGCCGCTCTTCGAGCACCTCGACACCCATGCTCTGCAGCATCGGCAGTAGCTCGCTGAGCGAGGCGGTGGATCCGCCGAGGAACCAGGTCAGCTGCGCGAGGCCCTGTTCGTCGCGGTCGGAGAACACCAGCTTGACCGAGTCGTCGGTCAGCTCGTTGATGATGGCGATGTGGTTTATGGCATCGGTCGGACTGACCGCCTGCTTGTAGGCCTCGGAGAAGGCAGCCGCATAATGCTCGGCGTCGTGGTGCCCGACAGAGCCGTCCGCCGCCGCGCCGATCAGCCGGTCGGCCCAGGTTCGCGCGGCCTCGCTCAGCAACGCCTGGATCCGGAGCCGGTTGGCCTCGGAAACGTCCACCGAGCCAGGCGGGGAGGCCGCGTCCTTTTCGGGCAACCGGACCATGAAATGCATGAGTGCCCAAGGTGATTCACTGACGCGAGCGGTGAATTCCAGTCGCGTCCCGCCGAACTCGCGGACCAGGATGTCCTCGATCTGCAAGCGCACGGCCGTGGTGTAGCGATCGCGCGGCACATAGACCAGGCACGAGACGAAGAACTGCAGCCGATCCACCCGCAGGAACAACAAAGCGCGTCGCTGGGATCCAAGGTCCACCACGGCTTTGGCCATCTCCAACAGCCGCTCGGCGTTCAGGGTGAAAAGCTCGGGGCGCGGGACGGTCTGGATAACATCGAGCAACAGCTGACCCGGGTGGCTGGGGTCGCTGCCGGCCAACTCGAGGGCCTCCCGAACCCGGCGCGAAATCGCCGGGATTTCCAGGACATCGGCGTTCATGGCGGCGACTGTGAAGAGCCCGACGAAGCGATGCTCGGTTACGCTGCCGTCGCCGACGTACTCGCGCACCGCGATGGCATAGGGGTAAGCGCCGTAACGCAGGTAACTGCCGACACGCGCCTGGGCCAAGACCAGCAACTTGTTTTCATCGGTCAGCCGGGGCCGGATGCCCGCCCGCGCCCGCAGCACGCCGAGGCCGCTGGACCCGTCGCCGATGACCATCCCCTCGTCGACCCGGCAGGGCTGGTAACCCAGCAGCAGAAAGTTGCCATTGCCCAGCCAGCGCAGCAACGCCGCGACCTCCCGACGGTCAGGCGCCGCATAGTGGCCTTCGGGATCAGTGTCGACTGCCGCGGCCAATTCGCTCAGGGCGGCGATCATCGCCGCCGCATCCGTCGCGACCCGCTGGACGTCGGCCAGGACCCTCGGTAACAGCCGTTCGACTTCGGTCAGGGCGTTGCGGTCCACCGACGGTGCGAGCTGAACGAAAATCCAGGCCTCGCCGGTGTACGGTGACGCGCCGGCCGCTTTGGGTTCGATGCGCAACAGCTCACCGGCGGGGCTGCGGCGCACATCGAACACCGGCGTCATGATGGCGGTGTAGCCCACCCCGAGCCGGTGTAGCAGCACCGTCACCGAATCCATCAGCATGCTGCCGTGCTCGGCGACCACCTGCAGCGCCGGCCCGAACCCCTCCGGATCGTCCGCGTGATACACCGCGACACAGCTTTCACCGGCCGCGCGGTGCTGACCGAGCCGAATGTGCGCACCCAACATGCGCGGCGTCAGCAGCGAGTCGGGGCTCTGCGACCCGTCGTCCGATTGGCCCCGGTAGCTCTCCAGATAGGCCTGCGAGATCCAGTCAGGGACGTCAGCGGGCCGGGTGAACGTTGTCCACGCCCCGACATCCTGCTTGACTTCGGGATCGCTCGTCATACCGACTGCTCCCAACTCACCACTGATACCGCGCGCTGTTCAATTGGCCCCACTCCTCAACGGCCGTACCGGCCGCATCGTCGTGGGACCGGGCCCGATTGGCCCCACTCCTCAACGGCCGTACCGGCCGCATCGTCGTGGGACCGGGCCCGATTGGCCCCACTCCTCAACGGCCGTACCGGCCGCATCGTCGTGGGACCGGCAGACCTGACACTAGTCGCGCGTCAGCCTCCGGTGGGTAACTCGGTGTGGACGCGCAGCTTCGATACCGAGCCGTTCCACCTTGTTTTCCTCGTAGGCGCCGAAGTTCCCCTCGAACCAGAACCACTTGGCCTCGTTGTCGGCATCACCTTCCCACGCCAGGATGTGTGTGCAGGTGCGGTCGAGGAACCAGCGATCATGCGAGATCACCACAGCACAGCCGGGGAAGTTCACCAGCGCGTTCTCCAATGAGCTCAGGGTCTCGACGTCCAGGTCATTGGTCGGTTCGTCCAGCAGGATCAGGTTGCCGCCCTGCTTGAGGGTCAGCGCAAGGTTGAGCCGGTTGCGTTCGCCACCCGAAAGCACTCCGGCCGGCTTCTGCTGATCCGGACCCTTGAACCCGAACGCCGACACATAGGCTCGCGACGGTATCTCGTTTTGACCGACCTCGATGTAATCCAGGCCGTCGGACACGACCTCCCACACGGTCTTCTTCGGATCGATGCCCGCCCGGGCCTGGTCGACGTAGCTCAGCTTGACGGTTTCGCCGATCTTGACCGTGCCGCTGTCCGGTTCTTCGAGCCCGACGATGGTCTTGAACAGTGTGGTCTTGCCGACGCCGTTGGGACCGATGACGCCGACGATGCCGTTGCGCGGCAAAGTGAAGGACAGGTCCTTGATCAGCGTGCGTCCGCCATAGCCCTTGTCGAGATGATCGACCTCGATGATCACGTTGCCCAGTCGCGGTCCCACCGGGATCTGAATCTCTTCGAAGTCAAGCTTGCGGGTTTTCTCCGCCTCGGCGGCCATCTCCTCGTAGCGCTGCAGGCGCGCCTTGCTCTTGGCCTGGCGCGCCTTGGCGCCGGAGCGGACCCAGGCCAGCTCGTCCTGCAGACGCTTTTGCAGCTTGGCGTCCTTGCGGCCCTGCACCGCGATCCGCTCGGCCTTCTTCTCGAGGTACGTCGAGTAGTTGCCTTCGTAGGGGTAGGCGCGGCCCCGATCCAGTTCCAGAATCCATTGGGCGACGTTGTCCAGGAAGTAGCGGTCGTGGGTGACGGCCAAAATAGCGCCGGGATATACGGCGAGATGCTGTTCGAGCCACTGCACGCTTTCTGCGTCCAGGTGGTTGGTGGGCTCGTCGAGCAGCAACAAGTCAGGCTTTGACAGCAATAGCTTGCACAATGCGACGCGGCGACGTTCACCTCCGGACAGGTTGGTCACCGGCTCGTCGGGCGGCGGGCAGCGCAGCGCGTCCATCGCCTGCTCCAGTTGCGAATCCAGGTCCCACGCGTCGGCGTGGTCCAATACCTCCTGGAGTCTGCCCATCTCCTCCATCAACTCGTCGGAGTAGTCGGTAGCCATCAATTCGGCGACCTCGTTGAATCGGTCGAGCTTGACCTTGATGTCCCCCAAGCCCTCTTCAACATTGCCCCGAACTGTCTTTTCGTCATTCAGCGGCGGCTCCTGTTGCAGGATGCCGACGGTGGCCCCGGTAGCCAGGAAAGCGTCACCATTGTTCGGCTTGTCCAGACCGGCCATGATCCGCAAGACGCTCGACTTACCGGCCCCGTTCGGGCCGACCACACCGATCTTGGCGCCGGGGTAGAAACTCAACGTGACGTCGTCGAGGATCACCTTGTCGCCGTGCGCCTTGCGGACCTTTTTCATCGTGTAGATGAACTCAGCCATGCCGCGGTATTGCCTTTCTGGTCTTGCCGGGTTATCCGGGGTATCCCGCCGACCATCCTAGGCACCGCCTACCGGCATCAAGCCGACAGCGGTAGCGCGGTGTGGTCGGCGGCGTTCTGGGCGGCAGCCGCGTCCGGGACGGAATCAACCCGGGCCGCGAGGTAGTCGTCGTTCACGACGGTCCCGGACTGCCCTGTCATTTCGGCTGCCGGAGCGTTCTCAGAGCTCGGGCCAGTGTAGCTGGGCTTCTCGATCCGCACGAAGACCCGCGAGAGGTCTGGACCGACCGACGTCGCCCGCATCTCCAGCGAGGACCGGCGATTGCCGTCGCGGTCCTCATACTCGCTGGTGTACACGTGGCCCACCACGATCACCGGCGCACCCTTGCCCAGCGCCGCGCCTACGCCGCTGACCAGCCTGCCCCAGCAGTTGACGGTGATGAACAGCGAGTTGCCCGGCTCCCAACCGCCGTCGCTGGTGCGTCGGCGTGAATTGCTTGCCACCCGGAACTTGACGACCTCCTGGTCTCCGACCTTCCGGCGCTGGAGGTCGTTGACGATGTGACCGACGACGGTCAGCTGCGTTTCAAACATGTGACTCCACATTCCTTTCCCATTCGTGCGAGGTAGTGCTCGTGCTGATGCCCATTGAGCCCCCGGTCACCGACAAGTCAGCAACAAACGGCGCCGGCGAGAGCCCTGGCGAGGTAGGCCTGTGGAAAAGGTCGGGACTGGGGATAACTGGGGATAACAGCCCCGCTATCGCGATGGCCCGAGTGCCACCAGTTACACCGCTCGGCACCGGCCGCAGGGTAAGTTGTGCCCGACGATCAGCGACAATTCCGTTGTGCGCCTTGACTTGTCGCTGGTAGCCGGGCAAGACGCGTATCAGAACCAATCACAAACAGTGGGACAGCTGCGACCCGGGTTAGCTCACGATTCGCAGCACCGGGTCGCTGCAGTCCTTTGATCGCGGATTCGCTTGCTGATGTGCCGAGTGTGCCGTCAGGGCGCCGAGTGTGCGCTGGCGGCGCCGAGTGTGCCGTCAGGGCGGCCGATCGCGGCGGTTACCGCCCTACATTCACAGTCAAAGCCGTCATTGCACACTCGATACGGCGGCATGACAGCCGATTCGGTGAGCACGTGAGACATCTCCCGAACGTCTGCCATCACGAGCGGTTTGAGCGAAGGTGCGGCATCGGCATGCCGAAAACAGAGCCCAAGTGTGCGTGGGCATCCAAGGCTGCGCAAGAGCACATCGTTGAACCCACATTCGTGGTCACCATGAATTTCCGGGTGAGCGGGGCACATCGCGAGTCGACCGACGCAGGGACACATGTGACAGTTGCGACCAATGCGACGTGGCCCCCTCGGTGTGCGCTGATTTGAGCCAAGCGGGCCAAACTGGTGTGACGGCTGCGACTGCCGCGACATGGGACTGCGCCCGCGGATTGAGCGCCGGACCCGGTGTCGCCGCCCGCCCCGGCTACTGGGCGGTGCTCGACGACTTCTCTTCGGCGTGTCCCCGACGTGCTTGGAACTCGCGGGCGATGAACTTGTTGCGCGCGACCTTCTCGACGTAGTCGAAGTCGCGCAGAATGTTTCGCAGTTCGCGCCGGAAAGCGATCCGGCGTTCCAGCAGGTCTGGAGCCGGCGCGATGAGGTTCTGATCGACGGCAACCTGGCGCGCAGTGGCGAACAGCAGCGTCGACACCGGCTCGCTGCTGCGCACCCGTGACTGGGCCACGTACTGACGGCCGACTCCGAGCGCCAACTCCGTCAGTTCTTTCTGCCCGATATCAGCAGGAGCGTCGCGCAACACGTCGGCGACAATCTCGTACGCTTCGAAGAACACCCGCAGCATCGCATCTGACATCAATGGCCGCTTGGCATAAAGGATCGCATCGATCCCGTTGGCGCCGGCGGCGACTTGGCTCTCCCAATCTTGGTGCCAGGCCATCTCTTCGGCGATGTTGGTACGAAACGCTGCCGAATCGGCGAAGTAAAAGTCAAATTTCAGCAGATCGCGCAACCGCATCGCCTGGTCCCAGAAAGCGGCCATGCGGTCACCGTCGGTGTGCCGGGCATGGGCGAGCGCCAGTTCGACGATCGAGGTCTCCAGGAAGGCATGGATCACCGAGTTCCGATAGAACGCCGCCGCGAGTTCATCGTCGGGCGCTATGTACCACACCGGTTCCCGGCCGCTGTCCACCCGGGTGACCGGGTGTCCGTTGGACAATGCGTCGACCGCTGCGCGCACTCCTTCGCGCGAACGCAGCCGCAGCGTACTCGTCGACATCGGGGTGTGCTTGCGCTCCAGGTAGTCAAGTGAATCCTGCAGGGTGTGGTGCAGCTGGTCGAGCGTCAGTGCGGTCCCGCGGGTGGTAAGCAGCAACGCAGACACCAATCCGGTCGCGGTCACCGGCGTCGACTGCAAGATCCGCCACGCCACCTCAAACGTCATCTTCTGCAGCGCAAGCCGTTTCGCGGCGGGATCATGAGCTAGCGGACCGTTCGGTTCGCCGAGATACTGTCGCATCGAAACCGCTTCGGGGAAACGGACATAGATCTTGCCGTAGTTGCGCTCCCCCTGCGCCTTGATAAACCGGTAGAGCCAGCTGAAACCCTCAGGCGTCTTCTCCGCACCGCGGGCGTAGGCGGCGTATTCGGCGATCTCGTGCAACTGGTCGAAGCAGATCGACACCCCTTGCAGCAAAATGTCTTCGCTGCGGCCGTCAAGGTAGGCGTCGGCAACATAGCTCATCAGTCCCAGCTTGGGCGGCAACATCTTTCCGGTGCGAGACCGCGTACCTTCAATAGACCAACTCAGATTGAAGCGCTTCTCGACGACGTAGCCGACGTACTCCCTGAGCACATACTTGTACAGCGGATCGTCGCCGATATTGCGCCGGATGAAGATCATCCCCGAACGGCGCATCAGGGGACCCATCACGCCGAACGATAGGTTGATGCCGCCGAACATGTGCACCGGCGGTAACCTGTTGTCCTGCATGGCTACCGGTATCACCGCGCCGTCGATATACGACCGGTGGGAGAACAGCAAGACCGCCGGATGCGCTTCCAGCGCGGAGCGCATGGCCGCGATCTGGTATTCGTCGTAGTCGAATTCGGGATCGAACCCGCGGCTGATCAGCTTGCCCAGGACGGAAATCAGGTCTACCGACACCTGGCTCCAACCGGTGGCCAGTTCATCGAGAATTCTCCCGGCCTCTTCGACGGTGGCACCGGGTATTTTCTTCAGCCCGGCACGAAACCGCGCTGACGCCAACATCTCTGGCTTCACCAGCCGCGGCGACTTGTATTGCGGTCCGAGGATCCGGTATTCGGCACGTGCTAACGCCAGGATTGCCCTTCGGGTGACGAACTGGGCGAAATCGCGTTTGTTGTCGCCGACGGTGGTGTCGCGCCACTGCTGGCGCAACTCGGAGACCGTGGCGGCCTCCCCGGCCACTACCCTGGCCCGCCGCGGGTCAGAGCGCAGGATGCGGCGCTGCTGACCTGCGTTGGGGTGGTAGGGATCCCGGCCCGGAAGCAGCCCTGCCACCTTGGCCACTCTGCTGCGATCCGGTGGCGGCAGCCAGAACACCCGCACCGGCACAATCGATCGGTCCTCGAGACATTCGGAGTCAGCTTCGGGCCCGCACCCGAGCTGTTCGGCAAGTGCGGTCAGCGCCGCCGGTGGCGCATTGCGGGGCGGCAGCCTCAGAACGTCGAATTTCGCCTCGGGATGACGGGTCCGCTGTTCATCCAGCCAACGCATGATCAGCTGCATCTCGACCGGCGACTCCATAGAAGCCAGCACCAGCGTGTCTTCAGCAGCGAGGACTGCGCTGGTGTCGGCGACCGGTTTGGTCACGGCAGTCCTTTGGGCCCAGAGCCCGACGATTCGGGGGCATCGGCTTGGTCGGTGCCCGGCTGTGGAACCTCACCGTCGGTGACGGCGGCTTTCGACTCGCGGCGGGGAGTCGACTTGCCCGATGTGGTCTTCGCGGCCTTCTTGGCAGCGCTCTTGGCCGGAGCCTTCTTGGCTGGTTGCTTCTTCGCCGCGCTTCTGGCCGGGGCCTTCTTGGCCGGTTGCTTCTTCGCGGCCTGTGCTTTCTTCGCCGCTTCTTGCTCTGCGGACAAGTCGACTTCGGGCAGCTTGTCGACCGGCCAGTTCTTCAGGGTGTCCAGATACAGCTGGCGCACCTCGGCAATGCGGTCCGGGAGTGTGTCGAGAGACCAGTCGTCGACCGGGATCGGCGGAAAGACCGCGACGTCGACCGTGCCCGGATTGATCGTCGTGGAGTTTCGCGAGGCGACGATCTCCGCATTGCGAATCACGATGGGCACGATGGGGATCCCCGCCGCCATCGCGATCCGGAAGGGCCCCTTCTTGAAGGGCCCGACTTCGGTGGTGTCCAACCGGGTGCCCTCGGGGGCGATCACGATTGACAACCCGTTTCTGGCGCGATCCTCGACGGTGTGCAGCGTCTCCACCGCGGCCACCGGATCATCGCGGTCGACGAACACCCCGTCCAGTAGCTTGCCGAGGGTGCCCATGATCGGGTCGTTCTGCAGTTCCTTCTTGCCCACACCAACCCAGTTGTCGCGCACCAGCGCTCCGGCGATAACCGGGTCAACCTGGTTGCGGTGGTTGAAGATAAACACCGCCGGACGCTGCGCGGTCAGGTTTTCCTTGCCGATCACATTCAGGTGGACACCACTGGTGGCGAGCAACAACTGGGAGAAGTTGGAGGTGAAGAAGTTCACCCCGCGCCGCCGGCTACCGGTCAGCACACCGAGGCCTACCGCCCCGGCCGCGACCGGGAACATTGTGCTGAAACCGGCGAGTGTTCGCAGCTGCCGCCGCAGACCCACACCGCCGCGGCTGTTGAACTTCAGAATCGGCCAGCCGCGGCGTTTGGCGACGGCGGCCATCTTGCCTTCGGGGTTGGTCGGCCGCGGATTGCCGACCAAGTACATCAGGGCGACGTCCTCGTCTCCGTCGGCGTAGAAGTAGCTGTCCTTGAGGTCGATGCCGTGCTCGGCCGCAAAACGCTGTACCGCTGCGGCTTTGCCGGGCCCCCACAAGATCGGTCGCACCACATCGCCGGTGAGCAATCCGTCTTCATTGACCTCGAACTTGTTGGTGAGCATGTTGGTGATGCCCAGGAAGCGGGCCACCGGTTCGACCTGGATGGTCAGCGCCGACGAGCTCAGGACCACGGTGTGCCCACGGGCCATATGAGCCCGAACCAGCTCGCGCATTTCCGGATAGATCCGGGGCTCTATCCGCTGGTGAAACAGCCGCTCGCCGATCTCCTCCAAATCGCTCAACTGCCGTCCCCGCAGCGCCGAAGACGCCTTGATGATGAGATCCTCGAACTCGATGCGTCCCAGCGTATGGTTCAGACCGGCCTGGACCATGCTGAGCAGCTCACCGACACCCATATCGCGGCGCCGCAGCCGTTCTTGGGTGAGGATGACGGCGGTAAAGCCCGCGACTAACGTCCCGTCGAGATCGAAAAACGCGCCGACCTTCGGCCCCGGAGCGCTGGCCATGATCTCGGCCACCGATCCGGGTAGCCGCAAGTCGCCGCCAGGCTTGCCGGCCTCGCGCTGTTCGCCTTGCTGTTGCGACGTGCTCATGAGCCCGACACCGAACGAGACGCCGTACCGGCTGGGGCGGTGAAGGACGCCGGGATCGCCCGCGGCGCCGGCTCACCGGCCAGCGCCAAGATCTCGTCGAAGCCTTCGAGCAGGCACTGGGCAAACAACTCGTCGTTTCGCACGGATGCCCGGTCGTAGCGCGCGGTGATGGTGCACCACCCGCCCCGCGATATCAGGACCACCATCATGGCCACACCCGGTAGCGGGCCGATGCCATACTGCCGCAATATCTTTGCACCGGCGACGAAGGTGTCGCCGGGGTAGACCGGGACATTGCTGGCTTGCACGTCCGAGCCCACCACCGAGCCGGTAATCCCTTCCAGGACGGCTGTGGGCAAGATGCTCAACACCGGCGCGATGGAACCGACGATGTTCATCGCGGGCTCGTCGCGGCGCTGCGTCATCTGGGCACGGATCTTCTTCATCCGGGTCACCGGATCGACGGTGCCGATGGGCGCCGCCAAGTTGACTCCCGTGAATTGATTGCCGCCGGCCGTGGCGCCTTCGGCCCGCAGGTTCACCGGCACTGCCATCGGCAAGGTGCTGATCGGCAGGCCGTGGGCCTCGTGGTAACGCCGCAGCGCGCCGCACAGACCCGCGAGGTAGGCGTCGTTGATCGACCCGCCACCTGCCTTGGCGGCCCGGTGCAGTTCGGAGAGCCGGATGTCGATCGCCACGGTGCGGGTGGTCAGGCTACGCCGCCGCAGCAGCGGCGAGGGCTCGGCGGCGCGGTTCAACACCCGAACGCCCGACATCGCGTAGCCCACGATTCCTGACACCGTGGAGACGGGATCCAGAACCGCTCGCCCGGCCACCGACACCGCCCCGGACAGCGCGCCCAAAAGGCCGCCGACAATGGCCATGGGCAAATGGTTGATGCCCTCGCGCATCAAGTCATTGGGCGACAGATCCTGCGGAATGGGTTGCGGTGGCGTCGGCCTCGGTGGTGGTTCCCGCTCCAAGTCATAGATTTCAGCGAACATCTCGACCCCACCGACACCGTCGGTGACGGCGTGGCTGACATGGAGAAGCATCGCGGCCTTGCCGTCGGCCAGGCCCTCGACCAGTGTGGCTGTCCACAGTGGCCGCGAGATGTCCAGCGGCGACTGCAGAATCACCTCGGCGAGATCGAATACTTGCCGCAGCGTGCCGGGTTCGGCGACGCGCACCCGGCGCACATGGAAGTCGAGGTTGAAGTCGGGATCGACCACCCAACGCGGCGACGCGGTAGGCAGCGTGGGAACGACGACCTTTTGCCGCAGCCGCAACACGCGTCGGGAGGCGTTTTCGAAGCGGGTCCGGAAACGGTCCCAGTCAGGCGTGGTGTCGAGTAGTTCCAGCGCCATGATCCCCGAACGGGTCCGCGGATTGGCCTCGCCGCGATGCAATAAATAGTCGACCGGTCCCAGCTCGTCGGACAATGCGGCGGTCTCGACGGGCTCACCCATGGTCACGACCCGACCAGGACGGGATAACTCGACGCGCCAACCCTGTCACCGCCATCAAGCCTCCTGCGTCAGACCGTCAACCGAAATGCAGACACAACGCTAGTCCGGTTGCAGCGGCGGTGAAAGTGAGGATCCACACGTTGGCTCGGGTGCCCAGACCCGCGCGACACGACTTCCGAGGGCACGCGAGTTCGGCTTGCGCCCGGTGAGTTCAGCTGGCCGGAGTCGCCTGCAGGGCCAACGTACTCAGCAACGAGCTGGCCCGCCGACCGTACACAACCCCGAGGAAATCAGCGACGGCATTGGCCGCCAGCCGGGATCGGACCGTCGGGGTGATGTCGAAAGCGTGGTGGGCATTGGCGAGCTCGGCGTAGGCCACCGTGGTGGCACCCGCCCCGCGCAATGCCGCACAGAAGGCCCGTGCTTGCGCGCACGGCGCCAGTGGATCTTTGTCGCCGTGCAGCACGAAGAACGGGGGCGCGTCCCGGTGCACATAGGAAATCGGTGAAGCCGAGGTGAATCGCTCCGGCTCTTGGGCATATCGGGTCTTCATCACGAAATGCTCGAGGAACGGCAGCATCATCTCGTGCATGTTGTCGAAGTCGGTGAAGTCGTACACCCCGTAATACGGTGCGACCGCCTGAACTGTCGTGTCGGCGTGTTCGAACCCGGGCTGAAACCTCGGATCGTTGGGAGTGAGCGCCGCCAAGGAAGCCAGGTGCGCGCCGGCTGACCCGCCGGTGAGGGCGATGAAGTCGGAGTCGCCACCGTAGTCACCGATGTTCTCGCGGACCCAGGCGATGGCCCTTTTGACGTCGATGACGTGTGCGGGGAAACTGCAGCGCGGGCTTTTGCTGTAGTTGATCGACACGCAGATCCAGCCCAGCTCCACCATCCGGCTCATCAACGTGTACGCCTGCGGACGTTTGCCGTTGACCGTCCACGCGCCCCCGGGAACCTGGATCAGCACCGGCGCACGGCGCCCCGGCGCCAGGTCGGGACGCCGCCAGATGTCGAGCAGATGCGCCCGACCACCGGGACCGTAGGAAATGTCGGAGGTCTGGGCCGCGTAGCGGCGGCGAGGGCCCGACGGCAGCAGGCTGCCCCGCCGGGTGAACGCGGAAGGATCCCCGCTCGGGTGCGACACCAGGTCACGGAAGTCCGGACCAAAAGACTCCTCAAGAGCCGCGGTGAGCGCCAAGTCCGCTCGCTGCGCCGCCCAGGCGGTGCCGAATCGGCCGAGCGCCGGAGGCGACACCCGAGACAACGCATGTCCGGTCAATACGTGCAGGGGAAACTCTGTGGACACCCAACCCGCGACCCAACCGAGCGCGAACGGCGAGCCCCGAAGCAGCACGGCACCGGACCGAATGGTGTCTTTGGCATCTGCCGCGAGCTGCGCTCCCTGCCGCAGCGCCTCGGCACCAGCACGTGAGCACCGCGAAGTCACACTGGCCATGCACATCACAAAGCCCACCCCTCGACGTCGGGCACACGCGTCGTTGCGGTTAACGGCCGCTTACCGGCCGGTGTTGTACGTGTGTCGAGGCTCACACCATAACCGATTTTCGGCGTAGCGGAAGACTTTCCAGATCCGTCGTGTCGCCGGGACTGATCTTGAATCCCGGTTTGGATAGACTGACCTGCGCATTGCCTCCGTAGCTCAGGTGGATAGAGCAAGGGCCTTCTAATCCCTAGGTCGCACGTTCGAGTCGTGCCGGGGGCACTGGTCAGACCGATGTGCCGAATATACGTACACCCCAAAGTGCACCCCTTGAGGGTTTGGCCGAAACGCCAAGATCCCCCCGGCTGGCCTCGGAGCAGTAGGCCAGCCGGGGGACGAAATGTGTTGAGCTGCGCGGGTGTCGCAGCATGGGCTTATCGTTAGACGGTATGAGCGCCGACAATCCCGGCCGCAAGCAACTCATCACCGACCGGATGGATCATCCGGATAATCGATGGAGTCTGACCGATGTGGTGCATCGAATGCAGTCGGCGGGCTATCGCGGAATAGGCAAGTCCCGGTTAGGGCAGGTCCGCAACGGTCCAGTGGAGTCCATCAAACGAGATGTGATATTCGCGCTCGCGGCAGGGCTGGGCGTCACGCCATTAACCGTCGCCAATGCGGCTTTGGAGTCAATGGGAATCTCCACCCGACCAGCTGAGGTGACAGATTCGGCGGCAACGATCACCATCGATCCAACCCTGAGTGAGCCCAATCGCCGGCAGCTTCTGGCGATGCTCAGAGAGATGCGCCGGATCGCCGAGGAATACAACGAGCGGACGCGTCACGCTAGCCTCAAAATTTCATGCGGGTGTAGGTGACGCCGTGGTGTGGGGCCGGCGACGCTTGTTGATCTTGATTTCGTGGTGCCGGGTAGGTTTCGGCGCCGCGTGTCGTGCGGTGACGCCGGGTTCCAGGTCCCGGTGGGGTTCGCTGCTTCCTGGGGTAGTCGCGAC
>NZ_UPHQ01000044.1 GCF_900566055.1 Mycobacterium innocens
CCCCCACTACCCGCTCCCCAACCGGATGCGCCGGGGTCGAGCAGCGGCGGCTGGGGAGCCAAAGACAGGCCGCCGGGTTGTGGTGGCTGCGGGTGGACGTAGGCCAGCGGCTGCATCGGCGCTGTCAAGCTGGGGGTGGTGACCGGGCCGCCCAGCGCGGCCGCGTTGAGCATGCCCGCGGGTGCGCTGCTGCCGGCCCGCTCGACCGGAGGTGGGGCAAAACCGTCGCCGGTGGGCCGAACGTAGCTGGTGAAACCGGCACCCGGATAACCGCTGACCACACCAGGCCCCGGCTCCGATCCAGGCGGGGTCAAGGCGCCGGCGCGGCTCTGCAGCGCCTCGGCGAGCTGCGCTGAGGCCGGCCCCTCACCGGCAGGGGGAGCGCCGGTGGGGGCGCCAACTACCCCGGCCGGTGAGATCCTGGCGAACATCCCCACCGCAGCCTGCGGCGCCGGATGCACTGTCTGAGCCGCGGTTGGGGTGCCCGCCACTGAGGCCGCCTTCGGGGCGGCCGACGGCACAGCATCTCCCAGCGCGGCCACTGCTGGGGTGAGCACCGCGTGGGCGGCTTGCTCGCTGGCGCGCAGGGTTGGCCCGGCCGCGCTGATCGCCCCGGCTTCGCCCAACCCCACCGCCGCAGCCGCCAGTGATGCTCCGGGCACCGCCGGCGGAAACGGCACCATGATCGCTGCGGCGGCAGCGCGCAACGCCGCCCCATAGGCCGTCCCGCAGCCGCGTTATGCGGCCACATCTGCCCGTAATACTCGACGTTCAACGCCACGATCTTTGGGGTCAACGCCCCCCACACCAGCGGGTTGAGCTGTTGCGCGGCGGCCTCATCCACCCGATTAACCCTCGCCTCCTCGGCGGTGACCATCGACGCCACCGCGCTCTGATGAGCACCCGCCGCCGCCACCACCTGGGCCGCCTTGTCCACCAACGCCGCCGCCAACAACTCATGCTGAGCATCCAGCGCACCATGAGCCACCGCCGAAGCCGCCGCTCCCGCCCCGCGCCAACCGGTGCCATAGGTGGCCGCCCCACTGACCCCCGAGGCCGCCACCACCGCTTGCACCTGCGCCGCCTGCGCGCTCAACGTGTCGGCATAAGCCAACGTCGATGCCGGACCACACCCCCAGGCCAACGCCGCATAGTTGGCCTCCGGCGAGAACGCCGACCAGGGATGGCCCACCACAATCCCCTAATCCCTACCGGGCCAGGGCCGCCGCTCGCATCGCCTCACTAGCCACCGTGATCCCGGCCGCCACCGACTGCGCATCAGAAAACACCCCCCGCGCCGCGGCATGCTCAGCAGCGGTGCTCACATACGCTGCTCGCATCGCGGCCAGCGCAGCAGCGAACGCCGCCGAATCAGCATCCACACCCATCGGCACCACCCCCACCAACATCGGCGCCCCCGCGGCAACCCCAGCACCCTGCTGCGCCGCCAACCCCGCCTGGGCTAGCGCCGAAACCCCCACCACCGCCGGCTCCATCGCAAACACCATCACCCACCGCCTCCGACTCACTGCCCGCAGACAAACGTCAGCCGATCCTAAACCGCACCCGCCAACCCCGCAGCACACCACGAACCCCGCGCCAGCCAAGCCCCGAGGCCGGACAAAACCGGCTACGCCCGGAGCCGGCAAGCCAAAAGAATTTGAGGGTAAATTGGCGACTTGCCCCAAACCTGGTGCTGGTCTGCCCTTACCATCGCCGGCTGCACCATCGTGGTGTGCTGACCATCATCGGAACCGCTGATGCTTTCGTCGTCACCGACCACGCCGACCGGCTACTCAGCCCGAAAGCGCTGGCACGCCCACCAACTCAAGTTCCGCCCGCGGTGGCGACCTGTCCAGGACCTACCGGCGAGCGCGTCCACTGGTAGTGATATGAACCCTTCCAACTCCAACTTCAACCCCAACCACCACCAACACCCAACCAGCGTTAGCTACCCCGGAGCCGGTCACCAACGGCACCATATCGAAACCCAAACACCTTGGGGTATCAAGAAACTCGTTCGCACAACCCGGCCACCTACGCGTCGCGGACACCGCAGCCGACAACCAACCGCCACCCACCCGGGACCTCAAGACGCCGCAACCCCTGATCAACACCCGCGGCAACAGTGCACACGAAGGATGACACGCGTGAACTTCGGCAAGTCGCGACCTCGACGTACCAGGCGGTCTCAGTCGATCGGGTTGGTTAGCGCTACCGGAGCGCTTCGGGTTCTATAGTCTGCGAGCGTGCTTGCCGTTCGTGACGCGCTGGGGCCCGCGCGGGTGCGGCTGCGGGGCGGGTCGGTGCTGGCCGAGCTGACTCACCGGTTCGGTGCGCCGGCTCGGGCAAAGCTGCTGGCCGGGGAAATCCGCGACCGCGACGGCGCGGTGGTGGATAGCGATACGGTGCTGCCGCCCAATTCCTTCGTCTACCTGCATCGCGACCTGCCCGACGAAGTGCCCGTGCCCTTTGAAATGCCGGTGCTGTATCAGGACGACGACATCGTCGTCGTCGACAAACCGCACTTCTTGGCGACCATGCCGCGCGGCCGCCACGTCACCCAGACTGCGCTGGTGCGGCTGCGCTGTGAACTCGGGTTACCCGAGTTGAGCCCCGCGCATCGGCTGGACCGGCTCACCGCCGGGGTGCTGCTGTTCACCACCCGGCGCGAGTTGCGTGGCCGCTATCAGACGCTGTTCGCACGCGGTGCGGTGCACAAGACCTACCTGGCCCGGGCCGCGGTCAACCCCGCGGTGGTGCTGCCGCGCGTGGTCCGCAACCGCATCGTCAAGCGTCGCGGTCAGCTGCAGGCGGTTTGCGAACCCGGCGAGCCGAATGCGGAGACGCTGGTCGAGCTGATCTCACCGCACGGTCTGTACCGGCTGACGCCGCGTACCGGACGCACCCACCAGCTGCGGGTGCACATGGCGTCACTGGGACTGCCGATCACCGGAGAAACCCTGTACCCCAAGGTGCTCCAGGAAGTTGACGATGACTTCAGCTCGCCGCTGCAGCTGCTGGCGAGGCGCATCGAGTTCGACGATCCGCTCACCGGCTCGCGCCGTGAGTTCATCAGCCGCCGAGAGGGAATCTGGTCATGAGTGAAGACAACGCACTGGTCATCGTCGCCGGGTATCAGGACATTGATTCGGCCCGGCACGATTTCGAGAACCTCACCGGCCGGGCCAACGCCAAGACGCTCCCGCTGCAGGGCGCGGTGCTGATCGGCAAGGACGACGAGGGCAATCCGGTGTTGCTCGACACCGGGAATCGTCTCGGTCGCCGCGGCGCCAAGTGGGGCGCGGGGGTCGGCTTGGCGGTGGGCTTGTTCTCGCCGGCGCTGCTGGCCGCTGGGCTGGTTGGAGGGGCGGTGGGCGCCGCGACCGGAGCATTGGCCGGCACCTTCGCCCACCATCGGATCAAGAGTGGGCTGGCCGACAAGATCGGGCAAGCGCTGTCGGCCGGCAGTGCCGTGATCATCGTCGTGACACCGGCGCCGGGCCGGCTGCAGGTGGAGCAGACCTTGGCCGGTTCGCCGATGAAATCGGTTGCAGAGCTGAGTCATTCGACATTACGAAGCCTGGGCGCGGCATTGCAGGAAGCCATGGGCAAGTTCAATCCCGACCGGACGAAGCTGCCTATACCGCAGCGCAGCTTCGGCGGCACGATCGGGCGCACCATGGCGGAGTCCGTCGGTGACTGGACGATAGTCCCCGGCCCGAGCGCGCCGGACAATGCGCCCAATGTGCTGATCGTGCTGATCGACGACGCCGGGTTCGGCGGACCGGACACCTTCGGCGGCGGCATCCGGACCCCCACACTGTCGCGGGTGGCGCAAAACGGGTTGGTCTACAACCGTTTTCATGTCACCGCGGTGTGCTCGCCGACCCGCTCAGCGCTGCTGACCGGGCGCAACCACCACCGGGTGGGCTTTGGATCGGTGTGCGAATTCCCCGGTCCGTTCCCGGGTTATTCGACGGTCAAGCCGCGCAGCTGCGCCGCGCTGCCCCGGATCCTGCGCGACAACGGTTATGTGACCGCGGCGTTCGGCAAGTGGCATCTGACCCCCGACAACGTCCAGGGCGCGTCCGGGCCGTTCGACAATTGGCCGCTGGGTTGGGGTTTCGACCATTTCTGGGGTTTCCCCAGCGGCGCCGCGGGCCAGTACGACCCGATCATCACCCAGGACAATTCGGTTATCGGCATACCCGAGGGACAACACGACAAGCCCTACTTCTTCCCCGACGACCTCACCGACAAGGCCGTCGAATGGTTGCACACGGTACGGGCCCAGAACGCCACCAAGCCGTGGCTGCTGTACTACTCGACCGGCGCCACGCACGCACCGCACCACGTGTTCAAGGAGTGGGCCGACAAGTACCGCGGGCAATTCGACGAGGGCTGGGATGTGTACCGGCAGAAGACGTTTGAACGGCAGAAACAGCTGGGGATCATTCCCCCGGACACTGAACTGACCGAGCGGCCCGACCTGTTCCCGGCGTGGGACAGCCTGTCGGACACCCAAAAGAAGCTCTACGCCCGGCAGATGGAGGTGTTCGCCGGGTTCTCCGAAAATGCTGACTGGAACGTCGGCCGGCTGCTGGATGCCATCGAGGATCTCGGCGAGGCCGACAACACGCTGGTCTTCTACATCTGGGGCGACAACGGTGCCAGCATGGAGGGCACCAACACCGGCTCGTTCAACGAGATGACGTTTCTCAACGGCCTAGATCTCGACGCCGATCAGCAGCTGGCGCTCATCGAGCAATACGGCGGCATCGAAGCTCTCGGCGACGAGTTCACCGCACCGCATTTCGCGAGTGGCTGGGCGCACGCCAACAACACGCCGTTCCAATGGGGTAAGCAGATGGCCAGCCACCTCGGTGGCACCCGCGATCCGATGGTGGTCGCCTGGCCGGCCCGGATCCGGCCCGACGGCCAGGTTCGCGGCCACTTCACCCACTGTATCGACATCGCGCCAACTGTGTTGGCGGCCATCGGTTTACCGGAGCCGACCAGTGTCGACGGTTTCGAGCAGGAGCCGATGGACGGAACGAGTTTCCTGCACACCTTCGACCCGAGCACAGGGCCGGAGGCTGAAGAGCGCCACACCGTGCAGTACTTCGAAAACTTCGGCAGCCGAGCCATTTACCGGGACGGCTGGTGGGCGTGCGCTCGGCTGGACCGGGTGCCGTGGGACCTGTCGCCGCAGACGATGCAGCGCTTCGCGCCCGGGAATTACGACCCGGACCAGGACATCTGGGAGCTGTACTACCTGCCCGACGACTTCTCCCAAGCCAACAACCTGGCGGCCGAGCATCCGGACAAGCTGGCCGAACTACAGCAGCTGTGGTGGCAGGAAGCCGAACGCAACCGGGTGCTGCCGTTGTTGGGCGGGCTGGCCGTGATGTTCGGTGATTTGCCGCCACTGCCCACCACCACCCGCTTCGCCTTCCAGGGAGACGTACAGAACATCCAGCGCGGCATGGTCCCGCGCATCTTCGGTCGCTCCTACGCGATCGAGGGACGGCTGCACATCCCCGACAGCGGGGCGCAGGGCGTGATCGTCGCCAACGCCGACTTCATGGGCGGGTTCGCGCTCTGGGTCGACGAGCAGCAGCGGCTGCATCACACCTACTCCTTCCTCGGCGTCGAGACCTATCGGCAGGTATCGACGGAGCCGTTGCCCACCGGCGACGTCACGGCGCGGATGCTGTTCGAAACCGACCAGCCCATGGTGGGTTCCGGCGGCAAGGTGACGCTGTGGGCCGACGACCGATTGATCGGCGAGGGTCGGCTGCCCCAAACGGTGAGTCTGTCGTTTACGTCCTACGCCGGGATGGACGTCGGCCGCGACAACGGGCTGGTGGTCGACCGCGACTACGAAGACAAGGCGCCGTACGCGTTCACCGGAACCGTCACAGAGGTGATCTTCGACCTCAAGCCCGTGCATCCCGAAGCCGAGAAGGCGTTGCACGAGCACGCCTCGGTACAAGCCGTCGGTCAGGGCGCGGCGGGCTGACCCGGGCAGGACTAGCGACAAAGCGCCGAGTCAGGTCGACGAGTGGTGATGTCTGGGGCAGTAGGCGGCGACGCTCAGGCCCACGAAATACCCCGCGCGATAGCCGTCCAGGTTGCCGTCTTTGGCCAGGTCATTGGCGATGTCGGCCTTATGCCGTCCGAGATCGAGTTCGTCGCAAACCTGATGGCCGGCCAAAATAGCGGCCTGCGGTGACGCGAAGTTGATGCCCTTGGCCTTCACTGCATTGAGGAATGCGCCATCGACCCCGTCGGCTTGGGCCGTCGGGATCGCCACTACCGCCAGACCAAGCAGTCCGGTGATCACGGCAAGGCCGACCGATCGTGATCTTCGGGCGGTTCTGCGCGAGCGCAACAGGCTGGTCGCCATCGCTGGAAACCTCCCCGCTGACCAATCTGACGCTTGCCACGCCCCCGCATCGCGATCACTAACTAAACGCCGTGATCGGACCTGCGAACTGCTCGCGCCGGCCGGCCCCTTAGCCGGAGTTGCGATGGTCTGACCCGGCCCTCGTCGGTCCAACAGCCGCAGCCATTGTTGTTCAATTGTCGGTAAAGCGTGAGCAAAGCCTCACCATCGGTAATGGCGCTGGCATGGCGCAACCGTATACCGGGTGGAAACTGTCGGTGAAATCGTGAATCAAACTGTCCCCGGCTATCTTTGGGCACGACAAAATCGTGACCGATATGGTTACCATGCCTCATGGCTGCGGGGAAGACGGCAGTTTGGCGGACCGCAGTTTGGCCGGCAACGTATGTCTCTTTTGTGCCATCCGAATCAGTCTCGCCGAGGGGCAACCGATTCTGGATCACATTGGGCAGCCTCGTCTTTGCCGTGATGTTGACGGCATGTGACGGCCACGGCAGCGCCTTCGGAACGGGCGCGGCAACAGTAACGCCGTCGGGGAAAGTCGATTGCGGCGGTAAGCCGACGCTGAAGGCAAGTGGCTCTACCGCTCAGGAATACGCAATGGTGCGATTTGCCAAGGAATTCGAACGCGCCTGTCCAGGGCAGTCCGTGACTTACACGCCCAACGGTTCCGGTGCCGGCATTAGCGAGTTCACGGGCAATCAAACCGATTTCGGAAGCTCCGATTCACCACTGAACAAGGACGAGTATGCCAGCGCGCAGCGGCGGTGTGGCTCGCCCGCGTGGAACTTGCCGGTCGTGTTCGGGCCCATCGCGATCGCCTACCGCGTCAACGGCCGGCCGTCGTTGGCCCTCGACGGTTCGACCGCGGCCAGGATCTTCAACGGCGGCATCGTGACCTGGAACGATCCTGCGATCCAGGCGCTGAACCCCGGCGTCACCCTGCCAGATGAACCAATTCGTGTCGTGTTCCGCAGCGACGAGTCCGGCACCACCGACAACTTCCAGAGATACCTCGATACCGCTTCACATGGCGCATGGGGCGGGGGTGCGGGGAAGAAGTTCTACGGCGGCGTCGGCGAGGGCGTCAAAGGCAACGACGGTGCTGCTGCGGCGGTCGGTCGCACCGAAGGATCGATCACCTACGTCGAATGGTCGTTCGCGCAAACACAACACCTGGACATGGCCGAGATCATCACGTCGGCCGGTCCGGATCCGGTGGCGATCAGCGCAGGCTCGGTGGGCAAAACGATTTCGGCTGCCTGGTTCATCGGGGAAGGCAACGACCTCGCATTCGACACCATCTCGTTCTACCGGCCGAACCGGCCCGGCTCCTACCCGATCGTGCTGACGACATACGAGATCGTGTGCTCGAAGTGTCCCGATGCCCAGGTCGGTATCGCCGTAAGGGCGTTTTTTTGCAGAGTGTGATCGATGCCGGCCAGCGTGGTCTGCAGGACAGCGGATATGTCCCCGTCCCCGACGAGTTCAAGACCCGACTGTTGACCGCGGTCAGGGCCGTCTCGTGATCGGTGGTCCTTCCTGCCGGCGGGGGGAACGCGGGCCTGCGCCCAGAACGGCGACCCTCAACCGACCAGCGATTTCCCGCCTTGACCAGTGCAATGTCGCATCCAATCACCCCGCTTAGCCAATGTGAGATGTCATGGATTTCATAAGCCTGCCGCCCGAGTTCAGCTCGGCGCTAATCCATTCGGGACCTGGCCCGCAGTCACTGCTCGAGGCCTGCGACGCGTGGCAGCGGCTCGGCGCCGATGTGGAAGAGTCTGCCGGCGCGTATGCCCCGGTGCTGTCTGCGCTGACCGGCTCCTGGCAGGGCCCATCCTCGCGGGCGATGATCGAGGCCGTCGGCCCATACCTCGCCTGGCTGCGTGTCACCGCACAGCAGTGCCGGCAGCTGGGCTCCTCGGCCCAGGTTGCCGCGGCAGCATTCGACTCCGCGCTATCGGCGATGGTTCATCCCTCCGAGGTCAGCGCCAACCGGATCCAGCTGGCAAAACTGTTGGCCACCAACGGATTCGGTAGAAACCTCGCGGCAATCGCCGATACCGAGACCCAGTACCACACCATGTGGGTGAATAATGCGGCGGCCATGTACCGGTATGCGGCCACCGCGGCGCAAACTCTGGTGCTACCCCAGTTCGTTTCGCCGCCAGCCATCGCGGCCCCCGGGGGAGTGGCTGCTCAAGCCACGCTGGTAACAGCCGCTGCGGCGCCAGCCGCCGCGGCACCCGCCGCCGCTGCGGCGCCAGCCGCCGCTGCCTCTCCGGTAGATGTCGTTTTGCAGGCGTTTGGTGTCACCCTCGACCCCAACAGTGGCTGGTTCGGGCTGGCGAATACTTATGCCAACCAGTTCATTTCGTCCGGGTTTCCCATCAACCTGCTCAGCTACCTGGCGCAAAACACGTCAGCCCAGGCACTGCAGTCGGTGGCACCCGACATCGCCGAGGGCCTATCGGAGGGCGAATCGGCGCTGGGAATGTCGGCGGCTAGTTTTTCCAGCGCGGCCAGAGCCCTGCAGCGGAAGCACCCGCGGCAGCGTTGGGCGTCGGGGTGTCGATGGGCAACTTGACCGCGCCGCCCGCGGTGGTCGGGCTGTTGACCGCTTCCCACACGCCTGAGCAGCTGGCCTCGGCGGTGTCGCCTCTGCCCGCTGGGGATTCCGGATTCCCGATGCTCCCGCCGCTGATGCCGCCGCCGATTTCGGCGGGCAGTGGTTGGCGTAAGAGGAAGCAACCAAAGTACGAGGACCTCGAATACGGTTTGGAGCTCAAGGGCACCGTGATGCCGCGACCGCCGTCGGCGGGCTGATCGGACCGTATCACCGGTAATACTTCGAAACGGTCGGCATGGGCCGCCGTCGCAAAGCCCGGCAAACTGGACGATGTCGACGCGCACCGAGGCCCAGTCGAGCAGCGATGCACACGCGTGGGCTGCAGGTCATGCGGGGACCCGCTGTCGGGCGGGGCTTTCGGCTGCTTGAACGGCCTTGAACGGCGGCCAGTGGGGTAGTCGGCGGCTATGGGATCTGGGAAGGCATTGGACGCCGTGGCAATCACCGTCACGTTCGTCGGCAACGCCACCACGTTGATCGCCGCTGGTGGCCTGACCGTGCTGACCGATCCGAACTTTCTGCATCGGGGACAGCACGCCTACCTCGGCTACGGGCTGGTGTCCAAGCGGCTGCGGGAGCCGGCGTTGAGCATCGATCAACTGCCGCCTATCGACGCCATTGTGCTGTCGCACATGCACGGCGATCACTGGGACCGGGTGGCGCAACGGGGCCTCGATCACGAACTGCCCGTCGTCACCACTCCGCACGCCGCCAAACGGCTACGTCGTCGTGGCTTCCGGCACGCATTCGGCCTGCCCACCTGGCAGCAGCACACGATCAGCAACGCCGGAGTCAGGCTGACCATGACGTCACTGCCCGGCCGGCACGCGCCGCTGGGAATTCATCGGCTGCTGCCGCCGGTCATGGGCACCATGCTCGAATTCACATCCGTCGACGGTTTGATGCCGCGCCGGCTGTATGTCTCCGGCGACACCTTGCTCGTCGAGGAGCTCAACGAGATTCCCCGTCGTTTCGATTCGATTGATCTCGGCGTGCTGCACCTGGGCGGGACCCGGCTGCCGGCCGGCCGCCGGTTGCCCTTCGGCCTGACCGTGACCATGGACGGACGCCAGGGCGCGGGATTGGTGCAGCTGATCGAGCTGCCGAAGCTGATCCCCATCCACTTCGACGACTACGGTGTCTTCGCGTCGCCCCTGGCCGACTTCGTCCGCGAGATGAGGCACCGTGGTCTGGCCGACCGAATCATCGAGTTGGAGCGCGGCGCCTCGGTGACCGTGTGAATTCCCGAGGTCGCCGACCGTAACGCGGCGGCGGTCGGTAACTTGGTTGTCATGCCGTGGGCGCGATGGTTCTTGTCGCTCGTTCTCGTGGGATGCCTGGCCGGCTGCGGAGAACAGCACGTGTCGGCGGCACGTTCTCGAGATCAGGCCGGAACATTACAGTTCGGCGGCCTGAAGCGGACCTATATCGTGCATTCGCCGCCGGGCCCGCCGGTGGGACTGGTGCTCAACCTGCACGGGGGTGGTGGCACCGGCGCCGGACAGCAGAGTATTTCAGCCTTCGACTCCGTTGCCGACGCCAACAACCTGCTGGTGGTCTATCCCGACGGCTATGACAAGAGCTGGGCCGACGGACGGGGAGCCTCGCCGGCGGACCGCCGCCATCTCGACGACGTCGGCTTTCTGGTCGCGCTGGTGGGCAAGCTGCAAAGCGAGTTTTCGGTTCCCGCCGGCCACGTCTTTGCCACCGGAATGTCCAACGGAGGATTCATGTCCAACCGGTTGGCGTGCGACCGCGCCGATGTGTTCGCCGCGATCGCGCCGATCGCCGGCACGCTGGGCGTGGGTGTGGCCTGCAATCCGTCGCGGCCGGTCTCGGTGATGGAAGCGCACGGCACCGCCGATCCGATGGTGCCGTTCAACGGTGGGAAAGTGCGCGGCCGCGGCGGTCCCAGCCAAGCCATCTCGGCTGCCACCATGGTCGACCGCTGGCGCGCGGTCGACGGATGTCAGGGCGATCCCACGATGGACGAACTGCCCAACGTCGGCGATGGAACGGTGGTACGCCGTTATGACTCGCGGTCATGTGTGGCCGGGACCGAAGTGATCTTCTATCGAATCGACAACGGCGGGCACACCTGGCCCGGCGGCAAGCAATATCTGCCCAAGACGATCGTCGGCGCCACCACGCGCGCCTTTGACGGGTCACAAGCCATTGTGCAGTTCTTTATGTCGCACGGCCGGGCCTAAGGGGATGCGTTTTCGCGCACGTCGTTGAAGAACCGCGGCGTATGAACTTGGATTTTACTGCGGCACAACCCAACACGATCCGGCGACGCCTGCGAGGACTTCAGCGGTAGCGCCACTCCAGCCGCCGCGAAATGGTACTCGGAAAAGTGCCGGAATCGTGCAATTATGAGCACCACCACATCTTCCGATGGTCAACACGTTGCCGGGTTGGAGGGCCACAATGTCGTATCTCATCGCCGCACCGGACATGTTGACGACAGCAGCCGCGGATGCGGCGGGCATCGCCTCCTCGGTGCGGGCCGCGAACCTGGCCGCGTTGGCGCCGACCAGCACGCTGATGGCTGCTGCTGCTGACGAGGTATCGGCGGCGATTGCCTCGCTGTTTTCCGGCCACGCCCAGGCATACCAGGCGCTCAGCGCGCAGGCGGTGGCGTTTCATGAGCAATTTGTGCAGGCATTGAGTGCCGCCAGCGGGGCATATGCGGCCGCGGAGGCGGCCAATGTCAACCCGTTGCAGCCCCTCGTTAACGACATCTTCGGTGTGATCAATGCGCCCACGAACTTCCTCTTGGGGCGTCCATTGATCGGCGACGGGGTTGACGCCATGCCCGGCACCGGACAACCCGGTGGGGCCGGCGGGATCCTGTGGGGCAACGGTGGCGCGGGTGGGTCGGGTCCGGTGGGCCAGCGG
>NZ_UPHQ01000140.1 GCF_900566055.1 Mycobacterium innocens
GACACGCAGATGAAAGCCCTTGAAACCGAACATATCCTGACCCGCCACGACTTCCACGGCGAATGGAACTACACCCTCAGTCCCAGACCGCGACACGCCGACAGCGACCTAGATTAATTTATCGCAAGCCCTAACGGCGGGCACGACGGCAGCGCTTTGCAGGACATCTCGGCCGGTGCGGTCCGGGGATATCAAGAACCCTGACCTCGCCCCGGCTAGCAGGGATCCGACGGTGTGGAGGCGTTTCGAGGATCAAGCCGAGTTGCATTCCCAGTTGACGATCCACCCCCCGCCGAGCCGGTTGATGGCGTCGTCTTGTGCCGCGCTGAGCGTGTTGCCAGTTCCTCCTCGGCGGGATAGGCATGTCGGGGATCAAACGCCAGACACCCACTTCGCAAGTCGTCTCCAACCTGCTCAAGCCAGCTGGAAAGGGGTGAGGAAAATGACGATAAGACTCAGGTGTCGAACCGCACTTGGAGCCGCCGGCTTAGCGGGTGTCGCCGTTGTGACCCTCACGCTCGGTGGCGTTGAACCTGCTCGACGAGCATCTCGACTCCTGCGTGGCCGAGGCGATCGCCGAGGGGGCGACGAGGCCCAGGTGAAGCTCGCCGCGGCCTCGGCCGCTATCGCACGGCTTGTTCGCTCGTAATCGCCCACCACGCTATCGTGGTTGGACCGAGCCGGCGCCTCGATGACGTAGCCGGCCACCATCGCCGACTCACTTCCCCGTCAAGATGCGGTACTGGGCCGCGATCATCTGATGCACATCGGCCTCATGGTCAGACCATGCGTCGAAGGCGTAGCGGTCCGCGTTGGCCGCACACCAAAAAGCCAAGTGCGCTGTGAAACATTGAGCCTTAGGCATGCCCGTGATTCCGGTTGTCGGCTTGAGAGTGCCGGCTGCTTGGGCGGCCAATTCGGCCACGATGCGCCGCGCCGACCCGGCATCAGCGGCTTGGTAGACGCTACCGGTGGTGGTGTATGACGCTTGCTGCAGGGCAACGGATCTGAATAGCGCTTGGGTACGGACCGGATCCTCCGCGAAGTGGCGTATCCCGAGCTGGTCATAAGCGCCATCCTCCACGGTGTCGTTACCCTGCGCGGGGGGCAAGGTGCGGGCGAACAGCCCGCCGGGATCGATGGGCAGTTGCGCCAGCCGATCGGGTGGGGTCGGGCTGAATTTGTCGATCAGCGGTTGCTGGAGCTCCAGGGTGGCGGCAATCAATTGAACGGCGTTGTCGAAACTTTCCGCCGAATCTGCCGCTTGACACAACACATAGGACCCGTGCGCGGTGATCGCGATCACCGAGAACCGATCCGGTCCCTCCCGCAAATCCTTGCTACGGTAGGTCACGGCCGCGCTGTCGGGGTGTCGAGGGATCGAAAAAGGTTGAGTGGTAACAGGTTTGTCAGCGAACGGCAGGGTCAAGGCGGCCGCCTTGGCCCTCATCGCCGCCACGGCGGCGGTGGCGTCGTCGGGACCGGCCAGCCGCAACACGAGGTTGACCAAGCCCTTGTATGTCCCCGTAGCGGTATAGCGGGCACTGGCAAACCCGGCCAGGAAGTGATGATCTTCAAGACCGTCGCCAATGGGGCTGCCCAAAAAGAAATTGACCGTGCCGGGGCCCTTCACCAAGCCGGTGCCAAGCTGTTCGTACGTGACCAGGCTGGGTTCTGCTTCCCACGGGCCGAGCACGTTAGTGGCCATCCGCCGCGACTCAGCCAAGCCGCCCTCAATCGGGTCGCCGGCCAGGCCGAACGGCGGCCGCGACGTTATCGGATAGTCTCCAGTGTCCAGCAATTCGACATCAACACCGTCCCAGCCGGCGGCCCCGGGTGCGGGGACCGCGCGGCCGTCAATCGTCGAGGAACATCCAGCCACCAGCGACACCGCAGCGGCAACGGCGGCCCACAAGCGAATCAGCGTGCTCATCAGGGCATCAGCATCACATATTGCTGTTGATTCCGCCGGTTGACGGTAACCGAGAAACGGCCCCATCCATGCACACCAACCGGCCGTGGCGTTCGGCCACGCCGGTGGGGCCAATGACCTCCCAGACGGTGGTCGAGTCGACCCATACCGGCTGAATGCACTGATCCGATGCCGCCGGTCTAAGGCGTCAGCAGGCCGTATATGTGTAGAAACCAGGCCGCAAGCCCCATGGCCTGACATGCGGCCCGGTCGTCACCGACGATGTCCTTGACCTCCAAGCCAACCAAACGAAGATTTAGCACGGCTAGCTCCGCCGTATCGACCGTGCACAGCCAATACGGCTCCGCGAGCACCTTTTCCGCCGTCGTCGAGGCTGCGTCGGTTCCACGCTGGACTTCCACCATGCACGCCTGGATCGAATCCGCCAGATAGATCGCCGGGAACAGCAGCGGCGGATTTCATCGCCCGCCAAACCTACGCGTACCCTCTGCAGATAGCGCGTCCCGGTGCGCCGCGGCGTTGCGGCGACAGCAGACTTCACTGATCCCCTCCTCGGGAACTGAACAACGGTTGGTGCCATTCAGAGCACCCGAAGAGGTGGTTCCCCACACCCACAAGGCGCGCGCCACCGCACGCCGAGGCGGCGCGGCTACGGCTGCGTGGTCCCCACACCAGGACGGCCACACCAGCACGGCCAGAAGCGGCAGCCGTCGCGACGCGGGTCCTCGGGAAACGCTGTCTCAGCTGGCTAGTCTTAGACCAATGGGGTGGCAGGGCCGCCGCACGCCGCGATGTAGTCCTGGTAGTTCCAGGTCTGCAGAAACTCTTGACCGGCTTGTAACCCGCGCTGGTACAGGGCCTCGCGTTGTTCGGCGGTGATATCGAAGTCGATCGGGCTAATCTCATCGGCGGGGACGAACATCGTGCGCCGCACGGTGCACGGGTCGTCGATGTAGGCGTTGTCCTGGTTGCTGACCAACGTCTCAACGGCGGCGATTCCCAACGACACCGGCCCGTGAACCGGATGCGTGGGCGGAATACCCGGACGCGACGACAGCCGGATCCCGAAAGTCGGCCACTCCGGCCCGCCGTCGGACCGGTCGAACAGCCCCACCGGAAAGTTCGACAGCAATGCTCCGTCAACCCACGTCGCGCCGGCAACCCGAACCGGCTCGAACACGAACGGAATCGCCGACGAGGCATGGACCGCGCGCGCGACCGAAAAGTCGTCCGGGTCAATGCCATAGGAGTCCAGATCCCACGGGATGCGAACCAACCGCCGCCGCGACAGGTCACTGGCGGTGACCACCAGCGACCAGGCGAACTGTTCGGGCTCGTCGCCGGTACGCAAGTCGGCGAAAGTGCGCACGCCCAGGTCGGCCAGCAAACCGGTGAGCAGCTGTTCCAGATAGGCTCCCTGATACACACCATCCGACGTCAGCAGCGAGAGCACCCCGCCGATCAACGGCACACGTCCGATAAGACTGCGGTCGAGGAACTTCGAGTAGTCGATGCTGCGCATGATCTCGGAAAGACGTGTCAGCGGTTCCCCCGCAACCTGCAGCGCGGCGACCAGTGACGCGACGATCGCACCGGCGCTGGTCCCTGCGACACGGGGAAACCTATAGCCGGCCGCGCCCAGCGCGTCCACCGCACCGACCAGTCCGATCCCCCGGACCCCGCCGCCTTCGCATACCAGATCCACACGTTGGGTGCTCACCGCCGTCACCATAGCCTCATCATGGGTGGTTACCGGTATGCGGCACAGCGATGTCAGGCAATCCGACGGCCGTCGGCTCCGAAGAAGTGCAGTTGACCGGGTTGGGGGTGCAGACGCACCCGGCTGCCACGCTCGGGCGGCTGGCGGCCGTCCGTGCGAGCGACGATCGCCTGACCGGCAAGCTGGCCTGCCCCGCTGATCCGGCCATACAGATAGGCGTCGGCGCCGAGCTCCTCGACCACGTCGACCTCGATTTCGACGCCGGCGTTGCCCACCTCGAAATGTTCAGGACGAATGCCGACAACAATCTCCGCTGCGCCGGCGGCTATCTCGCGTGGTACACCTATAGGCCAATCCCCCAGCGTCACTGCGGAATCGGCGATCGGTAAGGTGAACAGATTCATCGCCGGGGACCCGATGAATCCGGCGACGAACACGTTGTCCGGGTTGCGGTAGAGTTCCCGCGGCGGCGCGCATTGTTGCAACACCCCGTCGCACAGCACCGCGACCCGGTCTCCCATCGTCATGGCCTCCACCTGATCATGGGTGACGTAGACCGTCGTGGTACCGAGTTGACGTTGTAATGCGGCGATCTGATTGCGGGTTTGCACCCGCAGCTTGGCGTCGAGGTTGGACAGCGGCTCGTCCATCAGGAACACCTGCGGACGGCGCACAATGGCGCGCCCCATTGCCACCCGCTGGCGTTGTCCGCCGGAGAGCTCCTTGGGCTTGCGGTCCAAGTATGGCTGCAAATCAAGCAATTTCGCTGCGGCCAGCACTCTTTCGCGGATCTCCGGCTTCGGCGTCTTGGCGACCTTCAACGCGAATCCCATGTTCTGCGCCACCGTCATGTGCGGGTAGAGGGCGTAGTTCTGGAAGACCATGGCGACATCGCGATCCTTGGGATCGACATTGGTGACGTCCCGGTCGCCGATCCGGATCCTGCCCGAATCCAGTTTCTCCAAACCGGCCACCATCCGCAGCGACGTGGTCTTGCCGCATCCAGACGGTCCGACCAGCACGACGAACTCACCGTCGCCGACGACGAGATCCAGACGGTCCAGTGCGGGCCGGTCTGCGCCCGGGTACCGCCGGGTCGCCTCCTCGAAACTCACCGTGGCCATGCGGCTAGCCGCCGAGTCCGGTCGCGGCGATACTGCGGATAAACGAGCGCTGCGCCACCGCGTAGACCAGCACCAACGGCAGCAGGATCAGCATCGACGTCGCCATGAAAACCGGCCAGCGCGCCACGTATTCGCCGCGCAACCGCACCAGGCCCAGGGTCAGCGTGGCCAGGCTGTTGCGTTGGATCATCAGCAGCGGCCAGAGAAAATCGTTCCACACGTTCACCCAGGTGAGCACCGCCAGCACCATCACTGCCGGCCTGGCATGCGGCAACAGGATCCGCCAGTAGATCTGCCAGGGCGAGCAGCCGTCCAGAATCGCCGCCTCTTCGAGATCCGCCGGGAGAGTGCGGAAGAACTGCCGCATGAGGTAGGTGCCGAAGGCGCTACCGAACAACCCCGGCACGATCATCGCCCACGGCGTGTCCACCCACCCCAGGACGCGCATGAGAATGAACTGCGGAATCACGGTGACCGTCAGCGGCACCATGAGCGTGCCCAGATACATGACGAACAAGGTGTCGCGGCCGCGAAAATGCAGTCGCGCGAAGGCGTATCCGGCGAGCGAGCAGAAGAACACCTGACCAGCGGTGACGCAGCCGGCATACAGCACCGTGTTGAAAAGCATTCTCCAGAACGGCATCAGCGCGAATACATCGCCGTAGTTGGACCACTGCGGGTGGTCGGGGACCAATGTCGGTTGGCTCACCTCGCCTTCCCCCTTCAACGAGCCCGACAGGGCCCACATGATCGGGAACAGGGCGCACCAGGCGATCGCGATCAGCGCGGTGTACAGAGCCAGGGCGCGAACAACGTTGCGCATGACCACTCGATCAGCCGAGCCCACGGGAAACCTCCCACGAGCGGCGTCGCGTGAGGCGCAGCTGAAGTACGGTCAACACCAGCAAGACGGCGAACATCACCCAGGCCAGCGCCGAGGCGTAACCGAATTCCAGGAATCCAAAGGCGTTTTGGAAGAGCATGATGCCCAAGACATAGGTTCCGGTTTCCGGTCCCCCGTTCGCACCGGTGAGAACGTAGACCAGATCGAAAGCCTGGAATGCGTGGATGATCGAGATGACCACGACGAACGACATCGCGCCGCGGATCAACGGCACCGTGATCGACACGAACTGCCGTATCTCGCCGGCACCGTCGATTTTGGCTGCCTCGTAGACGGTTTCGGGAACCCCCTGCATCGCGGCCAGCAGCACGACGGTGGCAAACGGCACGCTTCGCCACACACTGACCAGGCACAACGAGGCCATGGCCCACCTGGGTTCGATCAGCCATGGGATCGGGCCGATGCCGACCCAGCCCAACATGATGTTGAGCAATCCGTTGTTGGTATCGAACACGAATTGCCAGATCACCGCCATCACCACCGACGAAATGGCCAACGGCAAGAACGTGATCGTCCGAAAGATGCCGATGCCCTTGACTTTCCGGTTCAGCACTCCGGCAATGGCGAGGCTGATGAGAACGGTCGGGGCAACCGTCCCGACAGTGAAGATCGCCGTGTTGCGCACCGCGATGAGGAACAGCGGGTCAGCGGTGAACAGGTCGCGGAAATTCCGCAGACCCACAAACGTTGGCGGGGTGAACAGGTCCCAGCTCTGAAAGCTCATGTATAGCGAGAACCCGAGCGGGAACAGCATGAACACCACGACGGCAGTCAGGTTCGGTGCGACGAACAATCGCCCGGCCCACGGCCGTCGGCGCCAGAGGCTCGGCCTTTTAGGGCGCTTCGCGGTGCCCGGATCGGGTGTGTCGATCGACGTCACGGACTGCGCAGCACCTCGTCGACGGCTCGCGACAGCCCGGTCAGCGATGTCGCCGGGCGGGATCCGCGTAGTACCGGTCCGAAGGTGCGTTCCATCAGGGCGTAGACCTTCGGCCACGCCGGGGTGATGGGCAGGCCCTGGGAATGGCTCGGTCCTCCGGTGAGTACGGCGAGATTGTCAACCCTACTGTGTGCTTTGGCGAATCCGGCCGAGTTGATCGCAGACCACACGACCGGCACGAAAAGGTTGGTTTCGCCGATCAACGCCTGACCCACGGGTCCGGTTGCGAACTTGACGAACTCCCATGCCTGCTCCCGGCGCTGACAACTGGCCGCGATGGCCAATCCGGTGGCTCCGATATTGGAGCAGGGAGCGTGCCCCCGTGGGCCCAACGGCAGTGCGGTCACGTTGAAATCCAAGCCGTCGGCGCGGTCGAAAGTCTGGTAGCGCCAGTGCCCGCCCAATGCCATCGCCGCCTTGCCCCGCGAGAACAACTCCGGCGTGGCCGTCGACTGCAGCTCGGATACGGTGGGCGCCACCTTGTGCTCGTTGGTCAGGTCGGCGTAGAACTGGACGGCTTCGGTGAAGGCGGCATTGTCGAAGTTGAGATGCGACGGGTTCATTCTCGGCGAGGACCACGGCACGCCGTTGTTCATGGCGAACAGTCCGGCGGAGATGGTCGGGACGAAGGTGTCGACAAACCCCCACTGGCTGACCCGTCCCGCGGCATCGCGCTTGGTGAGCGCGCAGGCCGCGTCGAGGAATTCGGCAAAACTCCACGGCTGCTCCCAACTCGTGGGCGGTGGCCGAATGCCGGCCTCGGCGAAAAGCCGCTTGTTGTAGTACAAATAATTTCCCGACCATTGCTCCGGAAACGCGTATTGGCCGCCGCTATAGGTGAACGTCTCATACAGTGGCCCAATGCCGTCCGATGACAGCTCGGCGGCGAAACCGGGATCCCGCGCCAGCATGGTATTCAGGTCCAGGAGCACACCGCGGTCAGCCAATCCGCCGTAGCTCAACTCCCACGCCATCAGCACATCGGGACATTTGCCGCCGGCGCAGAACGTCGATATCTGCTGCAGCGGCCCTGGCCCGGACAGCAAGGTCCGCACCTTGATGTCGGGGTAGCGGCGGCAGAACTCGTCGACGATGCGCATCCGGGCGTCCGCTTCGTCGGGATTGGCTGCGAAGAAGAAGGTCAAGGCGTCGTCGTCGGAGGCACACCCGGAGGGCCACGGCGCCAACGACGCCACGGTGAGTGCACCCGCTCCCCGCAACAGGCGCCGCCGCGCGAACGGCTTGTCGAACATGTTGCTCCCGGTTCTGGGCTTCGACTCCAGTGCCGACTGTATGTCATCTTCCTGGGTTGTCGGCGAGATATCCGAGTGTCCGTTGGGCAGAATTGTTGCAACACTTGGGAAATCAGTCCCGGTCCACCCATCCACACCGCCTTCGGCGCACCCTCGGCTGCAGTGCGGCGCCGACGACAGGCCGGCGCGTTTGCTCAGACATGCCCGCGGCGGCCGCTTGTCTTGTTGACGCGCCATCCGACGATGCCCGATGATTTGTCGGCAGTGCGGTTCTTTGGCTTAGCTGGGTAATCGGGGCCCGCGGCCAGCAGTCCGATCCGGGCGACCGGCACAGGAGCGAAATGCGCGACAGCGCCAAGCACTGTCACACCGATAACGCCCGCGGAACGGGCACCAGCAACCCAGTCGGCTTCGCGGGAGGTTCACAGTGCCGGTGACTCCGCCGTCGGCGCCGGCTGGGCCCCGGCCACGCCCCCGACATTTCCTCGCCGACTGGTGGTCGATCGCGGGCCTGTTCAGCGTGGTCGCGGTGCTCTACGGCGGTGGCGCGGAATTGGCGTGGCATTCATCGGGCCTCGCCGCGGCCGGAGTTCCGGCGGGCGCGGACTCGTTGTGGCAGGCGTTCGGCCCCGCGGTGGGATTCGCGTTTTTCCCGCCCGCGGGCATAACGGTGGCCGCGATGCTGCTGACCAAGCGGTCGCGCTGGCCAGCGGTCGTCGCCGCGATCGTGACCGCTGAACTTGTGGTCGATGCGCACCATGGGATGGACATGTTGGCAGCTGCCGGGCTTGCCGCGGCCAACGCGATCGAGCCGTTGGTGGGTGCGTCGTTGGTCCGGGCGTGGTGTGGGGGTACGCCGGACCTGCGGCGGCGCACCGATCTTGCCCGCTATGTCGCCGGGGCATGTGTGTTGGGCCCGCTGGTCGGCGGGCTTCTGGGTGCGGCGGTCGGTGTGGTGTACGCGGGAATCTGGTGGCCAGGCGGTGTGGCGCGCTGGGTGGCTGCCGACGGGCTGGGTGCTTTGGTGGTCGGTGCACCGGCGCTTCTGTGGCCACGCCAGCGCCAGCTCCTGGCTGCCCGGCGGGTGGAAACGACGCTGGTAGTCGTCCTTGCCGCCGCGCTATCGGTCGCCGCATTTTCGGTGCGTTCACCGCCGGCGTTGTTGCTGCTGCCCGTGCTGGCCTGGGCAGCGTTTCGGCTGGAAGTGATCGGTGCGGCGCTGGCCAGCGCGGTGCTGGCGGTCGCGGCCAACTACATGACCGCCGCCGGCCGCGGCGCGTTTGCCGCGGCGCCGCTTCCGGGGTCGGCCCGGCTGGCTGCCACGCAGGGATTTATCGCGGTCGTCATGCTGGTGTCCCTGCTCATCGGCCAAGAAGCTGCTGGGCGGATCTCCGCGATCCGGCAGCGGCAGGCCGAACAGCGCGAACGGACCCGCCTGGAATCGTTGGCGCGGCTGGGCGAGTCGCTCGCGGCCGCGCTGACCCCCGAGGAAATCGGTCGGGCCACCTCCGTGGAGGTGCGCACGTATGCCGGGGTGCACGCTTTAGCGCTGGGACTGCTCAGCGACGACGGCAACACCCTGCATTGGATGCACGTGGTCGGTGAGCTGCCGCCCATCGTCACGCAGTTTGCCGATGGGCTGCCGTTGACTCAGTGGTGCGCGGCCACCGACGCGATGAGCACCGGGGTCCCGGTATTGATCCGCGAGGAAGCCGAGTATCAGCGGCGTTACCCCGAGACCGCGCAGTGGACGATGGCGGCCGGCATTGCCTCGATGGGTGTGTGGCCATTGACCATCGGGCAAAGCCGCATCGGCGTGTTGGAGCTGGTGTGGAGCCGGTCCCAGCCGCTGGACGCCACTCAGCGCTCGTTCGCCTCCGCGGTGGCGTCCATGGTGACCCAAGCACTGATCCGTGCCCGCGCCTACGCAGACGAGCACACCCGGGCGGCGGTGCTGCAGGCGGCCGTGCTGCCGGCATCTCCGCCCGAGATCGCGGGCCTGGATCTGGCGGTGTGCTACCAGCCCGCCGATGTGACTCATGGGCTGGGCGGGGACTGGTGGGACGCGATGTCGCTGCCGAAGAACCGGACCTACCTGGCGGTCGGTGATGTGGTGGGCCATGGTCTGGCCGCGGTGGAGGACATGGCCCAGCTCCGCGCGGCCGGGCGTGGGCTGGCGGTTCAGGGGCTACCGCCGTCCCAGCTGCTTGCCGAGCTGAATATCTTTACCGGCCATGCCAGTCACGGGAAGTTCGCCACCATGACAGTGGCGATCTTCGACCCCCGGTCCGGCGTGCTGCATTACGGTTCCGCCGGTCATCCGCCGTCGCTGCTGCGCCGTTGTGGCAGTGGCAAGGTCGTTCGGCTCGGCGGGGGCCGTGGACCGGTGCTAGGCCCGCGCCGCCACGCCGCCTACGACCAGGACCAGGTGCTCGTCGAAGCCGGCGACATCCTGGTGATGTACACCGACGGCCTCATCGACCGCCGTGGCCACGACATCGAAAAGGCCTTGGCCCAAGCCGAGCAACTTGTCGCCGGCTGGGGGGCGCATTCCTCGTTGCGCGAGGCGTGCCAGAGGCTCACCACAGCTCTGGCGCCGCCGCCACGAGATGACGACGTGTGCGTGCTTGCCGTCACATTCCGGTAAGGGGCCGGTTGGTGACGGTGGCGGTCGAACAAACCGCCCGACCCGATCCCCTACCCGACTCTCGAGGGCGACGCTCCCGCCGCCAGCTCCTGCAATTCGGCCGGCATCTCGTCGGAGTCGTAACCGGTACCCGCGTCGACTGTCAGGTCGTCCTCGGTGAGCTGGGTGGCGTTCTTGCCGCCCAGATATTGTGTGAGCCCGGACCTTTCGTAGTGGGTCTTGATCCGGTCGCTCATCAGCCCGATGTATTCGAGGTTGGGAACGAGCCGCTCGAACATGATGCTGCGGAACTTGACCATGCTGGGCGAATCCAGCATCTGTTGGTCCCAGACCTTGAGCGGCACCTTGTGGGAGAACCACTCTTCGTACACCTCGTGCATCAGGAACCGGTTACGCATCAGCAGCGCCACCTCATAGACCCAGTCTTCGCGCTCGCGGCGTTCCTTCTCCGAGATGTTCTGGGTGATGTGGTCGCGCAATGCCAGCACACCGTAGTGCACATGGCGGGCTTCGTCCTGGATCACCATCTTGAGCAGTTGTTTGAGCAGCGGCTCGCGCGTCTGCTGGAAAATGGTGGTGAACGCGCCGAGCGCCAAGCCCTCGATCATAATCTGCATACCGAGGAATTTGAAATCCCAACGGCCGTCGGTCATCAGCTCGTCGATGAGCACGAACAGGTTGTCGTTGACGGTGTAGATCTTCTCGAGTTTGGTGTCGAGGTAGCGCAGGAACACCTCGAGGTGCCGGCCCTCGTCCATTACCTGGGTTGCTCCGTAGAGCTTCGCGTCGGTCCAATGCACGCACTCGGTCACCTGAGCCGACGCGAACAGGGCGCCTTGCTCACCGTGCATGAACTGGCTGAGCAGCCACGCCGCGATGTCCCAGGTCAGTTTGCGCTCTTCCAGCGCCGTCAGCCGGACGCCGAATCCCTCGATTTCCTTGAACGGCACGAAGCTGCGCGGCAGGATTTGCGCGTCGGGGTTGTCCGGGGTGACGTCGAGTTCCCACGGCAGGTCGGCGTCACCGTCCCACTGCTTGGACACCGCGCGACGGTAGAGGTCATACATCTCGGCGAAGTCGCTTTGGTAATTGAGCCGGAAGTGCGCACTGTGGTGGGCCGGCATATCCACGTGATCGCCGCGCTTGCCTTTGCCCAGCACCAGTCCCCGCACCGCCGAAGGTGCCATGGAGACGGCAACTTTCGGGTTCCGCACCGACAGCATCAACCCGACACTGTCGAGGGTCTGGTGAATCTTGTTCTGCGCCTTGATCGGTAACCCGCGCACCATCGATTCCACCGAAGTCTTCACTGTCGAAGTCATCTCCAACCTCCTGGGGTTTAGGCGTCGAGGACGACGCTTTCTTGGGCGTACGCCGAGCAGCTGAGGATGTAGCCATCGGATCGTTCCTGGTCGCTCAAACAGTTCGGTTCGTCGACGGCCACCGCACCGTTGATCACTTTGAGTTTGCATGCGGCACAACCGCCGACGGTGCAGCTGAAGTTGAGCTTCAATCCGCTGCGCAGACCCGCCTCCAGAATCGTCTCGCCCGGCTGCTGGGTGACCGTGCGACCGGTAACGCGAAACTCCACATCGTGCGGTTCGGTCGGCAGCGTGCGGGTGTGTCGGGGCGCCGCATAGAACCGTTCTCGATGGATGCGATCGGTGTCGACGCCGCCGCTCGTCAGCGCAGCGGTGGTCGCGTCCATCAATTCCGGTGGGCCGCAAAGAAATACCTGTACATCCGGGCCTGCCGCCAATAGCGCGGCGGCACGCTCGCCGGTGAGCCGTCCGCTCTCTCCCGGCCATGCCGACGCCGGCTGCGAGAGCACGTGCAACACCCGCAGCCGCGGATAGCTGGCGGCCAATGCTGACAGTCGCCGCTCGAAGATGATCTCGCCTTGCCGCCGCGACACGTACACCAGCGAGATCTCGCGTTCGGGCGACTGTCGCAGTGCGGTTTCGATCATGCCGATCACCGCTGTGATGCCGCTGCCGGCGGCCAGGAACGCCAGCGGAACCGCGTCATTTTCGTCAATGTCAGGAAGGACGAAATCACCCGATGGCCCGAGCACCGTGTACTCGTATCCGGCAGCGACGTCGCGGTGCACGAAGCCTGACACGACGCCGCCGTCGATCGCCTTTACGGTGCAGGCCAGCCGATCGCCCTCGGCGGCGCTGATCGAATAGGCGCGCTTGACGGTCACGCCGTCGACGTCGAAGCAGTGCGTCAGGTACTGCCCGGCGCGGAACTCGACCGGCCGCCCGTCGGTGACCTCCAGCACCAGCGTCACCGCATCGTCGGTCTCGCGGATGACCTCGACAACCCGAACGGGGCGCCGCACCGAAGCCGTCTGCGATTGCCCCCATCGCCGCGACGGGCCGTCGGGCCGCGGCAGGACAACCGGATTGGATTTCCTCGGGCGGAAAAGGGTAACCCGCGGCATGGTGGGAAGGCTCGGCATCGGGTCCCCTGCACAAAGTAGGAACTGGACGGTTCCGACAATTATTGACAGGTGTCATGTTTTGGCCGTAGGGCCGAAAGTCACTAATTCAAACGGATCGGCGTGAGCAGCTCCAAGCAGCGTAGGCGCCCCGATGCTGTGCCAAGATGACTTCGTGATCCGCGTCGTGAGGCCATTTCGCGGCGTCAGCGCAGAGGAACGACGCGACCTGCGCCGTAACCAGTTGCTCGAGGGGTGTCTGGAAGTTGCCGGCACCGTCGGGATGGCGGCGACGACCATCGAGGCGGTAAGTCGTCAGGCCGGCCTGTCGAAGCGGTACTTCTATGAAAGCTTCCGGACCCGCGACGAGCTTTTCGTGACCCTGGCGCAGGGTCTGCTCGCCGAAATCAGCAGCGGCGTCCTCGATTCGATGACCGATTCCGCCACCGAGCTGATAGATCGCGCGCGGATGGGCATCGGTGGGGTGATCACCGTGCTGACCGATGATCCCCGCAAGGCGCGGTTGTTCACCGAGTTGATCGGCAGCGAGCTGCTCAAAGACACCGTCGGCGGGGCCGAGCACGAACTCGCCGAGCTGCTCACCCAGCTGCTGCTCGCCGGAACCGGCAGCGACCAGAGCCAATACCATCGCCTGCGGGTCGCCACCCTTGTGATCGTGGCCGGCACCGCCAAGGCCGTCACCAGTTGGCTCGACGGAAAGCTCACCGTGTCCCGAGACGACCTCATCGAGGAGGTCGCCCAGATGTCGGTCGCCGCGGCGCACACGGTGCGCAGCGATCTGTGACCGCTACCGTCGCCCCAACCGAATCACGCGGGGAAGTAACGGATCCGGTTGATCAGATTGCCGCGCCACGGCAGTTCGGCGAACATGATCCCGCGCCCATGATCGGATGCCAGCGACACCGTGACCGTTGATCCGGCGCCGTTGATCTTCGTCCAGCTGACCCCACGGAGCTGGTGCCCTAGTTCGGCCAGGTCCAGTACCTCGTCATCGCCCAAAGTCACTGCCGCAGTGGGCGATAGCGCACGTCCAGCGGCGTAGGTGTCACCGTGCCCGACCGCGTCGAGAAATGTCGTCACCAGTGTCGTGCGACGCGCGCCCACGCGGCGAAATCCGGTCAGGAAGCCGGCGGTGCCGCGCAGGCCCTGATTGCCCAACAGCCCCTGCGACAGCTTCAGCGCCGGCGACATCGCCGGCGCTCCGCTCCGCAGGAACTGCAGCATCATCGCCGGCAAGTCCCAGTACGCCCGGAGAACGGCAATCTTCCAGTTGCCGTTGACCTTTCGCAGGTCGTAGCGCAAGAAGGCGGGAACGAACATCGTCACCGCGGGTGCCATTGCCACCTCGAGTTCGACGTCGCGCAGGACGACCGAGCCGGAGACGATGTCGAGGTCGCGGTGGAACTTGATATCTCGCGGACCGATGAAAGTGTCGAAGAACCGGCCGATCTGCTCGTGGCCCACGTGCGGCTGCGAGCCCACCGGGTCTTGGACCCGGCCGTCGCTGGTGAACAGGCCTACCCAGCCGGCGCGGTCGTGCGCTGCGGCGGCCCGCGGCGACCGCTCGACAGCGGCCAGCAGATCATCGCGATCCGGCAGCGCCATCAGCGGCTCCCGACCAGCGCGATGCCGGTGGTGCGCAGCTGCGTCAGCGCCTCTTTGGTGGTATCGGCCGACGCTCCCGCGGTCAGGTCGACCAACACCCGGGTCGCGAAGCCGGCGCGGTCCATGTCCTCGGCGGTGCGCCGTACGCAATGATCGGTGGCGACGCCGACCACGTCGACCTCGTCGATCCCCCGTTGCCGCAGCCAGTCCGGCAGCGTGGTGCCATGCTCGTCGACGCCCTCGGCCCCGCTGTAGGCGGCGCCGTAGGCACCCTTGCGGAAGACGGCCTCGAGCTGGCCGGTGTCGAGGTCGGGATGGAAGTCGGCGCCGCGGCTTCCGGCCCGGCAGTGCGCAGGCCACGACGAGGAATAGTCCGGCTGGTCGGAGAAGTGGCCGCCGGGATCGATGTGGAAATCCTCGGTGGCCACCACGTGGCGGTAACCGGGCCGGCCGGCTAGGTAGTCGTTGATCGCCCGGGCCAGTCGGTCGGCGCCCGCCACCGGCACCGAGCCGCCTTCGCAGAAATCGTTCTGCAGGTCGACGATGATCAGCGCTCGCACAATGTCCACCCTAATCCCAGCGGTTGCGGGCCGCTTGGGGCTCCGGCGACGGCCTGGCCGGTTTGCCGGAACCCGGACCGGGGAATACCCCGCCCATGTTGATTCGCAGAATCGCCCGACCCATGCTGTCAGCGGCGTTCATCGGCCAGGGGGTGGAGTCGCTGCTCAACCCGAAGCCCGCGGCGGAAGCCGCCCAGCCCACCGTGAGCGGATTGCGGACGCTGCCGGATCCCGTCGGCAGCAGCATTCCGTCCAATGCCGAGACGTTCGCTCAGATCAACGCGGCCGTCCAGATCGGGGGTGGCGTGCTGCTGGCCACCGGCCGACTGCCGCGGCTCGCCTCGGCGGCGCTGGCGCTGACCGTGATACCCGGCAACCTTGGCACCCATATGTTTTGGAGCGAACCCGATCCGGCGGTCAAGGCGCAGAAGCGACGCGAATTCCTGACCGACCTGAGCCTGCTGGGCGGGCTGATCATCGCCTCGGCGGACACCGCGGGCAAGCCGTCGTTGGCGTGGCGCGGCCGGCGCGCGGCGAGCCGCCTCTCCGAGGCGGTCTCCTCGACGCTGCCAGGATCAGACGACACCGTACTGGGCACTGAGCTAGGAGATCTCGGGGACAAGATTGTGCACGGCCTGAAGGCCGGAGCCGAGCGTGGCCGGGAGCTGGCCGAGACAGCCGCCGAAAAAGGCGCGCCCTACGCCGAAGCCGCCTTGGAACGCGGCCGCCATCTGGCCGGTACCGCGGCCGAAAAAGGGGCGCCGCTGGCCGAGGCGGCGCGCGCCAAGGGCGAAAAGCTGGCCAGCAAGGCACGGCTACGCCGCCTGGAACTCGCCGAGACGGTGCGTCACCAGGGTTCCCATCTCGCCGACACAGCGGTGACCCGCGGCAGCAATCTGGCCGACACCGCACGCGAGCAGGTCAAACGCCAGGGTAAGCGCCGCCGCAGCTAGCCAGGAAGCTCTCGACGATCGCATCGACGTCGTGACTCAGATCCACGACGACACCCGGCTCGTCGCCGGCGAGTGGCTCCAGCGTGTCCAGCTGCGATCGCAGCAGCGCAGCCGGCATGAAGTGCTCGGTTCGGCCGGCCAGCCGCCGGCCGATCAGTTCCGCGGAGCCGCTCAGATGCAGAAATTGCAGCTGCGGGCAATGCGCTCGCAATTGATCGCGGTAGGTCCGTTTGAGCGCCGAACGGCTGGCCACGCCGCCGTCGCGGTGGGCGGCCAGCCACTCCCCCACCCGTCGCAGCCATGGGTAGCGATCGTCGTCGTCGAGGGCTTGGCCGGCGGCCATCTTGGCGATGTTCGCCGGTGGATGCAGCGTGTCGGCATCCAGGAACGGCATCCCCAGCCGCCGGGCGAGGGCTGCGCCCACCGTCGACTTGCCGGACCCTGAAACACCCATCACCACAATGGGACAACGCATCGGCGCGGGCGCCGTGGTCACGCCTGGTTGCGATTCCATTCCAGCCAGCCGACACCGCTGCGGCCGTCGGCGGTGCTGACAGCGACCCAGGCGCGCGGGAATTGGCTTACCCGCCCGTCGACGGCCGCCAGCCGCACCGGTGCGTGCGCGTGTACCTCGACGTCCGCGGTGAGCTCACCGCGATCAAGGCTTAGTGTTGCGCGCAGCGGTAAACCGTTGGGGCCGAAGCTATCCTGGATGTCCACCGCCTGCAGCTCGGTGAGCTGTCCGTGAGCGTCTTGAACGTAGCCGACACTGAAGGCCGGGGCGCCCGGGATTTGGATTCGGACACCGTGCAGGTGGGTGCCGTCGTCGAGGTGCACGGCACTCCACATCCAGTCCATGCTCCACCAATCACGCACGCCCCAGGAGTGGTCGCGTTGCCCGGGAACGGAGTCGAAGCGGTAGCCCCTCCCATCGACGGTGACGGTTCCCGAGACGGTGCAAGGTATTTCGTAGCGCGGCGTCACGCGATACCGATAGGGGCGGCCGTCGGTGGTCCAGACCAGGCGCATGGTTAGCTCGACCGGATCTCCGGGCTCCCCGCGCAACAACGCCGCGGGGTCGGCGTATGCCTGACCGCGCGCGTGCAGGTCGACGCGATACGTCTGCAGCGGTGCGCTGACGGCGTGCCCCAGCTCGATGGCGTCGGTGCGCACCACCCACGGGTCGTCGGGCAGCGGGACGTCGACGTCGACGACGGCCACGGTCGGTATGTCGGGTCCGCACAGCAGCGCGTGCACCCACGCAGTCTGCTGGTTGGCTATCCGGCCCAGCCGGAACCAGCCGCCCAATCCCTGTGGCGTGTCGACGAAGTCGGCGTACCAGCTCTCGCTCCACAGCGGTTCGTCGGTCGGTGCGTGGGCGAGTTCGTCGTCGTCCGAAGGCCGCAGCGGCTCGGGTCGCTCAACGGCCGGCAGCGTCGCCAACGCGTCAGTGTCCAGCACGTGGTCGCAATGGCGTTGCAGCATCGTCATGAACAACCGGTCACCCCGCTCGGTGCGCTCCACCAGCATCGACGAGACGATTGCCATCATGACGCCGAAAAAGCTCTGCCCGCGGACACCTTCGGCGACCTCTGTCAGGCTGATCGGCGGCTCGGGCCCCAGCGCTTGGTGATAAGTCCGCAGCAGGTCGTCGTAGTGGGTCCGGCGGTCTTGCGTCGGTAGCGCACAGCCCAGGAAGTACGCCAGATCGGTCATCGCCGGACCCCAGGAGACGGTCTGCCAGTCGACCACCGTCAACGCCCGGTCGGCTCCGGCTTCGCCGAAAAGCAGGTTGTCCAAACGGTAGTCGCCATGTACGAGCCCCTGGATTGCGCCTTGAGCGGCATGTTGGTAGCCGTCGAAAGCGGCCACCAGCCGGTCGCACACTTCCCGGCATCGGGGTGCGATCTGGTCGCCGTAACGCTCGACGAAGCCGGCGTAGAGCGACGCGATCATCGCCTGATTCAGGGGTGCGTCACGGTGGAGCCACGGCGCGTCGGCCAGCGTCGCGTCGCCGAGCAGCGGCCCGTGCAGCCGTCCCAGCTCCCTGACCGCAAGCCGGGCTTGTTCCATTGTGGCGCCGGCGATTTCGTCGCCGACGACAGCCGGCCCGGCGTCACCGAGCAGCAGGTCGAATGCGCCGGTCGAGACGTCGACCGCCGCGTGGTAACAGGGGGCGACCGGCCCGTCGAGGCGTGGCGCGATGTCGCGGTAGAACCGAACCTCACGCTGGTAGAGACCCAACGTCCGGCCGGTCTGCCGGCTCATCGGATCGGTCGCCGCGACCTTGAGGACTACCGACCGCGGGCCGGCGGCCGCGGCGTAGGCGAGCACGACGCGGTAGCACTCGCTCATCTGGCCGGTGCCGATGCGCTCGACGGTGAAATCGGTGACCGTGCCGGCACCGATCGCCGCCGTCAGCCACGGCGCGGTGAGATCGTCCGGTCGTTCGATGACGCGCTCGTGGTCGGGGTCCATGGTCACTGCACCAGCGAAAAGCCGTCCCAGACCACCCGGCGGTGCTGGTGCGGATCGAACTCGACGCGACACTTCCGGTCGATCACCAGCACGGCTCGCTCGGTGTGCGTATAGGCCGGCCAGTCGTCGCCCGGCACACCGGTCTGGCTGAAAGACCGCCAGCGCCTTATGACTTCGTCGCTCACCCGCAGTGCATGTCCCCGGTCGGCGGCAGCGGTCAGCAACGCACCGAACGTGGTCCGGTAGATGTCGAAGACGGCGAGCAGTTCGGTCGCATGCGTAGCCCCGAGCCCGGACCAGCGCAGGGTCCGCGGGGCGTAGTCATAGCGGTAAAGATAGGTAGGGGCGTGCGCGCCGTGCGCCTCGGCGATCTGCCAGGCGGCCGCGTTGAACGCGAAATCCCCGCCAAGTTGGATGCATGCCGACGGCTTGGGGTAATCCGGGTAGGCCGCGGTAATACGTTCCCGGGTAGCCGGTTCCGCGTCGGCCAGGAGTTCGTCGATCATCGCCTTGTTGGTCGGCAGCATCTTGAGGAAGCGGGTGAACAACCGGCCCTCTTCGGCGTTGGTGCCCACGATGAGCGGCACCCGGTGCGATTGCCCGGACCGCATCGCCTCGACGGGATCGACGGGCAGGCAGTCGTCGCCGAAGGTGGGGCCGATCGGGAAGGCGCCCAACCGTTTCTGCATGCCTTGCTCGATCAGTCGGTGCTGGGTTTGGACCAGTTGAGTCGGGGTCGCCCGGATGAGCGCGCTGGCGGCATCGCGCGGGCGTGCGCCCAGCAGATCGGCGAAGCGTGCCGCGAACTCAACGGCCAGCTCGCGGGGACGCACCATGCCCGCCGCCGGACTTTCCGAAATCGCCTGCGCGAAAAGGCTTTTTGCGGCCGGCACCGCCAGCAGTGTGGCGGTGATGTGAGCGCCGGCGCTTTCCCCGAAAATGGTGACGTTGTCGGGGTCACCACCGAACTGGGCAATGTTGTCTCGGACCCACTGCAGCGCCAGCACCAAATCGCGCAGGTACAGGTTGCCGTCGATGGTGATGTCGGCCGTCGACAGCGACGACAGGTCCAGACAGCCCAGCGCACCCAACCGGTAGTTGACCGACACGTAGACGCAGCCACGCCGGGCCAGCGCGGCGCCGTCGTACAGCGGGGTGGCCGAGCTGCCCAGGATGTAGCCGCCGCCGTGAATGAAGACCATCACCGGCAGCGGTTCGGTTGCGGGGGCTTCGGGCGTGACGACGTTGAGGGTCAGGCAGTCCTCGCTCATCGGCTGGTACTTGCCGACGCCGAGCATCGTGTACCGACGCTGCTGGGGCGCGCAGTTGGTGAACCCGTGGCAGTGCCGCACACCGGACCAGGGCTGCGCCGGCCGCGGCGCCCGGAATCGCAACGGCCCCACCGGCGGCCTGGCGTAGGGGATGGATCGCCAGCGGTTCACGCCGTCGCGAGTGAAGCCCTCGACGATGCCGGTGACCGTGCGTGCGCGGACGGTGCGCTCGTGCATAACCCGACGTTAGCGGATTCGCAGGGCACACCGGATGGGCAGCACCCTTAGCCACGCCGAGGCCGCTAGCCTGAATCGATGCGGATCGCCATGCTGGTCGCAGTGCCATTGCTGGTCGCCGGGTGCTCGCACGACATCGGCGGCCGGCCGGGGCAATCGCCGACCAGCACGCCCTCATCGGCGGGGGCGGCGGCGTCGTCGCTGACGAGCAAACCGACGCCCGGGTCGGCCCCACCGACGGCCGCTTCCGCCGCACCGGCGGCCGGCGCCCCGATCTCGGCCGTCGTCACCTGGATCGAAGCAGGCCGGCCCGCCGACCCCACGCGCTATCACAAGGTGAGCCGCGACGGTGTCATCACCGAGCTGGGCGACGACATCGCGTTTGCCGCCCAGTCCGGCAAAGCGTCGTGTCTGACCGACTCCAAACACACCGGCAGCGCGCTGGTCTGCCTGGTCAGCCTGACCAATCCCCCGCCCGCTCCCGCCACCGCCTACGGCGAATGGAAGGCCGGCTGGGTTGACTTCGACGGGGTGAAGCTGCAGGTCGGAGCGTCCCGCGGCGACCCCGGGCCGTTCGTCACCGGCAACGGACCCGAGTTGGCGGACGGGGACTCATTGTCCTTCGGCGACTACCGTTGCCGCGCCGGTCAAGCCGGGCTGCTCTGCGTGAACTATGCCCACCAGTCCGCGGTGCGGCTCAGCGCCGGCGGCGTCGAGCCGTTCGGTTGCCTGCGACCGGTGCCGCCGCCCGACGGGGTGGGAATGGCGTTCAGCTGCTGAGGTACTCCACTGCCGGGATGCCTCCAGGTCTGCCAGCGCGCCCTGCGCGGCATATCCGTAGCTCACAGCGGTTCTGGGTCGCGCCGCTACGATGCCGCTATGAACGCGGTACAGACCCGATTGACCGTCGGCCGCCCGGTGGTACCGCGGGGATCTTCTTCCATGACCATCGGCATGCCGGCGTCGGCTTGACTAGGTAGTTGAGTACAAGGTTCATGCTTGAGAGGTGAGAACCAGCGAGGTCGCCAGGCAGGCGCAGGTCAACGTTCAAACGCTGCGCTACTACGAATGCCGCGGTTTGCTGCCCGAACCCCGGCGGACCCCATCGGGTTACCGGGCCTACACGCCTGACGCGGTGCGGGTGGTGCGGTTCGTCAAGCGTGCACAGCGGCTTGGATTCACCCTCGATGACATCAAGGATCTGTTGTCTCTGGCCGAGGGCGGTCTCAACTCGTGCGACGAGGCGAGGGCGATGGCCCGCACCCGGCTCGCCGAGCTGCAGCAGCGCATCGAGCAACTCGCGGCTATGCGCGATGCGCTCGGCCGACTGACCGCGACCTGTGATCGGCACCCCTCCGAACCGGATTGCCCGATCTTGCATGACATCGAAACAGCTGCCGCTACAACGTCAACCGCTGCGGGCTGAACCATTATGCGAATTGAACTGCTCACCTCTCCGGGATGCCCCCACGCCGCCGCCGCCAGGGCGACGATCACCGAATGCCTGGCATCGTTGGGCATCGACATGCCGATAATCGACCGTGTCGGTAGCTATCACTCACCGACGGTCCTGGTCGACGGGGTTGACGTGATGCGTCCCGAGGCCGGACCACCTATCGGCAATGCGTGCAGACTCGACTTGCCCACGCCGTCGCGGGTTTTCGACGCATTGCGGGCCCATGCGCCCACGACAACGGAATCTTGATGGCCGACCAGTTCGCGAATGCACCCGAGTCGCCGGCCACCGCCGCCCAGCAGCTCCCGCCGACAATCCGGGAACTACACCGAGCTGTACTGCGCCGCTTCCTCGACCACGGCCGATGTCACCGTGACGATTTACGCAAGACAGCCAATGCGCTGGGCGTCGAACTCGACGACGCGTTGTACCGACTGGAATCCGACGACCTGGTGCACACCGCGGCTGACGGACACATCGAGGTCGCCTACCCCTTCTCGGGCAGGCCCACAACGCATATCGTCCATCTGACCGGGCACCCTCCGGTCGCAGCGATGTGCGCCATCGACGCGCTGGGTATCCCGCTGATGAGCGGAAGCGACGGCGTCATATACTCCGCCGATCCCGTCAGCCAAACGCGGATACAGATTCAACGCCACGGTAGCGACTGGATATGGCAACCCGCCTCCGCCGTCGTAGTGATCAGCCGAACCGATTGCTGCGGAACCCTGGCCAACACTGCATGCGAGTCGATTACATTCCACACCACCGCGCAAGACGCGCAAGCACATCTCGACAGCCATCCCGAGCTTCGTGGTGTCATCCTCGGCCAGGCCGACGCGATCGCCGTCGCCGCCAGCGTATTCGGATCCCTGCTCGCAGCTGACCAAACCACTTCGCCCGACTAGCCGGTACCCGCAAGTCGATGCGGCTGAAGGGCGTGGACGCGAACAACCTGCTGGGCGCCATGCGGATTGGGGCCACCCACCCTAGAATCCGTCGTCGGCATCGTCGGTGAGCAACTTCTCGGGATGGTGGAAGCTATTGGTTCGCGGCTGCCCGTGGTCGAGATGTGGTGGCGGAATCCATTCGGTGTCGCCGTGGCTGTTTTTTCGGGTGATCCAGCCTTTGTCGAGGAGTTTGTGGTCGGGCCCGCAGGCGAAGGTGAGGTCGTCGATGTCGGTACGACGGGTGCCGGCCCACTCCCGGACATGATGGACCTCGCATCGATAACCCGGCACGTCGCAGCCCGGGGCCGAGCACCCACGATCCTTGGTGTACAAGACAATTCGTTGCCCAGGCGAGGCCAGGCGTTTGGTGTGATACAGAGCCAGGGCTTTACCTTCGTCGAAGATCGCGAGGTAATGATTCGCGTGGCGGGCTAGGCGGATCACATCCGACATGGGCAGCAGGGTGCCACCGCCGGTGAGTGCCTTGCCGGCGGCGGCTTCGAGCTCTTTGAGCGTGGTGGACACGACAATGGACGCCGGTAACCCGTTGTGCTGCCCCAGGTTTCCCGATGCCAACAACCCGCGCAGTGCGGCGTTGAGGCCATCGTGGTTGCGCTGGCTTTCCGAGCGGATGTCGCGCTGCGCCACGTCTTGGGGCGGCGGTCCGTCGACCACCGGACTCTCGTCCGCCGGGTTGCACATGCCAGGAGCGGCCAGCTTGGCCAGCACGGCATCCAGCCCGGCCCGCGCTTCCGGGGTCAGCCAACCACTGAGCCGCGACATCCCATCCAACCCCTGCTTGCCCAAGGTCAATCCGCGGCGGCGGGCCCGGTCCTCATCGGTGAAGGTGCCATCGGGATTGAGGCAGTCCATCAGCCGCTGCGCCAGCTTCGTCAACTGGTCGGGGCGAAACCGGGTGGCCAGCCGGGCCAGATGGGCTTCGGCTTTCTCCCGAGTCTCGATGTCCACCTCTACCGGTAGGTGACGAACGAAGTCGCGGATCACCCGCACATGCGCCTCGCCGAGGTGCCCGGCGCGCTGAGCGGCAGCAGTCGCGCTCAATTGCGGCGCCAACGGCTCGCCGGTCAGGGCGCGGCGCTCACCGAGCTCGGTGGCCTCGCCCACCCGCCGGCTGGCCTCAGCACGCGTGATCCGCAACCGGCTGGCCAACGCCGAAGGCAGCCTGCCGCCCAACTCCTCCTCGCTGGACTGCTCGGCGATCTGATTGATCAGGGCATGTTCGATGCTCGGCAGCTGGCGCCGAACCGTTTCGCAACGCTCCAGCAGGGCCATGCGTTCAGGGGTGGTCAAGGCGTCAAAGGACAGGTCCTGCAGCCGTGACACAGCCGTCTGCAGCGCGTCGAACGACGCGACGACCGACTCCCGATCCGAACGCATGTTCGAATGCTATCGCAAAGCACCGACAAAGTCCCCGGCCCCGGGACTCCTGAAACCACAGTGACGCAAGTGATTTCAGTCGCTCGCCGAGTCCCCGGAAGCCAGCTCGAGCACGTGAATCTCCCCCGTGGCGCCGTCGACCTCGATGAGCGCACCGGGCTGCAGGAATCGCGTCGCACCCTGGACGTCGACCACACACGGGAAGCCGAACTCACGGGCCACCACGGCCGCGTGGGACATCGGGCCGCCGAGCTCGGTGACCACCGCCGCGGCGTAGCAGAAGGCGGCGGTATAGCCGACGTCGGTGACCTCGGCGACCAAAATCTCGCCTGGCTGTAGGTCATCGATGGTTTCCGGACGCACGATCCGCACCCGGCCGCGGACCCGGCCACCGCAGACGCCGACTCCGCGCAACGTGTCCCCGGCCCCCAACGCAGCCGACGACCCGGTCGATGGCTCCCAAGTCCCGCTGAACACGGTAGGCGGAACGACGGCAGTCAGCCTGCGTTGTTCGGCCCGGCGCCGGGCCACCAGCTCGGCGGCATCGCCGGGCAGCGCGTCGAGCTCATCGACCAGCAGATAGAACACGTCGTCGGTGGTTTCGACGACACCGGCCGCGACCAGCCGGCGCCCGTACTCACGCAGCAGATCGCGCAGCACCCAGATCGCGCGGACCATCCTGTCGCGACGGACTTCCCGATCCCGTAGCTGACGCGCAGCCAGCAGCGCAACCGGCTTGGCCCGCAACGGGATTACCGGATGCTGGGGCTCCGGTGCGGGCGGGGCGCTCAGCGCCTTGGCCACCATCCGGACCAGCAGTTCCGGATTGTCGGCGTAGCTGGTCGACAGCATCTCGACCTCAGCCGGACCGCGATGGCCGATCAACGAAAGCTCTTGCAGCACCAAGGCGTAGAACTGCGGCGCCGCCACCGCCAGCTTGCCCAGGCACTCCCCCGGCTCCGCCAGCACACGCATCACGTCGGGATCGCGCCGCGCGGCACTCACCAGCCGCTGCACGGCTTCCACCGGACGCGCGCTGACCAATTGCGGCCCCGCCGCCGGTGCGGTGTCCCGGCCGCATAAGGCACGCAACAACACGTTGAAGGCGGCACACAGCATGAACGACCCGGATGCCAAGACCCAGCCGTGAACCACGTGGTCTCGTGCCAGCAGGATCAGGCTCAGCAGCCGGCGATCGTCCAGCTGCGCGATGTCGCGGGTCAGATGCTCCAGCCGGTCGACGTCGTCAAGGTAATCGCTGGTATCCAGTGGCGAGCCTGCGCTCAACCCGACCAGGTTGACGCCGAATACCCCGATGTTGCGGATGGTGCGCAAAAGTCTGCGGGCTCGCCGCGATTCCGACGGCGGCCGCTCCTCCCCGAAGATGGGCAGCGACGCCATACTGGGGCCGAAGAACCCGCTGTTGCTGACGATCATGGCCGGCTTGGCGAACGGCACGGTCTCGGCCATGAAGTGCGCCGAGGTGATGGCCCCGTACAGTCGGTGGGCAAAGACCGCCACCGTTCGCATCGCGATTTCCCGCTGAATCACCCCACCGGGCCGCAGCCGTTCGGCGATTCCCACCCCACCGGCGCGCAGTCCGCGTACGGTGACCGACGCCGACGACGGCGAAAACGGACCAGGCAGCGCCTCGGACAAATTCGTCGCCAGGAACGTCGGGAAACGGGGATCGATCGGGGTGTCGAACTCGCCGTTGACCCCTTGGGGCCCAGCCAATCTGGGAACCACACCGTCCTCTGCCGGAGCATCGACGGCCGGGAGGTCCTGGATCGTGGCCAGCCGCCAGGGCAGCGACACCACCCGCCTGCCCACGCAGACCCGGCCGCGCACCGCCAAGACGAAATCTTGGACGGCCTCCTCGGCGGTCCACGCCGGTCGGAATCCCCAGTCGTCGTGCAGCCGAGACGTGTCCATCATCGGAACGCCTTGCAGCAGTTCGAGTTCGGCGAAGGGCGAGACAGGCTGCAGCGCCCCGGAGGCAAACGGCAGAATGGGGCGGCCCAGTGTGGCGGCGATCTGGCGAAAAGTCGGCTGACCCGGCGCGGCCAGGTTCACCGCACCACTGTCGGTACCCAGGATGGCCCGGACCAGCAGGCGCAGCACGTCGTCGACGTGGACCACCTGCACGACGGAATCGGCCGACCCGTCGGGGAATACCGGCAAGGCCCATACCCGGCGCACCCAATTGTCGACGCTGCGGCCGACGATCAGTGCCGAGCGCACGGCGACCCATTGGGCTCCGGAGTCCGCCAGCATCTGCTCAACCCGGGCTTTGTGCCGGCCCTCCATGGAACTCGGTGCGACTTCAGTGTTTTCAGCGGCAGGTGGTTCCCCAGCCCGGTAGACGTGGGCGGAGCTAGGGAAGACGATGCGTCCGGTTCCGGACGTGCTCATCGCTTCCACGATGTTGCGCGTGCCGTCGATATTGACCAGGTGGCTGAGGTGGCTGTCCGGCCCGGGGCTTCTGGCCCAGGCGCAGTGCGCGACGACGTCGACGCCGGTGATCGCGCGTCTGACCGCGGCCGCATCCCGGATGTCCGCCGTAACGAAATCGGCCGCACTGGGCCAGCTCTCGGGTCGATGGCGGGCGATGCCGACAACCTGGTGGCCTTGGCTGAGCAGTCTGGCGACGAGGCCCCGGCCGAGTACTCCGCTGGCCCCGGTGACCGCAACTCTCACAGTGCTCGCCCGGTCATGCGCACCGCTTCTCCTCATCGCTTCGTCCCCCGCAAGCGGGCGGTACCCCCACTGCGTCGTTGCCGGTGTCGCTCATGGCTATTCGTCGTCATCCATGAAGGCGACGTTGACAAGGTCGTCGAGATCCATGTCGGCAATGTCTTTTTCGGTGGTCGCTGCCGGCGTTGCCGCCTGACCGTTCACCTCGGTTTCCTGGGCCAACGACAGCAACAGGTCCAGCACTCCCGCCTGCCGAAGTCGCTTGATCGGAATGGACGCCACCACGCGCTGCAGTTCGGCCTCACCGGGTGCGGCGACCGGGGCATCCTGCGGTGACGCGCCCAGCAGTTCGCGGTGCATGTAGCCGGCCAGCGCAGCGGAGTTGGGGTAGTCGAAAATGAGCGTGGGCGACAGCGCCAGACCGGTCGCGGATTTGAGCCTGTTGCGCATTTCGACCGCAGTCAGCGAATCGAAGCCCAACTCCTGGAATGCCCGGTCCGGGTCAATCGCTTCCGGGCTGGAGTTGCCCAGTACGGTCGCGATGTTGGACCGCACCAGATCCAACAGGATGGCGTACTGCTCGTCGTCGGGCAAGCCGTCCAGGCGTTGCAACAGCGCGGATTTCGACTTGGCCGCGGCCAGTGAGTCGTCGACTTGGCGGCGTGTGGGCGCGTTGATCAGGTCGACGAACATCGGTGGCAGCGTGCCGCTATCGAACTTGACCCGCAACGCGGCAAAGTCGATGTGGGCTGGCAACATGAACGGTTCATCGACAATCATGGCGGTGTCGAGCAATCCCAGTGCTTCTTCCGAGGACATCGCCACGATGCCGTCGCGGGCGAACCGCTTGAAGTCGACGCTCGCCAATCCGCCGGTCATGTTACTGGCCTGATTCCACAGACCCCAACCCAGCGAGATTGCCGGCAGTCCGTGGGCCCGCCGGTGGACGGCCAGCCCGTCCAGGAACGAGTTGGCGGTTGCGTAGTTGGCCTGTCCCGAGGAGCCCACCAGCCCGGCCATCGACGAAAACATCACGAAGGCAGACACATCAAGATCGCAGGTCAGCTCGTGCAGATTCCACGCCGCATCGACCTTGGCCCGCAGCACAGTTTCCATCCGCTCCGGTGTCAGCGAGGTCACCACGGCGTCATCGAGTGCGCCCGCGGTGTGGATCACGGCCGACAGCGGGTGCTGAACCGGGATATCGGCCATCACCTTTGCCAACGCGGCCCGATCGGCGGCATCACAAGCGACCACGTGCACCTGCGCGCCGGCCGCGCCCAATTCGGCCACCAATTCCTCGGCCCCGGGTGCGTCCGGGCCGCGCCGGCTAACCAGGACCAGTTGGCGCACCCCGTGACGAGTCACGACGTGGCGCGCCAACGCCGAGCCGGCCATGCCGGTCCCGCCGGTGATCAGCACGGTGCCGGCCGCCCACGCGTCCGGCATGGTCATCACCACCTTGCCGACGTGGCGTGCCTGGCTCAGGTACCGCAACGCCGCAGGCGCGCGACGCACGTCGAACGTCGTGACCGGCAACGGTCGCAGCACCTCGTCGTCGAACAGGGCGGCCAGTTCGGCAAGAATCTGCGCAATGCGGTCCGGTCCGGCCTCGAAGAGGTCGAAGGCGCGGTAGCACACTCCCGGGTACTGCTGCGCGATCACTTCGGGTTCGCGGATGTCGGTCTTGCCCATCTCCAGGAAAGCTCCGCCCGGGGCGACCAGACGCAGCGACGCATCCACGAAATCACCGGCCAGCGAGTCCAAGACCACGTCCACGCCGCGCCCACCGGTAGCGGAGCGGAACTTGTCCTCGAATTCCAGGCTGCGCGAGTCGGAGATGTGGTCGTCGTCAAAGCCCATGGCCCGCAACGTGTCCCACTTGCCCTTGCTGGCGGTGGCGAATACCTCGAGACCCCAATGCCGGGCCAGCTGCACCGCCGCCATACCGACACCGCCGGTGGCGGCATGCACCAGGATCCGTTGCCCCGGCTGTACGGACGCCAAATCGCGCAGCGCGTAATAGGCGGTGGCGAACACCACCGACGTGGTGGCCGCCGCGGTGTGCGACCAGCCCGCCGGAACCTTGACCAACAGCCTGTGGTCGGTGGTGGCGGTCGTCCCGGTGCCTTCGGGGAACAAGCCCATGACTCGGTCGCCGACGGCGAAACCCCCATCGTCTGAGCCGGTTTCTGGGCCGGTTTCGACGACAACACCGGACGCCTCGACACCCATCACCGCCTCTGGGTCGGGGTAGAGCCCCAGTGCGATCATGACGTCCCGGAAATTAGCTGCGATGGCGGACAACCGCACCCGGACGTGTCCGGGCTGCAGCGGAGCGTCAGCGTCGGGAATCGGCTCCAGCCGCAGGTTTTCGAACGTGCCGGCTGCGCTCATGCCCAACCGCCACGGCCCGTCGCCCGGGGGAACCAACAGCGCGCCAACCGCGCGGCTGCCGTGGACGCGGGCAATGTACACCTGCCCACCGCGCCACAGCACCTGCGGCTCGCCGGCGGCCAACACCGCCGCCAGGGCCGATTCATCCAGGGCCGCATCGGTATCGACCAGCACGATACGTCCGGGATGCTCCGTCTGCGCCGAGCGCACCAGGCCCCACACCGCCGCGCCAGCCAGGTCGGTGACGTCTTCGCCGGGCAGCGCGACAGCACCGCGCGTCGTCACCACCAGTACCCCTGCGCCGTCGCGGCCGAGCCAGGACTGCAGCACGTCGAGCACCGAGTTCGTGGCGGTGTAGACACCCGCCACCGCGTCGCCGGCCACCGGCACGGATTCGAAGACCACCGTTGACGAGTCGCTGTCCGCCGTTGTGCCCCAGGCCTTTACGGGCACCGGTTCCAGGGTGGCCGACGGCTGGGCCGACCAGTCCACCTGGAACAGCCGGTCGGGACCCGACCCGGATACCGCGGCGCGCAGCTGCTGATCGGTGACGGGCCGCGCCAGCATCGACGCGACCGACAGCACCGGCAAGCCGAGCCCGTCGGCCAGCTCGATCGACACCCTGGACGGCCCGACCGGCGCGATGCGCGCCCGTACCGCCGATGCGCCGCCGGCATGCAGCGACACGCCTTGCCAGGAAAATGGAACGAGCACCGAGCCCTCGGCAACACCGAAATCGTCGGCGCCGTCGGAGGCCAGAATCACCGCGTGCAACGCCGCATCCAGCATCACCGGATGAACTCCGAAGCCGGCGACCGACACCCCGGCGTCGGCGGGTAAGGCGACCTCGGCGAACACTTCATCGCCGCGGCGCCACATCGCGCTCAGTCCGCGGAACGCCGGGCCGTAGCCGTACCCGCGCTCGGCCAACCGCTCGTACCCGTCGGCGACCTCCACCGGTACCGCGCCCACGGGTGGCCACGTCGCCAAATCGGTTGTCGGAGCCAAGGACCCGTTAGTCAGCGTGCCCTCGGCATGCAACACCCAGCCGGCGCCGGCCTCCGCGCGGGAGTACACCGACACCGCACGAGCGCCGGACTCGTCCGCACCGCCCACGATCACCTCAACCGCAACCGATGTCCCGGCTGGCAACACCAAGGGCGCGGCGAGGGTCAACTCCTCGACCACTCCGCAGCCCACTTCGTCGCCGGCACGAATCGCCAACTCGACGAAGCCCGCTCCGGGGAAGATCACCACGCCGCCGACGGCATGATCGGCCAACCAGCCCTGCGCGCGCAGCGATAACCGCCCGGTCAGCACGACGCCGCCGGAGGTCGGCAATTCCACCACCGCGCCCAGCAGGGCATGCTCGGTGGCCTCCAGGCCCAGATCGGCGGCGTCGGCCGCAACGCCGTCGCCGGACAGCCAGAACCGCCGCCGCTGGAATGCGTAGGTCGGCAACTCGACGAAGTTCGCCTGCCCCACCACGGTGCGCCAATCCACGCTGACACCGGCGACGAACGCTTGAGCCACGGCGTTGACCAACGTCACCGGCTCGGGCCGATCCTTGCGCAGCGCGGAGATCGTGAGGATCCCGGCATCCGGTAGTGATTCTTCGATCGACGCGGTGAGGCCGCTGCCCGGCCCGACTTCGAAGAAGCGGGTGGCACCGGCTGATTGCGCGAATCGGACGCTGTCGGCGAACCGCACCGCCTCCCGAACGTGACGCTTCCAGTAGGCCGGCGAGCCGAAGTCGTCGGCGGCCAGCGCGCCGGTGACATTGGAGATGACCGGAATCGCAGGTTGTCCGATGGCCAGGCCGCTTGCCACGGCGCCGAATTCGTCGATCATCGGGTCCATCAGCGGCGAGTGGAACGCGTGCGAAACAGCCAGGCGATGTACCCGTCGGCCGTCAGCGCGCAACCGGTCGGCGACCGCGAGCACCGCGTCCTCGGCGCCGGAAATCACCACGGAGGCAGGGCCGTTGACGGCGGCGACGCTGACGTCGGCGCTCAGCAGGGGCGCAACTTCTGCTTCGGTGGCCGCCACCGCGACCATCGCTCCGCCGGGCGGCAGGGCCTGCATGAACCTGCCCCGTGCGGCGACCAGCACCGCGGCGTTCTCCAGGGACAGCACGCCGGCTACATGTGCCGCCGAGATTTCACCAACCGAGTGGCCCATCACGAAGTCCGGTCGCATTCCCCAGGACTCCAGCAGCCGGTACAGCGCGACTTCCACCGCGAACAGCGCCGGCTGCGCGAATTCCGTGGTGTTCAGCAGGTTTTCGTCGTGGCCCCAGACGACTTCCCGCAGCGGGCGCAGCAGGTGGCGGTCCAATTCGGCGACCGCGGTGTTGAACGCCTCGGCGAACACCGGATATCCGGCGTGCAATCCCATTCCCATGCCCAGCAATTGGGAGCCTTGGCCGGGGAAGACGAACACCATCTTGCCCGCCGGGGCCGCGGTACCGCGAACCACCGACCCGACCTCATCGCCGGCCAACTCGTCCAACCCGGCCAGCAACCGGTCCCGATCCCCGCCGACCACCACCGCACGATGCTCAAACATCGAACGCCCCGCCAACGACCACCCCACATCGGCGACATCCAGCTCGTCATGGGCCCGCAGATACCCGGCCAACCGCACCGCCTGCGCCCGCAACGCCGCATCCGACTTCGCCGACACCACCCACGGCACCACCGCCGGGGCCGGCCCGACCTCCCGGGACTGCTCTGCCGGAGCCGCCTCGACAATCACATGCGCATTGGTGCCACTAATCCCAAACGACGACACCCCCGCCCGTCTCACCCGGCCCGGCACCCGGCCATCGCCCGGCCAGGGCTGCGGCTGGGTCAACAACGACACCGCCCCCGCCGACCAATCCACATGCGGGCTGGGCTCATCGACATGCAACGTCGCCGGCAACAACTCATGGCGCATCGCCAACACCATCTTGATCACCCCGGCCACCCCCGCCGCCGCCTGGGTATGACCCATATTCGACTTGACCGACCCCAACCAGAGCGGCTCGCTGCGACCCTGCCCATAGGTGGCCAACAACGCCTGCGCCTCAATCGGATCACCCAACGTGGTCCCGGTCCCATGACCCTCGACCACATCCACATCCGCCGCCGACAAACCCGCATTGGCCAACGCCGCCCGCACCACCCGCTGCTGCGACGGACCATTAGGCGCGGTCAACCCATTCGAGGCCCCATCCTGATTGACCGCCGAACCCCGCACCACCGCCAACACCGGATGCCCCAACCGCCGCGCATCCGAGAGCCGCTCCACCACCAACATTCCGCCGCCCTCGGAGAAGCCGGTGCCGTCGGCCGCCCCGGCGAACGCTTTGCAGCGCCCGTCGGCTGACAATCCGCGCCAGCGGCTGAATTCCACGAAGATGTCGGGCGTGGCGTTGACGGTCACCCCGCCGGCCAGCGCCAGGTCACACTCCCCCGAACGCAACGACTGCACCGCCATATGCAACGCCACCAACGACGACGAACACGCCGTATCCACCGACACCGCCGGACCCTCCAACCCCAGCACATACGAAACCCGGCCGGAGGCCACACTCGACAGTTGGCCGGTCAGCCGGAAGCCTTCCACCGGTTCGGCCGCGAACATGCCGTAGCCCTGGGTCATCACTCCGGCGAAGACACCCGTGGCGCTGCCGCGCAGGCTTCCGGGCTCGATTCCGGCTCGCTCCAATGCTTCCCACGACAGCTCCAGGAACATGCGCTGCTGCGGGTCCATCGCCAGGGCCTCACTGGGCCCGACGCCGAAGAAGGCGGGATCGAAGTCGCCGACCCGGTCCACGAACCCGCCGGTTTTGGTGTAGCACGCTCCGGGCACGTCGGGATCCGGGTTGAACAGCCCCGCCAGGTCCCAGCCGCGGTCGTCGGGGAATTCGGACAGCACATCGCGGCCCTGAACCAGCATGTCCCACAGGTCATCTGGCGACTCGATCCCACCGGGATAACGACATGCCATGCCCACGATGGCAATCGGGTCGTCACCCGTGGCGCGCACTGCCGATACGCGCTCGATCTCCTGCGGAACACCGGCGAGTTCGCCGCGAATGTAGCCGGCCAGGCCGTTGGGGGTCGGGTAGTCGAAGATGAGCGTGGGTGAAAGGGTAAGGCCGGTAGCGGTTTTGAGTCGGTTGCGCATTTCGACCGCGGTCAGTGAGTCGAAGCCCAACTCCTGGAACGCCTTGTCGGCGTCGACGACCTCGGGGGCGATGTTGCCCAGGACGGTGGCGATGTGGGACCGCACCAAGTCCAGCACCACGGCGTGCTGTTCGGCTTCGGGCAGGCCGTGCAGGCGATGCGCCAGCGCCGATTTCGACTTGGCGGCAGCCAGCGCGTCGTCGACCTGGCGTCTGGTCGGCGCGTTGACCAGATCGCTGAACATCGGCGGCACCGTCACCGCGTGCGCCCGCAGCGCGCTCAGGTCGATGCGGGCGGGCGCCAGGAACGGCTGGTCGATGATCAGCGCGGTGTCGAATAACTCCATCGCCTCATCCGAGGCCAACGCCAGCACACCTTCGCGGCCCAGCCGGGCACGGTCGGCGGCGTCCAGTCCGCCGGTCATGTCGCTGGCCTGATCCCACAGGCCCCACCCCAGCGACATCGCCGCCAACCCGTGGGCCCGTCGGTGCGCGGCCAACCCGTCCAGGAAGGTATTGGCGGCCGCATAGTTGGCCTGACCCGACGACCCCACCAGCCCGGCCATCGACGAAAACATCACGAACGCAGCCACATCCAGGTCGCGGGTCAGCTCGTGCAAGTTCCACGCCGCATCGACCTTGGCCCGCAATACGGCATCGATGCGTTCCGGTGTCAACGACGAAATCACCGCGTCGTCAAGCACACCGGCCGCATGGATCACGGCGGATAACGGGTGCTGCGCCGGGATGCCGGCGATCACGTCGGCCAGCGCCGGCCGCTCGGTCGCGTCACACGCCACCACCTGCACCTGCGCGCCGGCGGCGGCCAACTCGGTCACCAACTCCGCGGCCCCCGGAGCGTCGGCACCACGCCGGCTGAGCAACACCAGATGACGGACCCCGTGGCGGGTTACGACGTGGCGCGCCAATACCGAACCGGCCATGCCGGTTCCACCGGTGATCAGCACGGTGCCGGCAGCCCATGCGTCCGGCATGCTCATGACGACCTTGCCGATATGACGCGCCTGGCTCAGGTAGCGCAGGGCCGTCGGCGCCCGCCGGATGTCAAACATCGTCACCGGCAATGGCCGCAGCACCCCGGCGTCGAACAATGCGGCCAGTTCGAGCAGGTACTGGTGCATGCGGGGACGGCCGGGTTCGAACAGGTCGAAGGCGCGGTAGCGCACACCCGGATATTCCTGGGCGATCACGCCGGGGTCGCGGATGTCGGTCTTGCCCATCTCGAGGAACACCCCGCCGGGCCCCAGCAGGCGCAGCGACGCGTCGACGAATTCACCGGCCAGCGAATCCAATACGACGTCCATGCCGCGGCCGCCGGTGACCGCGCGGAATTTGTCCTCGAATTCCAGGCTGCGCGAATCGGAGATGTGGTCTTCGTCAAAGCCCATGGCCCGCAAGGTGTCCCACTTGCCCTTGCTGGCGGTGGCGAACACCTCCAAACCCAGATGCCGGCCCAGCTGCACAGCCGCCATGCCGACCCCCCCGGTGGCGGCGTGCACCAGCACCCGCTGGCCTGGTTGGACGTCGGCCAGGTGCACGAAGGCGTAGTACGCGGTGGTGAAAACGGCTGAGATGGCGGCGGCTTCGGCGTATGACCAGTCGGCGGGCATCGGAAGCAACAACCGGACGTCCCCGGCCACCAGCGTGCCGCTGCCGTCGGGGAAGAACCCGTATACCGAATCCCCGACCGCGAATTCGGTCACTCCCGGCCCGACCTCGACGACGACGCCGGCGCCTTCGCCGCCGATCAACGCATCGTGGGTGAACATGCCCAGGGTGATCATGATGTCGCGGAAGTTCGCGGCGATGGCGCGCATGGCCACCCGAACCTGGCCCGGGCCCAACGGCGCGCCGGCGTTGGGAACCGGCTCCAGCCGCAGGTTCTCGAAGGTGCCCGCACTGCTCAGGCCCAGCCGCCACGGCCCGCCGGCCGGTGGCACCAGGATGCCGTCAACGTCGCGGCTGGGGCGCACCCGCGGGGTGTAGGCCTGTCGGTTGCGCAGCAGCACCTGCGGTTCGCCGACCGCCAATGCTGTTGTGACCGCCGAATTATCAAGTGGCACATTGGAATCCAGCAAGATCAGCCGGCCGGGGCTTTCGGTTTGCGCTGACCGCACCAATCCCCACACCGCGGCCCCCGCCAGGTCGGTGACGTCCTCACCCGGCAGCGCCACGGCACCCCGGGTGGCGACCACCAGCACTCCGGAGTCATGCTCGGCCAGCCACGACTGCACGGCCGCCAGCGCCCGGCGGGCGCTTTCGTGGGTTGCGGCCACCGGATCGTCAACAGCGGCAACACATTCGAAGACGTCGTAGCACGAGGGTACATCGGCGCTCGCCGCGGTCGCCGGTGACCAGGCGACCTCGAATAGTCGGTCCGCACCCGCACCGGACAACACGGCCCGCAGTTGCTGCTCGCTGACCGGTCGGGCCACCATCGCGGCGACCGACAGCACCGGCAAGCCGAGGTCGTCGGCAAGCTCGACCGATACCGCTGACGGTCCGGCCGGCGCGATCCGTACCCGCGCCGTCGATGCCCCGGTGGCGTGCAACGACACCTGTTGCCAGGAGAACGGCAGAACCAGTTCGGCGTCCGGATTCGCTATCACCGCGGTGTGCAACGCCGCGTCCAGTAGCGCGGGGTGCAACCCGAACCCGGCCACGCCGCCGGCCGCCTCCGGCAACCTCACCTCGGCGAACAGCTCGTCACCGCGGGCCCACATCGCGGTCAACCCGCGAAACGCCGGACCATACCCGTAGCCGCGCTCCGCCAGCCGCTGGTAGCCGTCGGACACATCCACGGCGGCGGCGCCCGCGGGCGGCCACACCGACAGGTCGGCCGCGGGCTCAACGGTCCCAGCACGCAACGTCCCCTCGGCGTGGCACACCCACACCGAACCGGCGTCGACGTCGGCGCGCGAATAGACCGAGACGCTGCGCTCCGAAGACTCCGCCGCGGCGCCGACCACCACCTGCACCGCCACCGATCCCGAAGCCGGAACGAGCAACGGTGTCCGCAGGGTGAGCTCGTCGACCACCGGGCAGCCGACTTCGTCGCCGGCGCGGATCGCCAATTCGACGACACCGGTGCCGGGGAACACCACGACGCCCGACACGGCATGATCGGCCAACCAGGCCTGGGAGCTGACGGACAACCGGCCCGTCAACACCACGCCACCGGATGCGGGCAGTTCCACCACCGCGCCCAGCAATGCGTGTTGACCCGCCGTCAATCCCAAACCGGATGCGTCGGCCCCCATGCCCTCGCCCGAGAGCCAGAACCGGCGCTTTTCGAAGGCATACGTCGGCAGCTCGACGAACCCGGCCCCGTCCAGTACGCCACGCCAATCCACCGGCACACCCGCGACGAAGGCGGCGGCGGCCGACAACAGGAACCTGTCGAGCCCGCCGTCCTCGCGGCCGAGGGTGGGGACGACGACGGGTTCGGAGTCAGCGGTGCAGTGGTTGGCGGTGTCCTCGATGCCGGCGATCAGCGCGGGGTGCGGGCTGGACTCGATGAAAGTGCGGTACCCGTGTTCGCATGCGCTGCGCACCGCCTGGTCGAACTGCACGGTCTGGCGGATGTTGCGGTACCAGTAGTCGGCGTCCAAACCTGCTGTGTCCAAACGGTTTCCGGTCACCGACGAGAAGAAGGCGGTGCGCGAAGAACCCGGCTCGATACCCGCGAGAGCGCCGGTGAGCTGGTCCCGAATGGCTTCGACCTCTGCCGAATGCGAGGCATAGTCCACCTCGATCCGGCGGGTGCGCAGCTCACGGTCCGCGCAAACCTGGATCAGCTCCTCCAGCGCGGCCACTTCACCCGACACCACGACGGCCGAACGGCCGTTGACCGCGGCGATGCTGATCCGAGTTCCGAAGGGCGCCAACAACTCCTGCGCCTGTTCGGCGCCGCACGCCAACGACACCATGCCGCCCGGACCGGCGAGCCCGGTCAGCAATGTGCTGCGCAGCGTCACCACCTTGGCGGCGTCGCGCAGCGACAGCGCACCGGCAACGTACGCGGCGGCGATCTCGCCCTGGGAATGACCGATGACGGCGTCCGGACGCACGCCGATCGACTTCCACAACTCGGCCAGCGACACCATCACCGCAAACAGCACCGGCTGCACCACGTCCACCCGGTCGAGGCCGGGGGCGCCCGGAGCGCCGCGCAGCACGTCGGTCAGCGACCAGTCGACGAATTCGGCGAACGCCTCGGCACACGCCTCGATCTGCTGTGCGAATACCGGTGCGGTGTCAAGCAATTCGACGCCCATGGCGACCCACTGGGAGCCTTGGCCGGGGAAGACGAACACCGTCTTGCCCGCCGGCGCCGCGGTACCGCGAACCACCGACCCGACCTCATCGCCGGCCAACTCGTCCAACCCGGCCAGCAACCGGTCCCGATCCCCGCCGACCACCACCGCACGATGCTCAAATGTCGAACGCCCCGCCAACGACCACCCCACATCGGCGACATCCAACTCGTCATGGGCCCGCAGATACCCGGCCAACCGCACCGCCTGCGCCCGCAACGCCGCATCCGACTTCGCCGACACCACCCACGGCACCACCGCCGGGGCCGGCCCGACCTCCCGGGACTGCTCTGCCGGAGCCGCCTCGACAATCACATGCGCATTGGTGCCACTAATCCCAAACGACGACACCCCCGCCCGTCTAACCCGGCCCGGCACCCGGCCATCGCCCGGCCAGGGCTGCGGCTGGGTCAACAACGACACCGCCCCCGCCGACCAATCCACATGCGGGCTGGGCTCATCGACATGCAACGTCGCCGGCAACAACTCATGGCGCATCGCCAACACCATCTTGATCACCCCGGCCACCCCCGCCGCCGCCTGGGTATGACCCATATTCGACTTGACCGACCCCAACCAGAGCGGCTCGCTGCGACCCTGCCCATAGGTGGCCAACAACGCCTGCGCCTCAATCGGATCACCCAACGTGGTCCCGGTCCCATGACCCTCGACCACATCCACATCCGCCGCCGACAAACCCGCATTGGCCAACGCCGCCCGCACCACCCGCTGCTGCGACGGACCATTAGGCGCGGTCAACCCATTCGAGGCCCCATCCTGATTGACCGCCGAACCCCGCACCACCGCCAACACCGGATGCCCCAACCGCCGCGCATCCGAGAGCCGCTCCACCACCAACATGGCCCCACCCTCGGACCAGCCGACCCCGTCGGCCGCGCCCGCGTAGGCCTTGCAGCGCCCGTCGGGCGCCAGCCCCCGGTGCCGGCTGAACTCCACGAAGACCGTCGGGGTGGCGTTGACGGTGGCGCCGCCGGCCAGCGCCAGGTCACACTCCCCCGACCGCAGCGACTGCACCGCCATATGCAACGCCACCAACGACGACGAACACGCCGTATCCACCGACACCGCCGGACCCTCCAACCCCAGCACATACGACACCCGGCCGGAGGCGACGCTGGAGGTCATACCGGTCAGCCGGTAGCCCTCGATCTCCTCGGCGAACATGCCGTAGCCCTGGACGATGAGCCCGGCGAAGACGCCGGTGGCGCTTCCGCGTAGCCGCGTGGGATCGATCCCGGCTCGCTCCAGCGCCTCCCACGACAGCTCCAGCAGCATCCGGTGCTGCGGGTCCATCGCCAGGGCCTCGCTGGGGGCAATGCCGAAGAACGCGGGATCGAAGTCGGCGACACCGTCAACGAAACCGCCGGTGCTCGCATACGACTTGTGGGGCGTGTCGGGATCCGGGTCGAACAGGCCGGCCAGGTCCCAGCCGCGGTCGGTGGGGAACTCGGACATCACGTCGCGGCCGTCGGCGACCATCTGCCACAGGGCCTCCGGAGTGTCGACCCCGCCGGGGAAGCGGCACGACATCCCGACGATCGCGATCGGCTCGCTCGATCGCTCCAGCAGCGCGCGGTTGGTCCGCTTCAGGCGTTCAACCTGGACCAGCGCTTTCCGCAGCGCTTCGGTTGCATGCTGGAGTTGATCAACCATTACTAACCTCGCCTAACCTCGCCTAACCCCTGGTCGTCGCCGACCGGGTGCGGCCTTATCGCCGAATCACGGAAGTCGTTGCACGAATCGGCCTCGCCGTTTCGCCGACCAGCGTCGCTTTTTCGACCGGCGTCGTGCTGCGTTCCGACCGAAGAATGTCGCTGGTGAGTATCGCCAACTGTGGCAGGATTTCAAAACGTCCGATACTCCCAGGTATGCGCGGGCGGGCCGGGTGCCCTGGAAGACCTGGAAGCCATTCTGGGCGAGCAACCGCGGCCGCTTGCATACCTGGGTACACCGAGCCCGCCGTCCATGGCGCGACTTTACCCGGTTCGCCGGTGTCTAGCGGTTAGACACCCACCCTGCGCCAGCCGTCGGCGGCCCTGGCCGCCCGGAGCAGCTCGCCGCACAGCTCACGCAATTCGGGCGCGCCGGCTCCTTCGTCGAGTGCGGTGGCGACGTCCTCCGCCGCACATCGCATCTGGTAGATCCGGTCCGACAGATCGGCCGCTTCGTCGGCCGTCAACACCACCGCGTCGGCAGGCAGGGCCGCCGCGGCCCCGGCTTCACCCCGGGTCATCATGGCTCGCTGCTCATAGGCCCGCTGCCGGCACGACTGCCGGCAGTATTGGCGGCGGCGGCCCATTCCGGCATCGGTCACGTCACGTCCACACCAGCGGCATGGCTGGGGACGGGCACGTTGACGTCGGGCCGGGCTCACGCCTGCCGACTTTAGTCCGCTCGGGTCCCTGATCCCGGTATCATCGATGTTCGCGAATGGTCGCGTCGCGCGCTGTGCACCGGCCCGGGAACTACGCAGCCGGCTGCGGCGTTCGCTAAAGCGGAGAGAATCACCATCCGGAGCCAACCAGCTCAACGAGTCCAGAGGAGTAGCGTCGATGGCTGATCGTGTCTTGAGAGGCAGTCGTCTGGGAGCCGTGAGCTACGAGACCGACCGCAACCACGACCTGGCACCGCGGCAGATCGCGCGGTACCGCACCGACAACGGCGAGGAGTTCGAGGTCCCGTTCGCCGACGACGCCGAGATCCCCGGCACCTGGCTGTGCCGCAACGGCATGGAGGGCACCCTGATCGAGGGCGACCTGCCCGAACCGAAGAAGGTCAAGCCCCCGCGCACGCACTGGGACATGCTGCTGGAGCGTCGCTCAGTCGAAGAGCTCGAAGAATTGCTCAAGGAGCGCCTGGAGATCATCCGGTCGCGTCGGCGCGGCTGATCCGGACGCTATCCGGCCGGTTGAGAGCGGTCGTGAGCGCGGCCGGCTCGACCGCGGTCACGTCTACCCTCAATACCCCATCGGGTGACTTTGAACAGCGCCTCGCGAATGTTGGATCCGCTCATCTTTGACACGCCGATCTCGCGTTCGGTGAAGGTGATCGGAACTTCAACGACGACGAACCCGCTGTTCACGGTGCGCCAGGTCATTTCTATCTGGAAGCAGTAGCCCTTGGAGTCGACGCTGTCGAGATCGATCGTCTCGAGCACTTCGCGGCGGTAAGCGCGATAGCCGGCGGTGATGTCATGGACCCCGACACCCAATGCGAGCCGCGAGTAGGTGTTGGCCGTCTTGGACAGCGCCAGGCGCCGCCACGGCCAGTTACGCACCGTCCCCCCGGGCACATAGCGTGAACCGATGGCCAGATCGGCCCCCGCGCCGACGGCGTCCAGCAGGCGGTGCAGCTGTTCCGGCGCGTGGCTGCCGTCGGCGTCCATCTCGACAAGCACCGAGTATTCGCGGCTGAGGCCCCAGGCGAACCCTTCCAGGTAGGCCGCCCCCAGACCGTTCTTGACGGTGCGGTGCAACACATGGGTACAGCCCGGGTCGGCCTGCGCCAGCTCGTCGGCGAGCTGACCGGTGCCGTCGGGGCTGTTGTCGTCGATGATCAGCACGTGCACGTCGGGGCAGGCGTCCTTGACCCGCCGATGTATCAGCGGCAGGTTCTCCCGCTCGTTGTACGTCGGAATGATCACCAGGACACGCTGGCCGAGACGATTGCCCGGCACCTCGGCCGCAGGTTGGCCGCTGGTCATGTAGCTCCTTCAGGTCGCCCGAACTCGTGGTGGCCGCCCGCGTCGGGCGGAGTGTCTTGCGCCGTCTGCAGGCCGCCCCCGGATTCGTTCCGGAGCGCCGCTTCCGCGTCGTCGCCGTCGTCCGGGGGTCCGTCGGACTCGCCAGCTCCACGCGGGAGCCCGAACAACCGCCGCCCCGGACGCGGGAACCACCCATTGTGCCGTATCGCGACCAGAACGACCGCGCCCGCCGCCCCGACCAGAATCCACTGCAGTAGCGGAGCCCAGCGAGTTGCCGGCGTCAGCCTGGTCTTCAGCCGCACCTGGGTGTCCAGATAGGCAGGCTCGAAGAAGTCGGTACGGACCAACTCTGCGCCGTCCGGGGCAATCACCGCGCTGATGCCGGTGGTACCGGCGACCACGACGTAGCGGTCATGCTCGACGGCGCGGACCTTGCCGAATGCCAGCTGCTGCTCACTCATCGTCTGGTTGAAGGTGGCGTTGTTGCTGGGCACCGTCAGCAGCTGCGCACCGTTGAGCACGGCTTTTCGCGGGGCCCGATCGAAGATCACCTCCCAACACGTGGACACCCCGACCGGCACGCCGGCGATGCGCACCACCCCGGAACTGGTGCCGGGCACGAAACTACCCGCGCGGCTGGCGTAGCCGGAAAGGTGGCGGAACAGCCACGGCATGGGCAAGTACTCGCCGAATGGCTGCACGATCTCCTTGTCGTGGCGGTCGGCGGGCCCGGTTCCCGGATTCCAGACGATCACCGTGTTGGTGAATTCCGGGTTCTGTTGCAGTCGAGCTGGCGCGTCGAGCACGGTGCCGACCAGGATCGGCGCGCCGATCGCCGCCGCTGCCCGCGATATCTGCTGGGCAGCGTCGGAATTGACGAACGGATCGATGTCCGAAGAATCCTCGGGCCAGACGACGAATTGCGGCCGCGGGGCACTGCCCGCACGGACATCCTCGGCCAGTCGCAGGGTCTCCTGCACGTGGTTGTCCAGGACCGCTCGCCGTTGCGCATTGAAATCCAGACCCAGACGCGGCACATTGCCCTGAACGACCGCGACGGTGACTGCCGGTTCGCCGCCCGCTCCCGCACCGGCGTGCCGCACCTGCGGCCACACGATGACGGCGGCGAACAACACCAGGCAGATGCACACCCCCGGCAGCACCACCGCCGGCGGCGCGGCCGTTTCGGCCGACCCGGTTTTGCCGCCGGTTCGCCACCACTTCTCGATTTCCAGCGCCATTGCGGCCACACTGCAGCCCACCAGCACGATCCCCGCGGACAGCAGCGCGACACCTCCCAGCCGGACCAAGGGCAGCAGCGGACCCTCGGCCTGACCGAACGCCACCGACCCCCAGGGAAAGCCGCCGAACGGCATGATCGACTTCAGCCACTCCAGGGCCGCCCACAGCACCGCAAACCAGATCGGCCAGCCGGGCAGCCCGCGCACCACGACGGCCAATAAGCCGAAGAGACCGGGGAACAGCGCGCACACGGTCGCCAACACCAGCCAGGGCATCGGTCCCACCAGCGAGCCGATCCACGGCAGCAACGGCACATAGAACGCCAGACCGAACAGGAAGCCGTAGCCCAGCCCGCCTGCCGGCGTGGTTGCCCGGTGCATCAGCACCCAGGTCAGCAGCGCGACCGCGACGACGGCCGCCCACCACCAGTTGATCGGCGGGAAGCTGGCATACAGCAACAAACCGGCCCCGACGGAGACCAGCAGGCGCGGCAGCCGCGGCCGGACCGCGGCCCACAGCCCCGGTAGCCGCGTCACCGCCCCGGTGCCCATCGCCGACAGGCGCCGACGGGCGGCGGCACTGAGCCCATTGGTCACGGTCGACGTGGCGGCGTCCCGCGCGGACTCTTGCGCATCGGCGGGATCGGCGGCCATGTCGTCGTCCGGCGCCTCAACCGCCGGATCGATCTCGCCGCGGTCGAGGTTCGGCGCCTTGCGGCCGGGCCATCCCCTAGCCATAGATGACCGCACCCCGATGCACGGTTTGACGGCAGCGCGGCAAGGCGTCCTGCGGACCCAGCCGCGGTAGCGCCGGCACCCGGGACCGCGGGTCGGTAGACCACCGCTGAACGGCGTCGCGCGGCGCACTGACGTCCAGGACGTCGACGTCCCAGACGGCGTACGAGGCCGGCGCGCCGGGCACCAAGGTGCCGGCCTGCCCGTCGCGGACACCGCCGGCCCGCCACCCCCCGCGGGTTGCCGCGGCGAACGCCGCCCGCGCCGACACGGCGCTGCCCGGGGTGCGGTGGTTGACCGCCGCAGCCACGCGCGCCCACGGGTCGAATCCGGTTACCGGCGCGTCGGAACCAAGGGCGAGTGGCACGCCTTGGGATGCTAACAGCGCAAGCGGGTTGAGCCGGCAACCTCGATCCGGCCCGAGGCGCTGGGCGTACATCCCGTCGACGCCGCCCCAGAGTGCGTCGAAACTGGGCTGCACGCTGGCGATGACACCCCAGGCGCCCAACTTGGCGGCCTGATCGGAAGTGACCATCTCGACGTGCTCCAGACGGTGTCCGCACCGGGCGACCGCGAACACGCCGAGGTCCTGCACGACCCGTTCGAAGGCTGCGACGACCGCCGACACGGCGGCATCGCCGATGACGTGGAAACCGGCGGTCACCTGCGCCGCGGTGCACGCCCGCAGATGCGCTTCGATGGCGTCTGAGTCGAGGTGACAGGTTCCGGTGCAGCCGGGCGCGTCCGCGTAAGGCTCATGCAGCCAGGCGGTGCGCGACCCGAGCGCGCCGTCGACGAAAAGGTCACCGGCCAACCCGTGGGCTCCGGTCTGCTCGATCAACGCCCGGGCCTGGGCCGGTGTGGTCACTGCCTCACCCCAGTAACCGATCACTTCGACGCCGTGCTGGAGAGAGCGCAGCGCCTGCCAGTCGTCGAGCCCGCCGATTTGCGGGCCGGCGCACTCGTGCACGGCGACGACGCCGGACGCGGCCAGGGCCTGCAGCGCCGCGGCCCGGGCTTCGGCCAGCTGCGCCTCGGTCAGCATGTCGCGGGCCGCGGCCCGGACCAGGTGGTGAGCGTCGCCGGTCAACGGCTGCTGCGCGCCGAAACCGGCGGCGGCCGGGAGTTCGGGTACCAGCCGCCGCAACGCCGACGAGGCCAGCGCCGAATGCACGTCGACCCGGGCCAGATAGGCGGGCCGGCCGTCGAGCACGGCGTCCAGGTCCGCGGTGCCGGGCGCGGCTTTTTCGGGCCAGGCCGACTCGTCCCACCCGTGTCCCCAGATCGGCCGGCCGGGGTTTGCCGCGGCGTAGTCGCCAACCATGCGCAGGCATTGCGCGCGTGAGGTCGCGGAGCGCAAGTCCAGTCCGCTGAGCGTCAGACCGGTCGCGCTCAGGTGGATGTGGCTGTCGACGAATCCCGGCGCAACGAATGCGCCGTCGAGGTCCTGCACTTCGACATCCGGGAACTGGTCGCGCGCGACATCGTCGCTGCCCAGCCATGCGACGATGTCGCCGCGCACCACCATGGCGGTGGCGTCGGGGTGGGTCGGGCTGTAGATCTGACCGTTGACCAGCAGCTTGGAGGGAATCTGCGTCACACCGCAAAACTACGTGGGAAGTCCAACACCTTGGTCTGACCTAGTTCTGGCCTAGGTCCGGGTCGACGCTTGATCGGGAATGCGGGCCTGCGGCAAGGTCGGTGGTTCCCCGTCGATGACGTCGATGACCTCCCCATCAATGAAGTCGCGCTGATCGGGTTGCTCGCGGCGGGTGAACGCGCCGGCCATGCCGGCGGCCGCGGTCGCCGTCAACGGCACGCGCCGCAGGATTCCGCGCAGTGCGATCGCGGTCAGCCCGGGGCCGGCAGCCGCCCGGATCGGCGGCGCCAGCAGCAACAATCCGACAGTGGTGGTGACCAGCCCCGGAACCAGGACCAAACCGGTGGCCACGGCAACCAGCGCGCCGTCGCTCAGCGCGCTGCGAGGTTCCTGCACGCCGGACCGCCACTGCATGAGGTGTCGCCCGAGCTGCCACCCGCCCATCGGAGCCCACAAAACCAACCCGAGGACGAAGGTGGCCAGCAGCACCACCAAGGCCCAGCCGAAGCCGATGGCCGCCGCCAATCCGATGAAGGCCATGAGTTCGACGACGGCGTAAACGAGAAGCAGCCGACCTAGCATGTGATGCCAACGTCTGTGGGCCGCGCCCGAGTTCCGCAGGCGGTCGCGTCCCGGCTGCAGTTAGATGACGCTATGACCACGATCGAAATCGACACCCCGGCCGGACCGATCGACGCGCTGCTGAGCGTCCCCGCAGGAGAAGGTCCGTGGCCGGGCGTGGTCGTCGTGCATGACGCGGTCGGTTATGCCCCGGACAACGAGTCGATTTCCCGGCGCATCGCCCAAGCGGGTTATGTGGCGCTGACGCCGAATATGTATGCCCGCGGCGGCCGCGCCCGGTGCATCACCCGTGTCTTTCGCGAGCTGCTGACCAAACGCGGTCGTGCCCTGGACGACATTTTGGCTGCCCGTGATCACCTGCTGGCCATGGCCGAATGTTCCGGCCGGGTGGGCATCGCGGGCTTCTGCATGGGTGGCGGGTTCGCGCTCATTTTGTCGCCCAGGGGTTTTGGCGCCTCGGCGCCGTTCTACGGCACGCCGCTGCCCCGCCATCTCAGCGACACTCTCGACGGGGCGTGCCCGATTGTGGCGAGTTTCGGCAGCCGCGACCCGCTGGGTGTGGGTGCGGCCGATCGATTGCGCACCGTCACCCAGGCCAAGGGGATCACCGCGGACATCAAGGTCTATCCCGGCGCCGGCCACAGCTTCGCCAACAAACTTCCCGGTCAACCGCTCATTCGGGTTGCGGGATTCGGCTACAACGAGACCGCGACCGAAGATGCGTGGCGCCGGGTGTTCGCGTTCTTCGGCGAGCACCTGGGTAGCGGAGCCGACGCGCAGTGAGGAGCCGACGATGCATGCTGGGCTGAAGAGCGGCTCCGCGGTATTCGCTGCGCTGGGGGTTCTGGCCGGGACGGGTGTGCTGACGCGTGGAGCGCCGGCGTCGGCCCCGACATCCACGCTCGTGACGGGCATCGCAACCACCGAGGCTGCCGCTGAGCCGTTTACCCCTGGCGAACAGCAGGTTGCCCGGCTGCTGCCCCCTGGCTACGCGGCCGGTTCGTGCACGCGAGCCACCAACCCGTTTCCTGCCGCCATCGCCAGCCTGGACTGCACCGACGACCTGCAGTCCGACACGCCGGACTATGCCCGCTTCACGCTTTACGACAATGTGGACTTGTTGACCGCCGATTTCTATGCGACCGCCGAAAGCATGGCGGTGTCACCGTGTCCCGGGGGCAATGCCTCGCCCGGCACCTGGAATTACGGCTCGAGCCCCGGCCGTGCCGGCGGCAAGATCGTGTGCGGCAGCATCGAGGACCGCGCTGATCTCGCCTGGACCCGCGACGCTCAGCTGCTCCTGGCCACGGTCAACGGCGGGCCCAGTCTCAACGACTTGTACCGGTGGTGGCTGCGCTTTGGCGGCTCGACCGAGTCTTGAGTTCCCGCCGGCGGCGGCTAGGCTCCAGCCACCCTGAGCTCAAGTCCGACGTTGTTCTCCATGCCGCCGCGGAGCTTGCTGACAAAGTTGAAGACCTTGCCGAGGATGCCGTACCGCTTGGCGATCGCGTCGTAGACGGCGCCGGTCTGCGAATCGTCGAGGATGGCCGCGGTGCCCTCGACCGCCTCGCTCTTCGGACGACCGCGCACGTCGCAGATGGCCATTGTCACCCGTGCGGTATTGCGGATCCGCTTGACCTTCCACGCCTTTTTCTCGGTGATGACCAGCAGCCGGTCACCGCGGTCCTTGTCCAAGGCGGCCCAGATGGGGGTCGGCTTGGCCCGGCCGTCTTTGGTGAAAGTGGTCAGCAGGATGTATCGCGCGTTGGCAAGGTCTGCGAAGGTGGGCGTCACGGTGTCAACCTAGCGCTGAGCAGACGCGGAATCGCACGCGAATCGTCATTCGCGTGCGATTCCGCGTCTGCTCGCCGGCGATCCCGCAGCCTGACATCACGGGACCACCCGGTCCTGTCGGACGTCGACGATCAGGTCGCCGGAGAACCCTCGCGTCGAGCCGGGCTCGACCCGGACAAAGCGGTCCTCGCCTTGGTAGTCGCGCACGCTCAGTGCGACAGCAACTTTCGCACCCGCCACCACCGCCAAAATGTTGCGCACGGGCAGCCCCTGCGACGGGGTGCCCTCGCCGACCAGGCTCATCGACGGCGTGCCCACCCATGGGTACGGTGCGAAACACGAGCGATCTATCAGGTCTGTCAGCGGCTCCGGGCAGCCCACCTCCCAGTGCGCACCCGCCGCGGGGACAGAAGGCGGGCCGGGGTCGTCGCCGGGGCCGGCCCAGGCCGGCGCCGGCGACCATCCGAGAGCACCGGCGGCCAAGGCAGCCGCCGCGGTGATGACGCGGAAAGGGCGTGTCGTCATCGGATGGCTCAACCTTCCAAATCACCTTCGGTTTCCAGCAAAACCTGGCGCAATCCGTCGAGGGTATCCGGTTGCGGCTGGGCCCACATGCCGCGTCCGGCCGCCTCCAGTAGGCGCTCGGCCATCCCATGCAGCGCCCACGGGTTGGACTCCGCCATGAACTTCCGGTTCTCGGCATCCAGCACGTAGCGCTGGGTGAGTTGCTCGTACATCCAGTCGGCCATCACCCCGGCGGTGGCGTCGTATCCGAAGAGATAGTCGACGGTGGCGGCCATCTCGAATGCACCCTTGTAGCCGTGGCGGCGCATCGCGGCCATCCACCGGGGGTTGACCACCCTGGCCCGAAACACCCGGGTGGTCTCCTCCGACAGCGTGCGGGTGCGGATGGCGTCAGGCCGGGTGTTGTCGCCGATGTAGGCGGCGGGTGCTTGGCCGGTCAGCGCGCGCACGGTGGCCACCATGCCACCGTGGTACTGGAAGTAGTCGTCGGAGTCGGCGATGTCGTGTTCGCGGGTATCGGTGTTTTTGGCGGCCACCGCGATGCGCCGGTACTGGCGGTTCATGTCGTCGACGGCTTCTCGGCCGTCGAGGTCGCGCCCGTAGGCGAAGCCGCCCCAGGCGGTGTACACCTGGGCCAGGTCCGCGTCGTCGCGCCAATTGCGGCTGTCGATCAGCTGCAGCAGCCCGGCACCGTATGTTCCCGGTTTGGAGCCGAAAATCCTTGTGGTGGCGCGACGTTGGTCGCCGTGCTGGGCGAGGTCGGCCTGGGCGTGGGCGCGCACAAAGTTGGCGTCGGCGGGCTCGTCGAGGTCGGCGACCAACCGGACCGCGTTGTCGAGCATCGTCACCACGTGCGGGAAGGCGTCCCGGAAGAATCCGGAGATGCGTACCGTCACGTCGATGCGGGGCCGGCCCAGCTCGGCCAGCGCAATAGCGGTGAGATCCACCACGCGCCGCGACGCGTCGTCCCAGACCGGCCGAACACCCAGCAGGGCAAGCACTTCGGCGATGTCGTCGCCGGCGGTGCGCATCGCCGAGGTGCCCCACACCGACAGGCCCACCGACTGCGGCCACTGGCCATGGTCGTCGCGGTACCGGGCCAGCAGCGAATCAGCCAGGGCCACACCGGCTTCCCAGGCCAGCCGCGACGGCACCGCCTTAGGATCGACGGAGTAGAAGTTGCGACCGGTGGGCAATACGTTGATCAGACCGCGCAGCGGCGACCCCGACGGGCCGGCCGGGATGAACCGGCCGTCCAAAGCCTTTAGTACCTGCTCGATTTCGAAAGTGGTGCCGGCGAGCCGCGGCACCACTTCGGTTGCGGCGAACCGTAGTACCGCCGCGACGTCGGCGTTGTCCGTGAGATGGTTCGCGGCGGCGGGGTCCCAGCCGGTGGCTTGCAGCGCGGCCACGAGCTTCCGGGCAGCGGCCTCGGCCTGGTCGACCGAGGTGCGCTCGTCGGTGCCGTCGTCGGCCAGCCCGAGCGCCTGTCGCAGGCCGGGCAGCGCCTGCTCGCCGCCGAACAGCTGGCGGGCCCGCAGGATGGCCAGCACCAGGTCGAGTTCCTGTTCGCCTGCCGGCTGGCGCCCGAGGATGTGCAGGCCGTCGCGGATCTGGACGTCCTTGATCTCGCACAGCCAGCCGTCGACGTGCAGCAGCATGTCGTCGAACGAATCTTCAGGGGGCCGCTCGGTCAGCCCTAGATCGTGGTCCATCTTGGCAGCCCGGATCAGCGTCCAGATCTGTTGGCGGATGGCGGGCAGCTTGCCGGGGTCCAGCGTGGCGACACTGGCATGCTCGTCGAGCAGCTGCTCCAAACGCGCTATGTCACCGTAAGTTTCGGCCCGGGCCATGGGCGGGATCAGATGGTCGACGAGAACGGCGTGCGCCCGCCTTTTCGCCTGGGTGCCCTCGCCCGGATCGTTGACCAGAAACGGGTAGATCAGCGGCAGGTTGCCCAGCGCGGCGTCGGAGCCGCAGGACGCCGACATGCCTAATGTCTTTCCCGGCAGCCACTCCAGGTTTCCGTGTTTGCCCAGGTGTACCACGGCGTGCGCCCCGAATCCTGTCTCCAGCCAGCGGTAGGCGGCCAGATAGTGGTGGCTGGGCGGCAAATCCGGGTCGTGGTAAATCGCGACCGGGTTGTCTCCGAAGCCGCGCGGCGGCTGCACCATCAGCATGAGGTTGCCGGATCGTATACCGGCAATGACGATTTCGCCGTCGGGATCATTGGCGCGGTCGACGAACAACTCCCCCGGCGGCGGCCCCCAATGGTGTGTCACGGACTCGGTCAGCTCGGCGGGCAGCGTGTTGAACCAAGCGCGATAGTCCTTGGCGGACAATCGGATCGGGTTGCCGGACAATTGCCCCTCGGTGAGCCAATCGGGGTCTTGTCCGCCGCGTTCGATCAGCGCATGGATCAGGGCGTCACCGTCGTTCGACTCGACACCGGGCAGGTCGCCCAGCCGGTAGCCGCGCTCGCGCATCGCCTGCAACAAGGCGACCGCGCTGGCCGGGGTGTCCAATCCGACCGCGTTACCGATCCGGCCGTGTTTGGTCGGGTAGGCGGAAAACACCACGGCCACCCGCTTATCGGCGGGTGCGACGTAGCGCAGCCGCGCATGGCGGACCGCCAGACCGGCGACCCGCGCGCAGCGCTCGGGGTCGGCGACATAGGAGATCAACCCGTCGTCGTCGATCTCCTTGAACGAGAACGGGACTGTGATGATCCGGCCGTCGAACTCGGGTACCGCCACCTGGCTGGCGACGTCGAGGGGGCTCAGTCCGTCGTCGTTGTCGCGCCACTGGTCCCGGGCGCTGGTCAAGCACAGGCCTTGCAGGATCGGGATATCCAGGGCGGCAAGGTGTTCGACGCTCCAGCTGTCGTCGTCGCCGCCGGCTGAGGCGGCAGCAGGCTTGACTCCCCCGGCGGCCAGCACGGTGACCACCATGGCGTCGGCGTCGACAAGTCTGTCGAGCAGTTCCGGTTCGGCGGTGCGCAGCGAGGCGCAGTACACCGGCAGCGCCCGACCACCGGCGTCTTCGATCGCCCGGCACAGCGCCTCGACATATGCGGTGTTTCCGGCCAGGTGTTGCGCGCGGTAGTACAGCACCGCGATCGTCGGGCCGTCGATCTTGGAGGCGTCAGCGCGCGCCAGTTCACCCCACGCGGGCGTCACCAGCGGCGCGGCGAAACCGTAGCCCGTCATCAGCACCGTGTCCGACAGAAAGGCGTACAGCTGCCGCAGGTTGTCCACGCCGCCGTGGGCCAGGTAGATGTGCGCCTGCACGACCGTGCCGGCGGCAACCGTGGACAGGTCGGTCAACTCGGCGTCGGCGGCCTGCTCACCGCTGACCAGCACGGCCGGCACCCCGCTGGCAATCACCACATCGATGCCGCTCTGCCAGGCGCGGTAGCCACCCAGGATCCGCACCACCACGATCGAGACACCGGACAGCAACTCGGGCAGCTCGTCGTCGGACAGCCGCGACGGGTTGGCCCACCGATAGTTCTTGCCGCTGGAGCGCGCGCTGATCAGGTCGGTGTCGGACGTCGACAACAGCAGGACGGTCGGCTCAGCCACCCACCATTCGTACCCCAATCCCGTAGGACCGTCCCGCGGCGGGTCGCGTAACCAACTCCGCTGTCAACGGAAAAGTGGCTTTCGGTCGGTGGCGGATCTCTCGGTATCGGCAGCGGCTGCCGGATTGGAGGCGACAAGGCGCCCATTCTGCACGGTTTCTCGAATTGCCAGCCGACCGCAGTCGGATCCTCATTGCGCAGCAGTCGATTTCGACGTATCGACATCCGCGGGTGACGCAACCGTCGTCGCAGCCATCACCGCAAGGGCCGCGCAACCAATAGCGCCATCAACCCTTATCGCGCCACCACTGATACAGACTGGCACTGTCTTTGCCCTCAACAACGGCGAGTCTGAGTTTGGCATTGTCCGTCCAGATGACCGCATAGTTGCCCTCGACGGAAGTGCCGCACTCGACCTGACCGGCGGTCTGGCTGGAGTTGCGGTAACTCCACGTGCCGGGAGAAGCGCCGCCGCCCGGACACGACGATGCCACCGTATATCCGCTTCTGCCGGGCCCCTGCCGAAACTCCGTTGCCAAGTCACTGCCGCTCGCGTAGAGGAGGAACACGCCGTAGGAAGGACCGCCCGGGTCGCTGCTTTGGCCGCACATCACTCTTTCGAGTGAACCTTCCACCGGGTCTTTCTCTTGGCAATTGGTCGAGGAGAAGCCCTGCGGCAGCATGTCCATCAGCTTGCCCGACGGCGCTGCGGCGCAATCGGCGGTGGAACTGAGAACAGCAGCGCCGCTGCACGCCGCAATCGTGATCAACCTGGCAGCGCCAGTGCACAGAGACATTCCGACTCCTATCGGCGCAGTAGCTGAGGCTGTCGGTCAGCAACGGCTCCGAGTGCACACCGCATGCGTCACCGGCCTCATTGGCAAACGATATCGCCGCCCGGCTGATCACAACGGCGGTTCCGTCAAATGTCCCACCGGCGCCCGTGCAACCACTGCGCGATCACCGACCGGCGATGCCGGCCTGCGCGGGTAACCGGCTCTTCGTCTTGGTTGTCTTCACCTGGCGTTGCCTTCGAGGGGCTTGCCGATCTTGGCCCAACCGCTTATGTCGCAACGGTTTCCGAGGCGCCGGGGCCACCACCGCGGCGGCTCCCGGCGTCTCCGTCCAGCCCCGACCTCGTGATCGTCGATCCGTTGGCCCCGTCGCACCCGCATGAGTCGTTCGGTAACCGGGAAGCCTCCCACTGCGAGAGGCGAAAACGCCGGAACGCCGAGATATCGGGCCCGAACCGGCGTAGTGTCATCGAGTTAATCCGCTTCACCGATGCCCCGACGACGTGGCAGATAGCAATGTCTTATCTCGCGGCGGTCCCCGAGTTATTGGCTTCGGCGGCAACGGATCTATCCGACATCGGCTCGGCGCTGGTCAGCGCGAATGCGGCGGCGGTGGCGCCAACCATACCCTGGCGCCCGCTGCCGGTGATGAAATATCAGCGGCCATTACCTCGTTGTTCGCCGGCCATGCACGGATCGCCTCGACCCTGGCGGTTTTCTCTGCCATCCGGGACAGTAATTCAGCGAATTCGGCTTTGCCGCGGTAAGTTCCACCGATCATGCTGTCGCCGTTGACCATCCACTCTGCCGAGTCGTCGAAGACGTCCAAGGCCGCTTCGAGGTCCCCGGCGCCGAAAGTGTCGTAACCCCTCTTCGTGGTTCTCGATATTCGGATTTGACATCGTATTTCCTTTCGCTCCTTGGTGTTACATCGCACGACGCACAGCTGGGATCTCGGCGCGGATCGGCCGCCTGTCATCCATGGACGCCGCGTCGGTTCGCCGAAGGCATCCGGAAAGGACGCGAAGCAGGATGGCGGGGCGCAGCAACCGCGCCGGGGAGTCGACCATCGCGGTGACCCGCATGAACTACGCGGCGACGACGGGATCTCTAAGCCGGCGAGGGGACGCACGGCGGCACGGGCATCGGTCTGCGTGCCGTGCCAGAGCAACACCGTGGGCTGGCTCGAATCGCCGAAGACATCGGCCAAGCGTCCCGGGGCGTATTCCACCGTCCGCATGGACACGGGGGTGCCCAGCCGACGGGGATCCAATCGCGATTGCCGGGGCCGTACCGTGGACGGGTGGTCAGGTCTCGCGACACCGACGCGTGCCCGGGGGCGCTGCAGGTGCACCAGGCCGCCGACGGCGCGCTGGTGCGGGTGCGGTTGCCGGGCGGATGGGTCACCGCGGCGCAGTTGGGTGCGCTGGCCAGGGCCTCGCGCAGCTTCGGCTCGGGAACGCTGGAGTTGACGTCGCGCGGCAACGTGCAGTTGCGCGGCATCACCGACGTGGCAACGGTCGCCGAAGCGATCGCCAAGGCGGGCCTGTTGCCGTCGCCGACGCATGAGCGGGTCCGCAACATCGTCGCGTCACCGCTGTCCGGGCGAGTGGGCGGAAACACCGACATCCGGGACTGGGTCGACGAGCTGGACGCCGCGATCTGCGCCGAGCCCCGGCTTGCCGACCTGGGCGGCCGGTTCTGGTTCAGCCTCGATGACGGCCGCGCCGACGTCTCGGGGCTGGCTGCCGATGTCGGTGTCCACGTATTCGACGACGGCTGCGCCCTGACGCTGGCGGGCCGCGACACCGGAATCCGGGTCAGCGATGTCACCGCAACCCTGGTCCGAGTCGCGCTGCGGTTCGCCGAGATCCGCGGAAAGCATTGGCGGGTAACCGAATTGGCTGATCTCGGTGCGCTGCTGCCCGGAGCGCAACCCGGTGCCGCCTTTCCGCCCGTCACCACCCCGCCGGTGGGCTGGATAGCCCAGGACGACGGCCGCGTGACACTGGGCGCCGCCGTTCCACTGGGGGTATTGCCCGCCCGGGTCGCCGAGTTGGTGGCCGCGATCGAGGCTCCGCTGGTCATCACGCCGTGGCGGTCCTTGCTGATATGTGATCTCGGCGAAGCTGTTGCCGACGCCGCGCTGCGGGTGCTGGCGCCGCTGGGCCTGGTGTTCGACGAGAACTCGCCCTGGCTTCGGGTCAGCGCCTGCACCGGCAGCCCCGGGTGTGCACGCTCGGTCGCCGACGTCCGGGCCGACGCGGCTGATGCGCTCGACGCGCACACTGCCGTGCACCGGCATTTCGTCGGCTGCCAACGGGCTTGCGGCAGCCCGTTGTCCGGTGAGGTGCTGGTTGCCACCGGGGCCGGATACCGAGCGCTGCGAAACAACGACGCCTTAGGGTGAGCGGGTGCTCGACTACATTCGCGATGCGGCCGAGATCTACCGTCGGTCGTTTGCGACCATCCGCGCCGAAGCCGACCTGACCCGGTTTCCGCCCGACGTGGCGCGCGTGGTGGTCCGGTTGATCCACACCTGCGGGCAAGTCGACGTCGCCGAGCACGTGGCCTATACCGGCGACGTGGTTACCCGGGTCCGGGCCGCCCTGCGGGATGGCGCGCCGGTGCTGTGCGATTCCTCGATGGTGGCCGTCGGGATCACCACCGCGCGGCTGCCCGCGAACAACCAGGTCGTGTCGCTGGTTGCGGAGCCGCGGGCGGCCGAGCTGGCCGCGCGCCGGCAGACCACCCGCTCGGCGGCCGGTGTGGAACTGTGGGCCGACCGGCTCGGCGGCGCCGTCATGGCGATCGGCAACGCGCCCACGGCCCTGTTCCGGTTGCTCGAATTGGTCGACGACGGGGTCGCGGCGCCGGCGGCGGTGCTGGGCGGGCCGGTCGGCTTCGTCGGCTCGGCACAGTCCAAACAAGAGCTCATCGAACGACCGCGCGGCATATCGTATCTGGTGGTGCAGGGCCGTCGTGGCGGCAGCGCCATGGCCGCCGCGGCCGTCAACGCGATGGCCACCGAGAGCGAATGACGCGCCGCGGCACGCTCTGGGGCGTCGGCCTGGGACCGGGCGACCCGGAGCTGGTGACGGTCAAGGCCGCCCGGGTGATCGGCGAGGCCGATGTGGTGGCCTATCACAGCGCCCGCCATGGCCGCAGCATCGCCCGCGGTATCGCCGAACCGTATCTGCGGCCCGGGCATATCGAGGAGCACCTGGTGTATCCGGTGACCACCGAGACGACCGGGCATCCCGGCGGTTACGCCGGCGCGCTGGAGGATTTCTACGTCCAGGCCACCGAACGCATCGCAGGTCACCTCGACGCCGGACGCAGCGTGGCGCTGCTCGCCGAGGGCGACCCGCTGTTCTACAGCTCCTACATGCATTTGCACACCCGGCTGACCCAGCGGTTCAACGCCGTGATCGTGCCCGGCGTGACCTCGGTGAGCGCTGCCTCCGCGGCCATCGCGACGCCGCTGGTGGCCGGCGACGAGGTGCTGTCGGTGCTGCCCGGCACGTTGCCGGTCGCCGAGCTGACCCGCCGGCTCGCCGACGCCGACGCCGCCGTGGTGCTCAAACTCGGCCGCTCGTATCGCAATGTGCGGCAAGCGCTTTCGGCGTCCGGCCAACTTGACGACGCCTTCTATGTGGAGCGGGCCAGCACCGCGGGGCAACGGGTGTTGCCGGCCGCTGACGTCGACGAGGCCACCGTGCCGTACTTCTCGCTGGCCATGCTTCCGGGGGGCCGGCGGCGCGCGTCGGTCGTCGGTTCAGTTGCGGTGGTGGGCCTGGGTCCCGGCGACATGGACTGGATGACGCCGCAGAGCCGGCGCGAGCTGGCGTGCGCGACCGATTTGATCGGCTACCACACCTACCTGAACCGCGTTCCGGTGCGTGACGGGCAGCGGCGCCATCCCAGCGACAACACCGACGAGCCCGCCCGCGCCCGGCTGGCCTGCTCGCTGGCCGAGCAAGGGCATGCGGTGGCGGTGGTGTCGTCGGGCGATCCGGGTGTGTTCGCCATGGCCACGGCCGTTCTGGAAGAGGCGAAGCAGTGGCCGGATGTGCAGGTCAGGGTGATCCCGGCGATGACGGCCGCCCAGGCGGTGGCCAGCCGGGTCGGCGCCCCGCTGGGGCATGACTATGCGGTGATCTCGTTGTCCGACCGGCTCAAGCCGTGGGAGGTGATCGCCGCACGCGTTGCGGCCGCGGCCGCTACCGACCTGGTGCTGGCCATCTACAACCCCGCCTCCAAGGCGCGCACCTGGCAGGTCGGCGCGATGCGGGACCTGCTGCTCAAGCATCGCGAGCCGGGCACGCCGGTGGTGATCGGCCGCGACGTGTCGGGCCCCGATGAAGACGTTCGGGTGGTGCGGCTGGCTGACCTGAACCCCGCCGACATCGACATGCGTTGCCTACTGATCGTCGGGTCGTCCCAAACCCAGTGGTACTCAGCGGGTTTCGGTGACCGCGTGTTCACACCACGGCGGTACCCGATCTGAAGTTCGTCACCACGCGTCATCTAGGTGCGCACCGTCGACGGGCACTAACGCACTGAGTCGTTGCAAGGCGGTCGCATGCGGTGATGGTCTGGGCGGTGACGCGTGTGGCTGCTGGGGTAACTGCGCTCGGTGCAGTGTCGGTTGCTGCGCCCGCGCAAGCTGGTGCGCCGAGCGTGACATGGCTGCGCAAAATCGGCCAACTTCTCACCCTCAGAACACGTTCGACGAATCCGGTGGCGGCGATCAACGCGCGTACGACCGTCGATAGTGCGTTCCCGGCCCTGGCATTTTCAACTGCGCCATGGGGTGCGATTGCGCCGTTGAATAACGGTCGGAAATTCGTTGCCGGCTCGAGCTCTGCCGTCACAGGCCTGCTAGCGGGAGTTTCCGGCCTTCGTGGTTGAGCGGCGTGTCTTGTGTTGTGGTGCTTGAGGTTTGTGGGTTTGGAGTGTATTACCCATATATGGCGTCGATCGTGGGTAAGCGACGCGGCAAGCAGACCTATTACTACCTGGTGGAATCGGCCCGAGTGCAGGGCAAGCCGCGCATCGTGTCTCAGCAGTATTTGGGCAGCGCGGAGGAGGTGATGGCGAAGCTGTCCGAGACGCCGGCCGGGCAGCCGATCCGTAGCCAGCACAAGCAGTTCGGGGATCTGGCTGCGGTGTGGTCGATGCTGGCCCGGCTGGATGTGGCCGG
>NZ_UPHQ01000169.1 GCF_900566055.1 Mycobacterium innocens
TGTCATAGTCGTCGCGGTGTTCCCGGACCAGTCGCACCGCTCTGGCCTTGGTGTTCTCGTCGTACTTGCTCGGCATCGCGCCATCCTTCCCAACAAAGGAAGTGCGCATAAAACCGGGGACGGTTCAGCGCGACCAAGTTGACCCCAACACCAAACACGAGCATCCTCAATAACGCGCCACGGTGGTCCCATCCCCCTGGCAATCAGGTGGTCCCATCACCCTGGCAAGCGACAGTAATTGGGCTGGTGCTCCAATTAATCGAAGATGCTCCGCTATTCATCCAGTTCGGTATAAATTGCTTGCTGGTCGCGTACTTCCTGGCCTACGGGTACTTCGGTCTGCTAAAGATCCTGCTTGAATGGATGATCGGGAATTTGTTGGATTTCTCCCCCCTGTTGGCCGGGACGTTGGCCGGTGTTGCTCCCCAGATCGCCGGTGTCCCGGGTGCGCCGTTGGTGGGACTCGCCAACGCGACCGCTCCATTGACGGCTATGGCTGCGGCAACACCGGTGGCGGCCACGGAAGTCGCTGCGATGGAGCCGGTGGCGGGTGTGTCGGCGGTGGTGTCGCAGTCGCAGTTGGTGTCGGTGACGGCCAGCCACCAAGGTGCCGGGTCACTAGGATTTGCGGGCACTGCCGAACACGGAACCGGAGTACAGGCCGGCGGGTTGGCCACCATAGGAGGTGCCGAGTTCGGTGATGGCGCGCAGGTCCCGATGTTGCCGGCCACCTGGCATCCGCAGCCGACGGCGGCCGCGGACAGCGGATTAGTCCAGCTCATCCGTTGACAGCCGTAACGAGCTTGTTCCCCGGTTGGTAACTGCGCAGCGGATCCCCGACCGGCGTGTTCGTCATTGGCAGCGCACCACCATCGCAGGGGCTTGTGACTGCCATAGCGGGTCCTAATCCCCTGGCCGGCAGTGATCTTCGCCAGAAAGCATCTCCGTACGAGCCTCGTCCCGATAGCGCTCAACCGGCAAGATTTTCGGATGCGAGCCGCATGATGACCTGTCGCCCGCCACTGGACCTTTGATGGCCGCTGCCGGAGTCGCCGACTTGCTGGGCATCTACCCCGTCTCCGCGCCCGCCGCCTCGATCGGGCCCAATCCCACCTTCGCGTCCTACCACGACAGCATGGATTTCGGCTTCATCGCCAAACACCGCCGCGATCGACGACCCGACGCACCTTGCTCACCTGACGATGCGGGCAGACAAGGAGCTGACGCAAGCGGCGGGAACGCGGTCTGCGCAGCCGATCCGCGCTTGCGGAAGATCGCATGCGAACGCATCGGACCGGCAAGCCCTTTGCCGGGCAGGACGATTGCGTCGCACACGCTCGATTGTCTTCACTGGCGTTCCGCCGGCCACGGCCAAGTGTCACGTCGGGCGTTGTGCTCGTTGGCGTGCCAGGCCCATATTGCTACTTGGCCACATCCGCAACACAGGCCTCTGTCGAAGCAACGCTTGCGTGCCCACCTGCGCGACAACCTCATTCGCCGCAGGGCACGACCGAAACTGTCGCTCAAAGCCGGGCACATCCGGTGGGCACCGGCGCAGCGACACGTGTGACGCCTGTGATCAATGCGACCTGACCCCCGGGCTGCGTGCACCAATTTGATCCGAGTCCGGCCTCGGACCGGCAAATCCGTTGCCGGGCAGGACGCTGCGACAAGACCCTGGGCTTGTGACGGGAGCGTTTGGCTTCGGCTTTGGCTTCGGAATCGCGCGAATGTGCAACCAGCGCTGCAACCGCCGTGGTGGTGTTCATCGAGACTGAAGCCACGACGACCGCCATCGGCGTGTCGTCTGCGTGATTACAGTGTCGCGGCGACGAGCGGCGGCCAACAGGGATGCGCGACACCACAATCGCAAGGTGACCCCGGGGCAGGAATGTCACCGACCAGACGCCCCGCCGTTAGTCGGCCGGCGTAAACCGGACAACGGCCCACTTCAGACGTTCGGCCGCCTCGGCGAACTCCTCGACTGAGGGTATGCGCTTGTCGCGGAACTTCAATCCGATGATGAGTTGCGCGCGCCTGACCCCATAGGACTCGGCGCAGCGGTAGACGAGATCGGCGACGATCGCACGGTCTTCGATGAGCTCACCCTGCATGGTCATCGGCTTGCCGTCGTAATAGATCTCGGCGGTGGCGCCGTTGCGGAAGTTGTTCTTCCATCGCATGCGGGTGAGGACGAAAAGACTGTCATCCAACCAGTGGGCACTTATCGGTATCGAATACTCGCGACCTGTCTTACGCCCCGTGAAGGTCAACACCATAAAGTGCTTACCCGCCGAACCGGCAAAAGGGGTGCGCAGCAACAGGTTTACGAAGGGACGAATGATAGTCAGCGCGCGCTGCCCGCCGTCGCTGACACCTTCGACCGCATACAATTGTTTAGGCATGCTAGATGTTATATCAGCTAAGTTGCTTGCTCGCCACTTGGAAGGCTTTCGCGGGGCCAACCCAGGCGCGAAGTCCGGCAGCCCCCCTAACTCACCCGGCAACGCGCGGCTTGGACCCCCGCCTGCCGCGCCGCGTGCGGCTCACCTCGAGAAGCCGCGCCACTCCGTCCTCGATCCCCGCCGCCAGCGCCTCGATGTCAGGAGCGGTGTCGTAGTCCGCCGTAATGCCGAAGACGAAATTGTCGGCGTAGCTGACCATCGCCACACCAGTGCGCAACTGCAGGGCGATCGGCGGGATCGGCAGGATCTCCAACACCCGCCGGCCCATTAGCTTCTGTTCGCTCCGCGGACCGGGGACGTTGGTGGCCAAGCCGACAACCGCCCGCTGCGGCAGATGGCTGAGCAATCGAATCGTCCACGCCGAGACGGCAAATGGAACGTTCCTGGCCGCCGAAACAACCGCGCTGGCTCCTTCGCGTTGGCCGCTGCCTTTTGCCCGGGTGAGCCGACTGTGCACCAGCTGCAGCTGCTGCACCGGGTCCGCCTCATCGACGGGCAGCAACGGTAGCATCGCCGAGACCTTGTTGTCGGTCACGCTAAACTGGTTCACCCCCCGCACCGACACCGGAACCAGCGTGCGCAGCGAGTCGCGGCCGGGCTGTTCCCCGCGGTCCAGCAACAGCCTGCGGTAGCTGGCGGTGATTGCCGCCAGCGCAACGTCATTGAGCGTCACACCGAAGGCCTGGGCAACCTCGCGCAGGTCCGCCAACCGGACCCGGGCCGCATGGTAGCGCCGCATCGCCGTGACCGGTCCGTGCAGCGACGACTCCGGCGCCGGGCTGAGCAGGCTGCCCGCCAGTTCGGCCGCGCCCACCGCGACATGCTCGACTACGGTGGCCGCGTCCAACGCACCCCGCACCATCCCGCTGACCCAGGTCAACGGGTTGAGGCTGACCTTCGGCAGGCCAAACCCATGCCGATCGGGTTCCTTGGCGGCGCGGATGTCGGTGGCGAAGGTGTCGCCGCCGCCCCCGTCGTTGAACCTCGCCAACATCTGCGCGGTCGCGATCCCGTCGGCGATGCAGTGGTGGAGCTTGGTCAGCACTGCCCACCGGTCATCGCTGAGCCCCTCGATCATGAAGCAGTCCCATAGCGGCCGCTCACGGTCAAGCCGGCGCTCCATCACGGTGGCAATCATCTCGAACAGTTCGGCGTCACCGCCGGGGTGCGGCAGTGCCAGGCGGTGCAGATGCCGCGACATGTCGAAGTGCGGGTCATCCATCCATTCGGGCGGACCAAGATCCAGCGGGTGTGTCCGCAGCAGCTGCCGGCAACGCGGAATCGCCGAAGCACGCTGCGTGAAGGCAGCGACGAATTCTTCGTAGGACGGCGGCGGCCCCTCGATGATCGACAGTCCGCCGATCGCCAGGCTCACGTGCGGATCGGAGTCTTCGACCTCGAGAAAAGCCGCATCAAGGGCGGTCAAATGCTCCATTCCGCTACTTTCCGCCGCTGCGCGGCTTCCGATCAGAGTCGGAAGTCCTCACCTTGAGGGCCAAACGAAAGCAGCAGAGTCGCAGAACGAGTCATATCGTCAGGAGCATGACGTCCGGTGATGCCGATAAGTTCGTGCCCCGCGGCGATCTTGCGGCCCTGCCCGACCTACTGCACGGAGCGCGACGTGCCGGCCCGGTCCGCGACCGCCGCCCGGTCTACGTCGACCTGCTGCCGCCGTGCAACGCCGGATGCCCGGCCGGCGAGAACATCCAGGCCTGGCTCGCCCATGCCCGCGCAGGACGCCACGAGCAGGCGTGGCGCCAACTCGTCGCCGACAATCCGTTCGCCGCCATCCACGGCCGGGTTTGTTACCACCCGTGCGAATCCGTCTGCAACAGAGCATATCTGGACGGTGCCGTCGCTATCCACGCGGTGGAGCGGTTCCTCGGCGACACCGCCCGCGACCAAGGCTGGCAGTGCGAACCCGCACCCCAGCCGACCGGCAAGCGGGTGCTCGTCGTCGGCGCCGGTCCCAGCGGACTGTCCGCCGCCTATCACCTCGCGCGGCTGGGCCATCACGTGGAAGTACGCGACGCCGGCGCGGAGCCGGGCGGGATGATGCGCTACGGCATCCCCAGCTACCGGCTGCCCCGCGACGTGCTGGACGCCGAAATCGAGCGAATCGCAGCGCTCGGCGTGCAGCTGACACCCGAACACCGCGTCGACGACCTCGCCGCCGAACGCGCAGCCGGCGATTTCGACGCGGTGTTCGTTGCGGTCGGCGCGCATCTGGCCAAGCGCGTCGACATCCCGTCTCACGACGCAGGACGCATGATTGACGCGGTGTCGCTGCTGCGCACAGTCGCCGCCGGCGAGAAACCCGACCTCGGCCACCACGTCGCCGTCTACGGCGGCGGCGACACCGCCATGGATGCTGCCCGCGTCGCCCGCCGCCTGGGCGCCGAAGACACCGTGATCATCTACCGGCGCACCGCAGCCCAGATGCCCGCCCACGAACACGAAGTCCACGAGGCCGAACGTGAAGGCGTACGGATCAATTGGCTGCGCACCATCGCCGCCTTCGACCACACCGAGCTTCAGGTCGAGCTGATGGAGCTGGACGAAACCGGCCGCCCCCGACCGACCGGGCGGTTCGAGGCCCTGACCGCCGATACGGTGATCATGGCGCTGGGCCAGGAAACCGAATCGGCGTTCATGCGCAGTCTTCCCGGCGTGGAGTTCGACCGCGACGGCGGCGTGCGGGTCTCCCCGACACTGATGACCGGGTGCCCCGGCGTGTTCGCCGGCGGCGACATGGTGCCGTGTGAACGTACCGTGACGGTCGGCGTCGGGCACGGCAAGAAGGCTGCGCACTCCATCGACGCGTGGCTGCGCGGCGCCTCCGGGGCGCCGCGCCTGAAGCATCCGACGGCCGAGTTCGGCCAGCTAAACCTGTGGTACTTCGGCGACGCGGCCCGACGCCAACAGCCCGAACTTCCTGCCCGACAACGCGTCACGGGGTTCGACGAGGTCGTCGGCGGCCTGTCGGCCCGCGCCGCGACGTTCGAGGCCGGCCGGTGTCTGTCGTGCGGTAACTGCTTCGAGTGCGACGGCTGTCTGGGCGCCTGCCCGGAGGACGCGGTGATCAAGCTGGGACCAGGTCACCGCTACCGCTTCGACTACGACCGCTGCACCGGTTGCGCCACCTGCTACGAGCAGTGCCCGGTGCACGCCATCGAGATGATGCCGGAGCCGCGATGACCCGCACCACCGTCGACGGCAACGAGGCGACAGCCTCGGTCGCCTACCGGCTCAACGAAGTGTGCTGCATCTATCCGATCACCCCGTCCTCGCCGATGGCCGAGTTGGCCGATGCCTGGTCGAACCGGCACCGGCCCAACATTTATGGCACGGTGCCGACGGTGGTGGAGATGCAAAGCGAGGGCGGGGCGGCGGGCGCGCTGCACGGCGCCCTGCAGGGCGGAGCGTTGGCGACGACGTTCACCTCGTCCCAAGGCCTGCTGTTGATGATCCCCAACATGTACAAGATCGCCGGCGAGCTCACCTCGGCGGTGATTCACGTGGCCGCTCGATCCATTGCGGCCCAGGGTCTTTCGATTTTCGGTGACCATCAGGACGTGATGGCGGTGCGCCAGACCGGCGTCGCGCTGCTGTCGTCGGCCTCGGTGCAGGAGGCCCACGATTTAGCCCTGATCGCCCAGGCGGCCACGCTGCGCACCCGGGTTCCGTTCGTGCACTTCTTCGACGGCTTCCGCACCTCGCACGAGCTCAACACGATCGAGTTGCTCAGCGACGACGACCTGCGGGCCCTGGTCCCGCAGCGGCTCATCCTGGCCCACCGCGACCGTGCCCTGTCACCCGAACGGCCGGGAATCCGCGGCACCGCGCAAAATCCGGACACCTACTTTCAGGCCCGCGAGACCGTCAACCCGTTCTACGCCCGAGTGCCCGACACGGTCGAACAACTCCTGGGCGAGCTCGCCGAGCGCACCGGACGCCCGATGCACATCGTCGACTACACCGGGCACCCGCAGGCCGAACGCGTCGTGGTGCTGATGGGATCGGGCGCCCAGACCGCGGCCGAAACCGTGGCCGCTCTCAACGCGCGCGGTGAGCGGATCGGGGTACTCCACATCCGTTTGTACCGACCGTTTCCGGCCCAAGCGGTGCTGACGGCGTTGCCGCCGACGGTGCGCGCCATAGCGGTGCTGGACCGCACCAAGGAACCCGGATCCCAGGGCGAGCCGCTGTATTTGGACGTCGTCGCCACCCTGGCGCAGGCTTACAGCGGCGGCCAGCGATCGTCGTTGCCGCTGGTCTGCGGCGGACGCTACGGGCTGTCGTCGAAGGAATTCACCCCCGGCATGGTCGCCGGCGTCTTCGAGGAACTGTCACGCGAGCGGCCGCGCACCCGTTTCACCGTCGGCATCGACGACGACGTTAGCGGCACCAGTATCGGCTACGACGCGGAGTTCGACATCGAATCCCCCGCCGTCACCAGTGCGGTGTTCTTCGGCATGGGCTCGGACGGCACGGTGGGCGCCAACAAGAACACCATCAAGATCCTCGGCGGCCAGGACCACATGTACGCCCAGGGCTACTTCGTCTACGACTCCAAAAAGTCAGGCTCGCAAACTGTTTCGCATTTGCGCTTCGGCCCGCAACCCGTCAAAGCACCGTATCTGGTGCAGCGGGCCGGCTTCGTCGGCTGCCATCACCAACGGTTCCTGAACACGATCGACGTACTGGGCCGGGCCGCGCAACGCGCCGCACTGTTGCTGAACAGTTCCCGCAAACCCGAGCGAGTATGGGACAGCCTGCCCGGCCCGGTGCAGCAGCAGATCATCGACAAAGACATCCGGCTTTACGTCGTCGACGCCGGCGCGATCGCGCGCGAGGTCGGGCTGGCCGGCCGGATCAATATCGTGCTGCAGACCTGCTTTTTCGCGATCGCCGGTGTGCTGCCGGTCGAGACCGCGATCGCGCAGATCAAAGACAGCGTCGCCAAAACCTATGCCGGCCAGGGTGCGGACGTGGTCGCCCGCGAACTCGACGCCGTCGATCGCGCTCTGGCCGGACTCCGTCAGATCGAGGTGCCCGACCGCGCAAGCTCAACTCGGCCACTGCAACCGCCGGTCCCGCCCGGTGCCCCGGAATTCGTGCGCACGGTGACCGCGGAAATGATCGCCGGGCGCGGAGATGCGTTGCCGGTCAGCGCCCTTCCGGTCGACGGCAGCTATCCCAGCGGCACCGCCGCCTACGAGAAGCGCAATATCGCCGACCTGGTCGCGGTGTGGGATCCAGATACCTGCATCCAGTGCGGCAACTGCGCATTCGTGTGTCCGCACAGCGTCATTCGCACCACGTTCTACCAACAGGAGCGGCTGCGGGATGCGCCGGCGTCGTTCCCCTCGGCACCGCTGAACACGATCGGCCTGCCCGACACCCGCTACACACTGCAGGTCTATGCCGAGGACTGCACCGGATGCAACCTGTGTGTGGAAGTCTGCCCGGCCGTGGTCCCCGGCACGCCGATCACCAAGGCGATCAACCTGGCGCCGCGGGAGCCGCTTGTCGACGAAGCACGTAAAAACATCGCGTTCTTCGAAACGCTGCCGGTGGCCAACCGCTCCACGGTCGACTTCGGGACCGTGCGTGGTGCGCAGTTCCTGCAGCCGCTGTTCGAATTCCCCGGCGCCTGCGCGGGATGCGGCGAAACCCCCTACCTCAAACTGCTGTCCCAGCTGTTCGGCGACCGGTTGATGATCGCCAATGCCACCGGATGCTCGTCGATCTACGGCGGCAACCTGCCCACCACACCCTGGACCGCCAACGCCGAGGGCCGCGGCCCCGCCTGGTCCAATTCATTATTCGAAGACAACGCCGAATTCGGTCTGGGCATGCGGCTGGCCGCCGATACCCACACACGACAGGCCCGGCAGCGGCTGAGAGAACTGCGCGACCACCTCGGCGCCGATCTCGTCGACGCCATCCTGGCCGCACCGCAACAGCGGGAATCAGAACTGCACGCCCAGCGCCGGCGGGTGACCGAGCTGAGCTGCCGGCTGGACCGGCTGCCACCGGGCACTGCCGACGAATTACGCAGTGTCATCGATCATTTGATCCGCCGCAGCGTGTGGATCGTCGGCGGCGACGGCTGGGCCTACGACATCGGCGCCGGCGGGCTCGATCACGTGCTCGCCAGCGGGCACAACGTCAACGTGCTGGTGCTCGACACCGAGGTGTACTCCAACACCGGCGGGCAGATGTCGAAGAGCACACCGTTGGGCGCGGTAGCCAAGTTCGCCGCCGGCGGCAAGACGGTGCCGCGCAAAGACCTGGCGCTGCAGGCCATTTCATACGGCAATGTTTACGTCGCGCGCGTCGCGATGGGCGCCGATCCGCAGCAGACGTTGCTGGCTTTGCGGGAGGCCGAAGCCTACGACGGGCCGTCGCTGGTGATCGCCTACAGCCACTGCATCGCCCACGGCTTCGAGCTGCGTTACGGCCTTGAGCAGCAATACCGCGCGGTCGCCAGCGGGCACTGGCCGTTGATTCGCTACAACCCCGTACTACGGGCTACCGGCAAGCCCCCGTTTCTGCTGGATTCGCACCGTCCCCGCGTTTCGCTCGCCGACTTCCGCAACCGCGAGCTGCGCTACCGAAGCCTCACCAATTCTGATCCCGACGAGGCCGACCGGCTGCTTGCGCTGGCGCAGGAGTCGATCGACCAGCGGTGGATGGTCTACGAGGACATGGCTTCTCGGACTCCGCAGGAGTTCCCGTCCGATGCGCGAAGGGAGTGCTGATGGACCTGTCCACCCGCTACCTCGGACTGAGCCTGCGCAACCCGCTGGTGGCCTCGGCATCGCCACTGAGCCGCAACGCCGACGGCGTGCGCCGCCTCGCCGACGCCGGTGTCGGCGCGGTGGTGCTCTATTCGCTGTTCGAAGAACAACTGCGTCGCGAAGCCGAACACGACGAACGGATGGCCACCCAGGGCAGCGAAAGCTACGCCGAGTCGCTGAGCTACTTTCCCGAAGGCCTCGAGAACGGCGGTGGCGGACACCGCTATCTGCGTCTGGTCGAGCGTGCCGCCGCCGCCGTCGACATCCCGGTCATCGCCAGCCTCAACGCGTCCACGCCCGGCAGCTGGGCGCGCTACGCGCGGTCCATGCAGGACACTGGCGCGGCGGCGATCGAGGTGAACATCTACCACCTTCCCGGCGATCCCGGCCCCACAGTCCTGGACGGCGCTGCCGTGGAGCAGCGCCATCTCGATGTGCTGGCCGCGGTCAAAGCCGCCACCACGGTACCGGTCGCCGTCAAGCTCAGCCCCTATTTCAGCGCGACGGCCGACATGGCCCACCGGCTGGACGCCGCCGCTGCGGACGGGCTGGTGTTGTTCAACCGGTTTCTGCAGCCCGATATCGACCCGGAAACACTCACCACCGTGCGCACGGTCACGCTGTCGACACCGGCGGACACCCGTCTACCGCTGACCTGGATCGCGTTGCTGTGCGCGAGGATTCGTGCCTCGCTGGCGGCCAGTACCGGGGTCGAGCACGCAGCCGACGTGGCCAAGTATCTGCTCGCGGGGGCTGACGTGGTGCAGTCGGCGTCGGCGCTGCTGCGCCACGGTCCGGAATACGCCGGCGTGCTGCTGAACGGATTGTGCGACTGGATGAACCGCAAGGGTTTTCACACCCTCAATGAGGTTCGCGGGCTGCTGGCGGCTCCCGACCAGGATTTCGAGGCCCGTGAACGCGCCGACTACGTCTGGGCCTTGCGCAAAGCCAACAACGGATCCTACGACACCTACTAACACGCAACCGGAGGAATATCATGAGCAAGTTCAACTACATTCGCTTCTTCGAAGAGTTCGGTATCGAGGACGTCCCGCTCGTCGGCGGCAAAAACGCTTCGCTCGGCGAGATGTATCAGAAGCTGTCCGAGCAGGGCATCCGTGTCCCGCACGGGTTCGCCATCACCGCCCAGGCTTACAGACACATGCTGGACAGCGCCGGCGCCTGGGACGCGCTGCACGCCCAGCTCGACAATCTCGATCCGGACGACGTCACCGCGCTGGCGCGCAAAGGCAAACGCGCCCGTGAAATCGTCTACGGCGCGGGACTTCCCGGCGACCTGGCGGCCGAGATCGTGGCTGCCTACCGCATGCTTCAGGAAGAGTACGGCGAGGATGTCAGTCTCGCGGTGCGCAGCTCGGCGACCGCCGAGGACCTGCCGACGGCCAGCTTCGCCGGCCAACAGGAAACCTTTCTCAACATCACCGGCGCCGAGAGCCTGCTCGACGCCTGCCGCCGGTGTTTCGCCAGCCTGTTCACCGACCGGGCCATCCACTATCGCATCGACCAGGGCTTCGACCAGTTCAAGGTGTCGCTGTCGATCGGGGTGATGAAAATGGTGCGCTCCGACCTTGCCTCCTCCGGGGTGATGTTCACCATCGACACCGAATCCGGCTTCAACGACGTCGTTTTCGTCACCGGCGCCTACGGGTTGGGCGAAAACGTGGTGCAGGGTGCCGTCGACCCCGACGAGTTCTACGTCCACAAGCCGACTTACCTGGCCGGACACCGCGCCGTGCTGCGCCGCCTGATCGGTGACAAGGCGGTGAAGATGGTCTTCGTCGAGGGCGGGACGAAGCAGACCACCCGCAACATCCCCGCGCCGAAGGCCGACCGTGCCCGGTTCTGCATCACCGACGAGGACGTACTCGAACTGGCCGGCTACGCCTGCACCATCGAGCGGCATTACGCGCGCCCGATGGATATCGAGTGGGCCAAAGACGGTCTGGATGACAAGCTCTACATCGTGCAGGCGCGCCCCGAGACGGTGGCCTCCCAACGCAGCCTGACGACCATAGAAACCTATGTGCTGGAAGGCTCCGACGAAAAGCACGAGATCCTCACCGAGGGCCGCTCGGTCGGCGAGAAGGTCGCAACGGGCGTCGCGAAACGGATCGACAACCTCGGGCGGCTGTCGGACTTCCGGCCCGGCCAGGTGTTGGTCGCCGACACGACCACACCGGACTGGGAACCGGTGATGAAGACCGCCGCCGCCGTCGTCACCAACCGCGGCGGACGCACCTGCCACGCGGCGATCATCGCGCGCGAGCTGGGCATCCCGGCCGTGGTCGGTGCGGGCGATGCCACCACCAGCGTCCCCGATGGCCAGGCCGTCACGGTGTCATGCGTGGAAGGCGACACCGGGCGGGTGTACCGCGGCGAGGTGGGCTTCCACGTCGACCGCACCGAAGTAGCGAATCTAAACAGGCCACGAACCCAGATCATGATCAATCTGGGCAATCCCGATCTGGCTTTCAAGACCTCGTTCCTGCCCAACGACGGTGTCGGGCTGGCCCGAATGGAATTCATCGTCAGCGAATACATCAAGGTGCACCCGCTGGCCCTGCTGCATCCGGACAAGGTCGACGACGCGGAGGCGCGCCGGATGATCGATCGGCTCACCTACGGCTATGCCGACGGGGGCGAGTTCTTCGTCCAGCGGCTCTCGGAGGGCATCGGCACGATCGCGGCGGCCTTCTGGCCCAAGCCCGTGGTGGTGCGAATGTCGGACTTCAAGACCAACGAATACGCCAGCCTGATCGGCGGGAGCGGGTTCGAGCCGACCGAGAGCAACCCGATGCTCGGCTTCCGCGGAGCCTCGCGTTACGCGCACCCCGCTTACGCCGAGGGTTTCGCGCTGGAATGCCGTGCGATGCAACGGGTGCGTGAGGAGATGGGCCTGACCAACGTCGTCATCATGCTGCCGTTCGTCCGCCGCGTCGCCGAAGCGGACCTGGTGCTGCAGACGATGGCCGAACACGGTTTGCAGCGCGGCCGCAACGGGCTCGAGGTGTATGCGATGTGCGAGATCCCGAACAACGTCATCCTTCTCGACGAGTTCGCCAAGCGCTTCGACGGTTTCTCCATCGGCTCCAACGATTTGACGCAGCTCACGCTCGGTGTCGACCGCGACAGCGAGATCGTGGCCTTCGACTACGACGAACGCGACGAAGGTGTCAAGGAGATGATCCGGCTGGCCGTGGAAGGCTGTCGCCGCAACGGGATTCACTCGGGGCTGTGCGGGCAAGCGCCGTCGGATTACCCGGATATGGCCGAGTTCCTGGTCCGCATCGGTATCGACTCGATCAGCCTCAACCCCGATGTGGTGGTCAAGACCACCCGGCAGATCCTCGAGCTGGAGCAGCAGGTGGTGTCGAGGCAATGAATTCCCTTGCATCGCACCGGCTCACGCCGAAATCCACACCATCGCGGATAGGTGCGGAGACGATGACGATAACGTCGATCTCAGCGTGGCTGCGATGAGATCGTCACCCGGACATCGCCGTCGGGTCATCCACCGATCGCGCTATGGGTGGGCATTTCATCCCCGAAGTTGATCCCCATATCCCGCGCGGTCAGAATCGAGTCGCAGTCAAGCGGGACCGTCTTTTGCCGGTGGGTGGCCTCGGCGAGTGGCACGTAGTCGACGGTCGGTGGATTCAGCGCCACCATGACACCGCTGTGCCCCTCGTCGAGAGCCCGCACGGCCGCGGCGCCGAAGCGCAGACCGAGCAAGCGGTCGAACGAGGTCGGCGAGCCGCCCCGCAGCAAGTGGCCGAGCACCACGGTGCGTGCCTCGCGTCCGGTCATCCGTTCGAGCTCGGCGGCCACTTTGGCGCCGATGCCGCCAAGACGCTCCGCCTGCCCCACCGACTTGCCCACGATCGACACCTCGCCGCCGACCGGCCGGGCGCCCTCGGCGACGCAGACGATGGAGAACTTCGCGCCGTGCCGTTCGCGGTCCCGGATCACCGCCGCCACCGGGTCGAGACTGAATGGGATCTCCGGGATGAGGATCGCGTGTACTCCCGACGCCATGCCGGCGTTCAGGGCGATCCAGCCGGCGTAGCGGCCCATCACCTCCACCACGATGATGCGACCGTGCGATGTCGCGGTGGTGAACAGCCGGTCGATGCACTCCGAGGCGAAGTCGACGGCGCTGTCGAAGCCGAATGTCGAGGTCGTCTTGTCCAGGTCGTTGTCGATCGTCTTGGGAACCCCGACCAGCCGCAGCCCGGCGTTGTGCAGGTGCTGGCCTATCGCCATCGATCCGTCGCCGCCGACCAGGATCAGTGCATCGATTCCGTGTTCCTCGAAGCGGCCCAACAGTTCTTTGGTGCGGTCCATCTCGATCCAGGTGCCGTCGCTTTGTTGCACCGGATAGGCGGTGGGGTTGCCGCGATTGGTGGTACCGATGATGGTGCCGCCCTGGTGGATGATGCCGCGGACCCGGTCGCGGGTGAGTTCCATCAACCCGCCGTCGGGATAGGCGCCCGGCAACAACAACCCGTTGAGGCCGTCGCGGACCCCGACGACTTCCCAGTCACGATTACGTGCGGCCAGGGTGGCCGCATGGATGACGGCATTGAGCCCGGGCGCATCACCGCCGCCGGTGCTGAGCGCAATCCGCTTTATCGAAGATCTCACGAGGCGCACCTTACGCCAGACAAACTCCGGGTTTTCGTGGAGCAGGCACTGCCCGGCGAGTGTACTGCGCCAACTGAGCGCCGAGGAGATGGCCACCTACCCGCGCGCCCTATCCCACGCCGCACAGCCGTATTCCCACGCTGCTGTGGGGTCGCGAGATCCCGATCGAGGGTGAGCCGGCCGACCTACTCGTACGCCGCTGACCCGCGACCCGAGGACGTCGCATCGGCGGAACAGGCTTTGCCCCAAAGATTTTCACTGTCGACGCGGCGGCAGCACCGCCAGCCACTGATCCGACAACAGTTCGAGCAGTTGGCCATCCGGATCGCGGATCATTGCCGATTGCTCCGACACCGACCCGTCCACCACCGATCCGCCGAAGCTCTCGGCGCTGGCCACCACGTGAGGAAGGTCAGGCACGGAAAACGAGATATGGGTAAGCCCCACCTGGTCCATGACCCGCTGCGCTCCGGCGTGGACCGCGCGCTCCGAATAGTCGAGAAGCTCCAGCACCAACCCGTCGCGCACCAGATACGTCGCGTGCAGTCCGATCGGCTTCGGCAGCTGCAGCAGCCGGTCCGTGCCTTCGTCGGGCGCATCGAGTTCCCACCAGAACTCGAACCCGAGCAGGCCCTCATAGAATCTGCGTGATCGCCGGCGATCGCTGACGCACAACCCGACATGGTTGAAAACGGCTCGGCTGCCAAACATTACAACCTTCCATAGCGAGTCAGTATCGATGCTCCCCCGCCCTCGATGACGACGGTGGCCCGCTCCAGGCAACCCCCCACGCCCTCCGCGGCGACCCAGGACTGCACGCTCAGCACCATGCCCTCGTCGAGCACGGCGTCGCTGCCACGCCCCAAACCGATGACCGGCGGTTCAGCACCGAGCCCCAGTCCGTGAGCTAACGGCACCGGCGACTCCCGATTACCGGCGTCCTCCCACGCTCGATACAGGTCCGCGCCGGTGTTGCCCGCTCGGCAGGCGGCCAGCAGCGCGTCCATGCCGACAGCACACCGCGCCACCAGATCCGCCGACCCTGCCGGAGCCGACTCCCCCGCCACTCGGGTACGCGCCAGGCCGGCCTCATAGCCGGCGTACAACGCGCCCGGGGCCAGCACCACCAGTTCGCCGTCCCCGATAGGACGCTCCGACGCCAGGTGCCGAAACCACACCGGCCCACACGAAGGCGTTGCAAAGCAAACACTCTCCGACGGCGCGGTCGGCGCGCCCAGCCGCGCCACCTGTTCGTAGTACACCCCGAGCAGGTCACGCTCGGTAATGCCAGGCCACAATGCGTCTTCCATGGCGCCTAACGCCGACTCCGAAATGGCCGACGCCACTTCGAGACAGGTGATCTCCTCGGCCATCTTGATCCGGCGCGCAGCCGCCAGTATCGAATCGGCGTCGACCAGTTCGGCCGAGCCGGTCAGCTGAGAAATCAACCCGGCGAACATCGGTGTCAATCCGTCGATACCCACCCGGGCGGACTCGCGCAAGCCGGGAATCGAAGCCAACGAATCCATCAGATTGGCCGGATTCCAGCTCAACCCATACAGGTCCGGACGCGTGATCTCCGGCGGTACCCCCTCGTCCCAGGTCGACAGCAGGTGCACCCGCGCGGTCGACCGCACCACCACCGCGGCCGGCGCGAACGGCAGCACCCCGGCGCGGCCGAGCAGCCGCGCCCCCGACACGTAGTGCACGTTGCCCGCACCGCCAAGCAGCAGTGCGTCCAGATCGTGGGTTTCCATGGCGGAAAACACTTTTTCACGCCGCTGAGCCCGCAACCAGCCGAAGTCGACCCGAGCGTCGTCCTCGAGGCTCATCATCCCGATGCGCACCCCGCGATCCCGCGGCACGGGGCTCATGCGGCAAACCCATAAGGGTCGTAGCTGCAGCCGCTGAGTTTGACCCATCCGGCATCGGTCACGGCCACAATGTCTTCGGAACGATAACCGGCAGCACCGTCCTCCCAGATCACCGGCTCCAACACCACGACCATGCCCGGCCGCATGACCAGCCGCGAGTCGAAGTCCACACCGAAATCCGTTCCGATCAAGGGCATTTCGGCACTATCGGTGCCCACGCCGTGCGCGAGATAGAAATGCTCGATCCACGGCCGGACACCATCGTTGGCGTCGATCGCAACCTCGCCCAGCCGCAAGCCGGACACCCCCGGCCCAAGGACCTCCAGACACGCGTCGACGACCGCCCGCCAGCGACGAAACTGTCCTAGTTGCCTAACATTCGGGCCGGCGCCCACAATCCAGGTGCGGCCATAGTCGGACACGTACCCCTGCCACATCACACCGGCGTCCACCCAGATGACATCGCCATGGCGCAGGAACCGGTCAGTCGTGACGGTCGGGTAGGCCAGATCACCGTGCAGCGTCCACGGTCCCAGTTCGCGACTCGGGGCCATCACCTGCCAGATCGGATCGATCCCGCCCGCTGACGCGCCAAGCTCGAACACCCGGCGAAGAAACACCGCACTCAGATCGGTCTGCCGGACACCAGGTCGCAATAGGCGCAGCGCGTCGACCATCGCCAGCTCGTTGAGCCGCTGCGCCTGGCGAATACACGACACCTCGTCGACGGTTTTCACCAGCTTGGCCGCGCCCAGGACCACGGACGCATCCACCCAATCGAGGCCGGAAACGCCGCGCAGCATCGGATGAGACAGATGATCGACACCTACCCGAGCGCCGGAAACGAAGTGCTCGCCCAGCGCCGCGGCGAGCCCTGCCATCGCCTCGTCGAGATCCGGGAACAACGGCCCATGCAGCTGCACCTCTGCCGGCACACCGTCGTCGAACACGGTGTACAGGTGCGGCGCCGACTCCCCGGCAACCACTACGGCGACCGCGCGGAACAGCGCAGCCCGGTCACCGGCGACGGCCGGCATCGCAGCACCGGTCGCATACGTCACCGCGCTGGAGCCCAGCAACACCAGCCCGTCGAGACCGCCGGCCGCAAGTTCGGCCTGCAACCGCGCATATCGCTGCCGTCGCATCCGAGCCAGGTCGGGCGTGCCCGGGATCGCCGCCCCGCCGATGGTGGCTCCTGCCGACCAATCCTCGATGACGCTACCTCCGCATCCTCAAATGCGTAATAATGCAAAGATAGCCTAATAAGCCGACGAAGCAATAACGCACTTGCCAGGAAAGGCTTTTCGATGGTCACCCACCCAGGCGTCAGCCCAGACGCGATAGTCGATTTCGACCATCATTCCGACGACTTCAACCTCAACGAATTGGCCGTCAACGCCGAACTCCGCCGCACCTGCCCGGTGGCATGGAACCAAAACTACGGCGGCTTCTGGTTTCTCACCAGCTACGACGCGGTCAGCCAGGCCGCCCGGGACGGCGACACCTTCGCCCACAAATACGAACCGAACGCGCCCGACGGCATCGACTACCAGGGTGAGATGGGCGTGCCACGTCCCGAAGGTCACCCGGCATTGGGCATCGGCGAGGTCGACGGCCCCTACCACCTGGCCCTGCGCCACGCCCTGGCGCCGTTCTTCTCCCCGGGCGCCGTACAGAAGATGCGGCCGTTCATGGAGAAATCGGCGCACTGGTTTCTCGACCAGCACAGCGCCGACGGGCACATGGACCTGGTACTCGACTACGCCAGCCCGGTCCCGGCCATCTTGACCATGAGATTGATGGGGCTGCCGTATGACAATTGGCACCTGTATGCCAACCTGTTCCACTCCGTCATGGCCGTACCGCAAGACAGCCCCGAGTACGCCAACGCCCTGGCCGCCGCGCCCGCCATGATGCACGACGTCCTGGAGTTCGCCGCCAACCGACGGGCCGACCCACACGACGATCTGACCAGCTTCCTCATCCAGCTCGAATTCGACGGCCAGCGTCTGTCCGACGAGCAGCTGCGCAACATCATCTGGAACCTCATCGCCGGCGGAGTCGACACCACCACCTCACAGACCGCGCTGACCCTGCTACACCTGGGCACCCACCCACAGCTGCGCCAACAACTCATCGAGCGCCCCGAGCTCTACCGCACCGCCACCGACGAATTCCTGCGCTACTTTTCGGTCAACCAGCAACTGAGCCGCACCGTCACCCGCGGCGTGACCGTCGGGGGCCAACAGCTGCGCCGCAACGACCGCGTCGTCATCAGCTGGCTGGCCGCCAACCACGACGAGCACGAGTTCGACCAACCGGAGGTGATCGTCCTCGACCGCACTCCCAACCGCCACCTGGCCTTCGGCCTCGGACCCCACCGCTGCATCGGATCTCATCTGGCACGACTGATGGCCGAGGTGATGGTCAAGGCAGTCCTCGACCGCATCCCCGACTACCGGGTCGACCTCGACGGCGTGCACCAGTATCTGGGAAACCCGAGCATGACCGGGCTGGGCAAGCTGCCGGTCGTCTTTACCCCCGCACCTGGCCTGGGCGCCCAACGCCCGTGGTAATCGCCTGCCCGCCAACGCGAGTCGGGCCGAAGCGGGGACCTTTGGCGGCTGCGCCGTCAAGAATGTGCCACGTCGGCCGCGCAACCTGCGCGCAGCGGCCAGGCCAGAATCACCAACCCGAAAATGATGCCGCTGCGCACACTGAGCGCGGCCAGCACCACCAGCGCCGTCACCACCGCCAGCACGACACCACCCATTCCGGCGGGCAAGGACGAGGTTTTGGGTGGCCACCGCAGAATGCTCCGCGCGACTGAGAACCGACTGAGATTTTCGGCCGCAGCCGGCTATAGAGTGAGTCGCTGTCGGCACGGCAGAAACACGAGGCCTTCCATGAGTGACATCACAGCGCGGCTGGTGGACATTGTCGGGAGCGCTAATGTGCTCACCGGCGACGCAATTCCCGACGACTATTCCCACGACGAGGAGTTGGCGCAACCGCCGCAGAGGCCGGCGTACGCCGTCAAACCGGCCACCGCAGAACAGGTTTCGCAACTACTGATGGCCGGCTCCGACCACGGCGTGCCGGTGACGGCACGCGGGTCCGGGTGCGGCTTGTCGGGGGCGGCGCGTCCGTGCCGGGACGGCCTGCTGATCTCGTTCGAACGAATGAATCGGGTGCTGGAGGTGGACACCGCTAACCAGGTCGCCGTCGTCCAGCCCGGGGTGACGCTGACCGAACTGGACGCCGCGACCGCCGATACCGGGCTGGGGTACATGGTTCATCCAGGCGAGCTGTCGTCGAGCGTCGGCGGCAACGTCGGCACGAACGCCGGCGGTATGCGCGCGGTCAAGTACGGGATAGCTCGTCATAACGTGCTCGGGTTGCAGGCAGTGCTGCCGACCGGCGAGATCATCCGAACCGGCGGCAAGATCGCCAAGGTGTCCACCGGCTACGACCTGACCCAGCTCATCGTCGGCTCGGAAGGCACCTTGGCGCTGGCCACCGAGGTGATCGTCAAGCTGCATCCACGCCTGGACCACAGCGCCAGCGTGCTGGCCCCGTTCGCCGACTTCGATCAAGTCATGGCGGCGGTGCCCAAGATCGTCGCCAGCGGGCTGGCGCCCTACATCCTGGAATACATCGACAATCTGACGATGGCCGCGCTCGTGCACACCCAGAACCTGGAGCTGGGCATTCCGGACCAAGTCCGCGACAGCTGTCAAGCGTATCTTCTTGTGGCAGTGGAGAATCGCACCGCGGATCGGCTACTCGAGGATGTCGAGACGGCCAGCGAGATGCTGGCCGAAATGGGAGCCATCGACGCCTACGTACTGGAAGGAAGCTCGGCGCGCAAGCTGATCGAGGCGCGCGAGAAGGCGTTTTGGGCGGCAAAAGCCGCGGGCGCCGACGACATCATCGACACCGTCGTGCCGCGCGCGTCGATGCCGAAGTTCCTCAGTGCCGCACGCGCGCTGGCGGGGGCGGCAGGCGGCGCCGCGATCGGTTGCGGCCACGCCGGCGACGGCAACGTGCACCTGGCCATCATCTGTAAGAGCCTGTTCACAAACCCGTGTGACTGTAGTGACAGATGATAACGATGTGATAACGATTGTGTGTCGCGCAATCGGATGAGGCGGGGCTCGCGGTAGCGGATGAACACCACATCCCTCTCGCTGCCGGAGCCCCGTGAGTGCCTGTCTACCTTGTCGCGTCCCCGAAAACCAGTTGCGCCGCCGCGGGTTGCCTATGTTGT
>NZ_UPHQ01000009.1 GCF_900566055.1 Mycobacterium innocens
GATGACCCACCAACCGTGTGAGGTCGCATAAGTCAGCGTGGGCGCTCGGCACTCCTCACAGCACACCGCGCACTCCGGCCAGGTCTTCTAACGCCAGCAACCACCGGCGACAATGCCCCACGCACCACCTATGACTTGACACGACCTACAGCCAGCTAGCGCCGGAACAGCTTGTTACCCAGCCACACGACGGGGTCGTATTTGCGGTCGACCACGCGCTCTTTCATCGGGATCAGCGCGTTGTCGGTGATCTTGATGTTTTCCGGGCACACCTCGGTGCAGCATTTGGTGATGTTGCAGTATCCCAGCCCGTGAGCTTCCTGGGCTTCCTTGCGCCGGTCGCGGGTATCCAGCGGATGCATCTCGAGTTCGGCGATCCGCATCAAGAACCGCGGTCCGGCAAATGCTTGCTTGTTTTCCTCGTGGTCGCGGATGACGTGGCAGACGTTCTGGCACAGGAAGCACTCAATGCACTTGCGGAACTCCTGCGAGCGCTGGACATCGGCCTGCGCCATCCGGTACTCGCCCGGCTGAAAATCCTTCGGCGGCGCGAAAGACGGTATCTCGCGGGCCTTTTCGTAGTTGAAGGACACGTCGGCGACGAGATCGCGAATCACCGGGAAGGTGCGCAGCGGCGTGACGGTGACCACCTCGTCCTCGGCGAACGTCGACATCCGGGTCATGCACATCAACCGCGGCCTGCCGTTGATCTCCGCCGAGCATGATCCGCACTTGCCGGCCTTGCAGTTCCAGCGCACCGCCAGGTCGGGCGTCTGGGTCTGCTGCAGACGGTGGATGACGTCGAGTACCACCTCGCCCTCGTTGACCTCGACGGTGAAGTCGCGGAGTTCGCCGCCGCTGTCGTCGCCCCGCCACACTCGCAGGCTAGCGTTGTAACCCATTACGATCTCCGTCCCGGATGGTCGGCCAACTCTTCGTCGGTGTAGTACTTCTCCAGCTCGGAAATGTCGAAGAGTTCCAGCAAGTCCGGTCGCATCGGCACCTGTGACTCCCGGGTGATGGTGATATGGGGATCGTCGCCGGTGTCCCCATCGCCCGCGGCGCGGCAGACCAGCAAGGTGTTGCGCCAGTTGGTGTCCATGCCGGGATGATCGTCACGGGTGTGACCGCCCCGGCTTTCGGTGCGTTCCAGTGCGGCCCGGGCCACGCACTCGCTGACCAGCAGCATATTGCGCAGATCGATGGCCAGGTTCCAGGCCGGGTTGTATTGACGATGCCCTTCCACCTGCACCTTCTGGTACCGCTTCCACAGCTCGCCCAGCAGTGTCAATGCCCTGGTGATCTCGTCTTCTTTGCGGATGATGCCGACCAGGTCGTTCATCACGTGCTGCAAATCCATTTGCAGTGCGTACGGGTTCTCCGACGCCGAACCGTCCGTCGGCCCCTCGAACGGCTTGAGCGCCTGCTTGGCGGCGGCGTCGACGGCCTCCGGTGAAATCGTCGGACGGCTGCTCAGCGCCCGCACGTAGTCGGCGGCGCCCAAGCCCGCCCGCCGGCCGAAAACCAGCAGGTCCGACAGCGAGTTCCCGCCCAGCCGGTTGGACCCGTGCATACCGCCGGAGCACTCGCCGGCGGCGAACAGCCCGGAAACCGTGGCCGCGCCGGTGTCGGCGTCGACCTCGACGCCGCCCATAACGTAGTGACAGGTGGGCCCAACTTCCATCGGCTCCTTGGTGATGTCCACCCCAGCCAGCTCCATGAACTGGTGATACATCGACGGCAGCCGCCGTTTGATCTCCTCGGGCGTCAGCCGGGATGCGATGTCCAGGTAGACGCCGCCGTGCGGGGTGCCCCGACCGGCTTTGACTTCGGAGTTGATCGCCCGCGCGACCTCATCGCGGGGCAGCAGATCAGGGGTACGACGGGCCGAGTCGTTGTCCTTGAGCCACTGGTCGGCTTCTTGCTCGCTCTCGGCATACTGGCCTTTGAACACCGGCGGGATGTAGTCGAACATGAAACGAGAGTTTTCGCTGTTCTTTAACACCCCGCCGTCGCCGCGGACACCCTCGGTGACCAGGATCCCCTTCACGCTGGGCGGCCACACCATGCCGGTCGGGTGGAACTGGACGAACTCCATGTTGATCAGGGACGCGCCGGCCCGCAGCGCCAGCGCGTGCCCGTCGCCGGTGTACTCCCAGGAGTTGGACGTCACCTTGAACGACTTGCCGATCCCGCCGGTGGCCAGCACCACCGCTGGGGCTTCGAACAGGATGAACCGGCCGCTTTCGCGCCAGTAGCCGAACGCTCCGGCAATCCGCTCTTCGTGCTCCGGACCGTCTTTGAGCAACTCGGTGATCGTGCATTCGGCGAACACCCTGATCCGCGCCTCGTAGTCGCCGAGTTCGGCGTAATCCTCCTGCTGCAGCGATACGATCTTCTGCTGCATGGTGCGGATCAACTCCAAGCCGGTGCGGTCGCCGACGTGGGCCAGCCGCGGGTAGGTGTGGCCGCCGAAGTTGCGCTGACTGATCTTGCCGTCTTTGAGGCGGTCGAACAGGGCGCCGTAGGTCTCCAGCTCCCAGACGCGGTCCGGGGCTTCCTTGGCATGCAGTTCGGCCATGCGCCAGTTGTTCAGGAACTTTCCGCCGCGCATGGTGTCGCCAAAATGGGTCTTCCAGTTGTCTTTCGGGTTGGTGTTGCCCATCGCGGCAGCGCAGCCGCCCTCGGCCATCACCGTGTGGGCTTTGCCGAACAGCGACTTGCACACCACCGCGACCTTCAAGCCGCGTTCGCGTGCCTCGATGACCGCCCGCAACCCCGCGCCGCCGGCACCGATGACGACCACGTCGTAAGAGTGCCGTTCGACCTCAACCATGAAACCTCGCTCAGCCTTATCTTTGGGGTGTTACTGAAATGGCTAGTCAGCCAATAAATCTCAAGTCAGTGATGGTTCCGGTGGCCACCAGCATGATGTAGAAGTCGGTCAGCGACAGCGTGCCCAGCGTGATCCACGCGAAGAGCATGTGCCGGGTGTTGAGCTTGCTGACCTGCGTCCAGATCCAATACCGGACTGGGTGTTTGGAGAAATGCTTGAGGCGGCCGCCGGTCACGTGCCGGCATGAATGGCAGGAGATTGTGTAGGCCCACAGCAGCAGCACGTTGGTCACCAAAATGACGTTGCCCAAACCGAAGCCGAAACCGGATGGTGAATGGAAGGCCGTGACCGCGTCGTAGGTGTTGATCACCGACACCACCACGGCAACGTAGAAGAAGTACCGGTGGCTGTTCTGGATGATCAGCGGAAGCCGGGTTTCGCCGGTGTAGTGGGCCCGCGGCTCGGGTATCGCGCAACCGGTCGGTGACTGCCACACCGACCGGTAGTAGGCCTTGCGATAGTAGTAGCAGGTCAGCCGGAAACCCAGTAGGAACGGTAATACCAGCATTCCCAACGGAATCCACCACGGGAAGGGTCCGAACCAGACGCCGAGGTGACTTGCGCCGGGCTCGCAGGACGCGCTGACGCACGGTGAGTAGAACGGTGTCAGGTAGTGGTATTTCTCGACCCAGTAGCCGCTGCCCCAAAAAGCCCGGGTGGTCGCATAGACGATGAACGCCAGGAACCCGATGTTGGTGACCAGCGGTGCCCACCACCAGGTGTCGGTGCGCAGGGTCCGTTCGGGGATTTGCGCCCGGGTGGGTGAGAAAACGCCGGTATCAGGACGGTTCGCCGTGGGTGCGCTCATCTGGTGTGATCCTCTTCGAGTGGTATCTCGTCGAAGGGTACACAGATAGAGGGCCCTGTTTTCGGCGGGGTTTGGTTGTCAGTATCTACTGTGACCGCCGACACCTTCGTCGTCGACGTCGCGCCAGAAATCGCGGTCGTAGTCGGTGTCGGGGATGGCGATCTTCTCGCCGGAATACTGGGCATCGACGCGATCCAGGTCCAACTCGGAGACATCGGTGTCGAGCAATTCGATGTCGGTGAGGATCCGGTCGGCGTCGATGACGATGCGGCGCATGGCCGGGTCGTCGCCGTATCGCGACTTCAGCGAGGTCACGCACCGCCGCAGACCGCCGACGAGGTCGTGCAGTTCGGCGATTTCAGCAGAGGCGGACAACGTATCTCCCTGGAAGCTGATGGTGTTTCGGATCACAATACGTCACCTGATGGTATCCGCACTCCGCGGCGATGCACAGGACATCGCAGCGCCGGCCGAGCCCACCGGAGAGGTCGACCTTCGGCGCGGACCGGGTCCGCAACCGGCTGATCCGGCGGAGCCATCCACCCCGCCGGATCGGGTCGCCGGACTAACCGGTTACTTCGTGATCGCGATGCGCTGTGCTTGATTTCCGGGCTGATTTCCCGCGTAGGCGCCGCTGACCCGCACCGTCAGGACGCCGGCGTCATATGACGCGGTGATGGCCTCCCCGGTGACGTGGGCGGGCAGCTGGAACGAGCGGCGGAATGATCCGTAACGGATCTCCTTCAGGACGCGCCCGTCCGTGTTCTCCGCGTGTTCGTCCCGGTGTTCACCGTGGATGACCAGGTGGCTCACCCCGTTCCTAAGGTCGACCTCGACGTTGACGTCGTTGTCGACGTCGACACCCGGCAGCTCCAGACGGACCACGGCGTCATCGCCGTCTCTGAGGATCTCCGCAGCCGGGCTGAACCCCTTGGTCGCCGGCTTGTACCAGTCCGTCACCGCCGCGGGACCGAAGAAGTCACGCAACAAGCGGTCGGCATCCCAGGCGCCCCGGGCCGGACGTGACCACAATGCGAGATTGCTCATGGATATCTCCTTATGCTTCCTTGTGAGTTAGCTGTGTCCGGCGCTGTGCCGGCCTGGCTATCTCGTAGAACATGAGTCGACTCCGCTAAAGTTCCACCGGGGTTTTCGCCGATAGTGAACGCAGTCACACAGACCGTTCCCAGCTGTGAGCGCCATGTCATCGGGCTGTCACACTAGGCGATTTTGCGGCAATTTTCCGCCTTTAACCTTCATGGCATGGCCTCAGCCGGAACTACTCGCGCGCGCGACGGGGAATCGCCCGGCCGGCGTCACGTGATCGTGGTGGGACACGGCATGGTGGGCCACCGACTGGTGGAGGCACTGCGTGCCCGCGACACCAGCGGCGTGTGGCGGATCACGGTGCTGGCCGAGGAGTCCGACGCTGCCTACGACCGGGTCGGGCTGACGTCCTACACCGAAACCTGGGACCGCGGCCAACTCGCATTGCCAGGCAACGACTATGCCGGTGACGACCGGGTCCGGTTGCTGCTCAACACCCGGGTGACCGAGATCGACCGCGCGACCAAGTCGGTCGTCACCGCCGACGGGCGGCGCCACGGCTACGACGCCCTGGTGCTGGCCACCGGCTCCTACGCATTCGTCCCCCCGGTGCCCGGGCACGACCTGCCCGAATGCCATGTCTACCGCACGCTGGACGACCTCGACGCTATCCGCGCCGGCGCCCAACACACACTGAACTCGGCTCACACCGACGCCGGAGTGGTCGTCGGCGGCGGCCTGCTGGGACTCGAAGCCGCCAATGCGCTGCGCCGTTTCGGGTTGCAGCCGCACGTCGTCGAGATGATGCCCCGATTGATGGCCCAGCAGATCGACGAGGCCGGCGGCGCCCTGCTCGCCCGCATGATCACTGACCTGGGGATCGCCGTCCACGTTGGCACGGGCACTGAATCCATTGAGCCCGTTGAACACTCAGATGGCTCAGCGTCGGTTCGGGTGCGGCTAACGGACGGTGACACCATCGATGCGGGCGTGGTGATCTTCGCCGCCGGCATCCGACCGCGCGACGAGTTGGCTAAGGCGGCGGGCCTGGCGATCGCGCAACGTGGCGGCGTACTCACCGACTTGTCTTGCCGGACAAGCGATCCCGATATCTATGCGGTCGGGGAAGCGGCGGCAATTGAGGGGTGCTGCTACGGCCTGGTCGGACCGGGATACACCAGCGCCGAGGTGGTGGCGGACCGGCTGCTGGGCGGTGCTGCCGAGTTCCCGGAGGCGGATCTGTCGACAAAGCTCAAGCTGCTGGGCGTCGACGTCGCCAGCTTCGGCGACGCGATGGGCGCGACCGAGAACTGCCTCGAGGTCGTCATCAACGACGCGGTGAAGCGCACCTACGCCAAGCTGGTGCTCTCCGACGACGCCAAGACACTGCTGGGCGGTGTGCTCGTGGGTGACGCCTCGTCGTACGGGGTGCTGCGGCCCATGGTCGGCAGCGAGTTGCCCGGGGATCCGCTGGCGCTGATCGCGCCGGCCGGATCCGGCCAGGGCGGTGGTGCGTTGGGCGTTGGGGCGCTGCCGGATTCGGCGCAGATCTGCTCCTGCAACAACGTCACCAAGGGCGACCTGAAGTGCGCGATCGCCGACGGTTGCGCCGATGTGCCCGCCCTCAAGGCATGCACCGCGGCCGGCACCTCGTGCGGGTCCTGCGTGCCGTTGCTGAAGCAGCTGCTGGAAGCCGAAGGAGTCGAGCAGTCCAAGGCGCTGTGCGAGCACTTCAGCCAGTCGCGGGCGGAGCTGTTCGAGATCATTTCGGCCACCGAGATCCGGACCTTCTCCGGCCTGCTGGAGCGTTTCGGCCGCGGAAAGGGTTGCGACATCTGCAAACCCGTGGTCGCCTCGATCTTGGCCTCCACCGGCTCCGACCACATCCTGGACGGCGAGCAAGCCGCGCTGCAGGATTCCAACGACCACTTTCTGGCCAACATTCAGAAGAACGGCAGCTACTCGGTGGTCCCGCGGGTCCCCGGTGGTGACATCAAGCCCGAGCACCTGATCCTGATCGGCCAGATCGCCCAGGAATTCGGGCTGTACACCAAGATCACCGGCGGTCAGCGGATCGACATGTTCGGCGCCCGGGTGGATCAGCTGCCGCTGATCTGGAAGCGGCTGGTCGACGCAGGCATGGAGTCCGGCCACGCCTATGGCAAGGCGCTGCGGACCGTGAAGAGCTGCGTGGGCAGCGACTGGTGCCGCTACGGGCAGCAGGATTCGGTGCAGCTGGCCATCGATCTCGAATTGCGCTACCGCGGCCTGCGCGCACCGCACAAGATCAAACTGGGCGTTTCGGGCTGTGCGCGGGAATGCGCCGAGGCACGCGGCAAGGACGTGGGTGTCATCGCCACCGAAAAAGGCTGGAACCTCTACGTGGGCGGCAATGGTGGCATGACTCCCAAGCATGCCCAGCTGTTGGCCGGCGACCTCGACACCGAGACACTGGTCCGTTACATCGACCGGTTCCTCATGTACTACATCCGCACGGCCGACCGGCTGCAACGCACCGCGCCGTGGGTGGAATCGCTGGGGCTCGACCACGTGCGCGAGGTCGTCTGCGAAGACTCACTCGGCCTGGCCGAGGAATTCGAGTCCGCAATGGTGCGGCACGTTGCCAACTACAAGTGCGAATGGAAGGGCGTGCTGGAGGATCCGGACAAACTGTCACGGTTCGTCTCCTTCGTCAACGCCCCCGACGCGGTCGACTCGACCGTGACGTTCACCGAGCGTGCCGGGCGCAAAGTCCCTGTGCCCATTGGCATGCCGCGGATGCGCTCATAGTCAAGGAGGGAATCATGACACTTCTCAACGACATTCAGGTCTGGACCACCGCGTGTGCGTACGACCAGCTCATTCCCGGGCGTGGTGTCGGTGTGCTGCTCGACGACGGTAGCCAGGCGGCGCTGTTCCGGTTGGACGACGGCTCGGTTCGCGCGGTCGGCAACGTGGACCCGTTCTCCGGCGCGGCCGTGCTGTCCCGCGGGATCGTCGGCGATCGCGGCGGCCGGGTCACGGTCCAATCACCGATTCTGAAGCAGGCTTTCGCGCTCGACGACGGTCGCTGCCTGGACGATCCGCGGGTGTCGGTACCGGTTTACCCGGCGCGCGTCACACCCGAAGGCCACATCCAGGTCGCGCGGATCGCAGCCTGACAGCGCCGACCGCTGGGCTATCGGGCCTGGCGAGGCCTACCCGATGGTTTAGCCGCGGCTGATATCTCCGACGAGGTAGCGCTGCATCGTCGGGCCGATCGCGTCGACAAGGGCCTCCACCGACATGGAATGCAGCGGTTCCGAGCGCACCCCGTAGCGCATGATGCCCAGCCCGACCAGCTGCGACGCGCATAACGAGGCCCGGACGGCGATCTTGTCGACCCCCAGCATCTTCAGCAGTGGGTTGAAAACCGGCCCGATAAACATCGCCTGAACGATTTCGGCGGTCTTGGCCAGGCCTGTGGACGCGATGGCGCTGGCCGCAAAGGGACCGCCGCCCGCGGCGTCCCAGGTGGTAATCAGCATGTAAAGCGTTCGGCGGCCGACCTGGTTGACGCTTCCGGTAACGATTTTGTCGATGAATTCCGGTGTGCTGAACGGCAGCCGCAGCATCTTGGCTACCGGGTCGAGGAGCCCGCGTGAGGGCTCCTGGTGATGGGCCATGGTGTCAGGATTGCGCGGATGTGATCAAAGTTCAAGCGTCCGTGACGCCGGCGTGCCATTCCGGCAGAGCCGTGCCGGCAAAGAACTTGCCTTCCACCTAATTCGGCATGCGTTGCATCCGCCGGCCGTCCAATCGGCACCGGATGGCGCCGCGGAATCGTCCGGCGATCAACCGTGCCAATCCTGGATGCTCGCCCAGCGGCGGCGTCACCAGATCGGCACCGCAGGCGCGAAGTCGTTCTTGAAACAGACCTTCGGCCAGCAGATAAGAGACGACCACGACGCGGCGAGCACCGCTTCGGCGGGCGTCGGTAACGGCCGTGCACACATCCGGACCGCCGGTGGCCGCGAACGCCAGCTCCACGTGGGACCCGGTAAGCGTCGACAGGAACGTCTGAGCGGTGTGCAGGTCGGCGTGTGCTCGGCGGTCCGATGTTCCCGCCGCCGCCAAGATCAGCGAATCTCCTGGACGCCAACCGGATTTCACCAGCTGGTGGGCGAGGATTCTGGTGATCTCGCGGCTGGGCCCCAATGCCGGGGTGACGGTGACGTCCGGATGGCCGCTGGCGGTGACATGAGCCGGCAGGTCGGTTCGGACGTGGTATCCGCGAGACAAGAAGGCGGGCACCAGGATTGCGGGTTTGGCCGATACCGCTAACGGGGACAATCCGGAGAGCACTTCGCTGGGTGTGGGTCCCAGCACGTCGACAAACGCAACGTGCACAGTCTGGTCGATCAGTGCGCTTACCCGCGCGGCAAGGTCGCCGATCATTGCGACACCGGCCGGTCTGCGGGTGCCGTGTGCCGTCAGGATCAGACTCATGCGTCGTCCTGCGTGTCGACGGCCAGCCGGTAGCCCCGTTTGACCACCGTTGCAATGATGTTCTTGTCGCCCAGTGCCGTTCGCAACCGCAGCACGGCGGTGTCGACGGCGTGGGTGTCGTCGCCGTTGCCGGGTAACAGGGCGAGCAGTTTGTCGCGCCCGACGACGTCGCCGGGGCGTCGGGCCAACGCATGCAGAATCGCCATTCCCGATGCCGGCAGCGTCTTGATGGAATCGTCGACCAGCACGCAGGTCCCGCGGATATCGACGACGTGCCCTGCGGCCGTTAGGGTGCACGGTCCGAGCCGTGGCAATTCTTCGGCGATATGCCGGGCCAGGGCCCCCAACCGCATTCGTTCCGGAGCCGACGTGGGGATGCCGTTTCGCGTCAAGGGGCGCGACGTGATCGGGCCCACGCACATCGCGTGCACACCGTTTCGCAGCGCCGCCAATAGCTGCTCCTCGATACCCAACTGGCGGCCGCGCTCCAGTACCGCCGCTGCGGCTGGTGCCGAGGTGAAACTGACCGCGTCGAATTGTCTTCGGGCGATGCCGGCGACCAACTGGTCGAATTCACCGCCCAATGGTGTTGGTTTCCAGCGGTATACCCGGATAGTCACCACTTCGGCACCCGCCGAGCGCAACCCGCCGACAAACTCTGGAAACGGGTCCCAACCGTCGGCGGCGCCGTGCAGTTGGACGGCGATCCGCTTCCCGGATACGCCGGATCGCAGCAGATAGTCCAAAACCTCCAGCGACGACTCCGAATCCGGGGACCATTCTTCGCGTAACCCGGCGGCGCGCAACTCCCCGGTGGCTTTCGGCCCGCGAGATATGACCCGGGCCGTAGACAGCACTTCGATCAGCCCGCCGGCCAACCCCCACCCCTCGGCGGCGGCTATCCAGCCCCGAACGCCGATGCCGGTGTGCGCCACGAGTATGTCCGGCGGATCGGCAATCAACGCCTGGGTATTGCGGTGGAGTTCGTCGTCGTCGGGCAGCGCGATCATGGAGATCGCCGGGGCACTGCATACCTCGGCACCCTGGCGGCGCAGCAACGCGCACAGCTCGTCGGCGCGGCGAGCCGATGTCACTGCAATGCGGTAGCCCCGCAGTGGCTCAGAGGTCCGCTGGGCCATATCAACATGTCTATGCCTCGGAAATTTCAGCGGCGTTACAAGGCAATTGCCTGGGCGTTGCCCATGGCTGAGGCGGTGTTCACACCCGGGCGAGCTCGGCTGGGGCCTTCGCGTCGTGGACCTTTGTCTCCGAAACCGGTCCGCGTACGTACATCATCCAGGTCAGGACGGCGGCAACGACATAGGAAGCCAGGAACGCCCAGTACGCGGACGTCTCGGTGCCGCTCCTGAGGTAGGACTCACGCAGCGCCAGGTTGATACCCACACCGCCGAGTGCGCCGACCGCCGAACAGATTCCAATGAGCGATCCCGACATGGCACGCGCCCAGTGGCGGCGTTCGGCGTCGGTGACCAGCAGCGACCTGCTGCGCGCCTGGAACACCGACGGAATCAGTTTGAACACCGACCCATTGCCCATTCCGGACAAGATGAACAGCGCCATGAATCCGATGATCACCACGACCCGGACGACCCAAACGGCGTAGCCCACCATCGCGGTGGTTGTTGTCGCCGCGGCATGATCGGTGTAAGTGCTGATGCCGACCAGCATCCCGGCGGCCACGATCATGCCGGCCAGCACGCCGAGCGTGACGCGGCTGCCGCTGGTGCGATCGGCCAAGCGTCCGCCGTATATCCGGGCGAGGGAGCCCAATAGTGGGCCGACGAAGGCGATTTGGGCGGCGTGCAGTGACGCATGCTTCGCGGTTTCGCCGTTGGCCGTGAAATTGACCTCCAAGACCTGCCCGAACGCGAACGAAAACCCGATCCAGGTGCCGAACGTACAGACGTAGAGCAGCGAAATCACCCAGGTGTCGCGGTCGAACAGGATCGACCGTATGTGGTTGATCTCGATGCGGTGCTCGAGATTGTCCATGAACACCGCCGCCGCGATGCCCACGACCGCCAGCAGCACCAGATACGTGGCACACACCCAGTACGGTGCCTCGTGGCCCGCTGTGGCCAGCACCAAGAGGCCGACCAGTTGGATCACCGCGACCCCGAGGTTGCCGACGCCGGCGTTGACGGCCAGCGCCGCACCCTTGAGCCGTTGCGGGTAGAACGCATTGACGTTGGCCAACGAGGCCGCGTAGTTGCCGCCGCCCAGCCCGGTCAGCGCCGCGCACACCACATACGGCCACAGCGGCAGTCCGGGGTTGGCCAGCAGCACGATGGTGCCGGCCGTCGGGATCAACAGAACGAATGCCGAGATGGTCGTCCAGTTGCGGCCGCCGAACTTCGCGATACCCAGGGTGTACGGGATACGCACGCAGCCACCGACCAGCGTGGCGACCGCGCCGAGCAGCAACTTGTCGCCGGCGGAAAACCCGTAGACCGACGCCGGCATGAACAACACCATCACCGACCACAGGGACCATATCGAGAAGGCCACATGGTCGCCGGCCATCGTGCACAGCAGATTGCGCCGCGCGATCCGTTTGTTACCGGCTTCCCAGGCCGCGATGTCTTCCGGATTCCAGTCCGGGAGGCGATGGTTGCGGCCCATATGGTCTTTACCTTTCGTGCGCGGTGTTCGGTCCCGAACAGACGTCACGAGCGCGGCACCCTTAACGGCGTGCACTCAAACCCCCGTCGAGCGATCCCACCGCAACTTGTTTCGGCCATCCGGCGGGATGCAGGCAGCCCGCGGTCACCAGGCATGTGTCGCAGTCCTTTCGATGCTCACATCGAGTATGGAAGTGAGTCAACCTGATGCGGGCGATATCGCCTGAAAGTTGAATTCCAGTTGTCTGTAGGCTTCCTGGCAGGCGTCTCGAGTAATGCGTCGAATGTGCTGCGGATCACCGACGTTCACTGTGTGTTTGAGCAGAAGTCGTTGGCGCACAATGAAATTGCGGCGTCGATCATGCGTCGGTTACCAGAAGTCGCCGGCGCGCCAATCGCACATCAGTCCCGCCGATGTGTCCAGAGTGTCCAGAGTAACCTCGACCGGCAGGACGAATATGGTGCCGTCGTCGTCGGGAGTGCGCACCGGGCCGGTGGGCGCCAGCACCGACGTCGGGCCGAGCCAAGGCAACCAGCCCCGCGACGCGTACAGCCTGCGGGCTCGTGCCGAGGAGCTGAGCGCGCCGAGTTGATAGGCGCCACGTATCACCTGTTCGCCGGCGTCCAACAGTGCCGTCACCAGCCCTTGGCCGCGCCAATCTTCACGTACCGCAACGCCTTCGACGTAACCGCAGCGTAACGCGTTGCCCTGGTATATCAGCCGTCGCTGCACCACGGCGGCATGCGCGATGATCGCGCCGTGGTGCCAGATCAGGGCATGCATCCCGCCCAGGGCGTGTTCCCAGTCGTTTTCGGTGAAGTCGCCGGCGAAGGCGTCGGCCACCATCTGATGGATGCGCTGGCGCGTCTCGCCGTCCAGATCGGAGGTGTGCACCAAGCGTGCGGTGTGGACCTGGGCGTGCACGGGCCGGCTAACGGACCTGCGTGCGGGGCCTCGCCCATTGCAGCCGCACATGCTGGCCCGGCCGCACCTGGGCGATCTTGTCGATGTCCTCGTCGATCACCACACCCACCACCGGGTAGCCGCCGGTAAGCGGGTGATCGGGACCCAAGATCACCGGTAAGCCATTGGGCGGCACCTGGATGGCGCCGCGGGTGGTGCCCTCACTGGGCAGCTGCCGGTCCGGGTCGCGGTGCTGCAGCGGACGCCCGACCAGCCGCGTCCCGACCCGGTCGCTGTGGTCGGAGACCACCCAGTCGGTGTGGACCAGAGCGTCGGGATCGACCACCCAGTCGTCGCGCGGACCCGGTATCGCCAGCAGTTCGACCGTGGCGCCGGTGAAGGCGGCCACCGGGGCCTGGTCGAGTTCGGGATAGTCCGCGGTGTGTTCGCCGACCGGCAGCAGGTCGCCGGCTTGCAGCGGCGCGGGGCCGATCGCCGACATCACGTCGTAGCTCCGCGAACCCAGCACCGGGGTGACGCAGATGCCGCCGCGCACAGCCAGATACGTCCGAAGCCCGGCGCGCGGCGTACCCAGCGAAATCACCTCGCCATCACGGACGTGGTGAATGCTGTTGGTGCCGAACATGATTCCATTGACAGTCGGATCGGTGTCAGCACCCGTCACAGCGATGTCCACGTCGCCGCCGCGAACCCGCGCCGAGAACCCGCCGAACGTGACCTCGACGGTGGCCCGATCGTCGGGGTTGGCGACCAGCCGGTTGGCCAGGGTGTGGGAGCGGCGGTCGGCGGCTCCGGAGCGGCCGACACCGAGATGGGCAAGGCCGGCGCGGCCGAGATCTTCGACGATGGCCAGCGGGCCGGTGCGCAGGACTTCCAGGATCGCCATGGCAGCTGCTCCTTGCTACGCGGCCCGGAACCGCACCCACATGCCCTGCATGAGCAGCGCGGGGTTGGGTCTGGTGACGTCCCACAGGACGGCTTCGGTGTGGCCGATGATCTGCCATCCGCCCGGCGACTGGCGAGGATATACCGCGCTGAATTCGCCTGCGAGAGCGACCGATCCGGCTGGCACCACGATTCGCGGTTCGGATTTGCGAGGTACCCGCAGCTGTGGGTCGCCGCCGATGAGATAGGCGAAACCGGGCGAGAACCCGTTGAATCCCACCCGCCACGGGGTTGCGGTGTGGGCGTTGATGATCTGTGCGGCGGTCAGGCCGGTGTGGCCGGCGACCTCGGCGAGATCCGGGCCATCGTAGACGACGTCGATGACGGGGTGATCACCCCGGTGATCCGGCGGTGCTGCCGGATCACCGACCGGCAACCGGCGCAGCCGCTGGCGGGTAACCCCCTGGAAGCGGGGCGCGACCAGTTTGACCAACACCGTCCGCAAAGCCGGAACGATGTCGACCACTCCCGGCAGGGCCGCCGCGCGCAGTGCGTCGGTCCACGCCAAAACCTCAGCGGTACTGTCACATTGCACCATCAGCGCCTGGTCGCCGTAGTCCAGAACGGTGCGCGTCACCGCGTCGGTTGCGGGGTCGCTGGAGAGGTTCGTCACACTCATCTTTCGACGGTAGCCCCGTTATCGGCGCTCGGGCGAGGGATCTTGGAGCACTGCCAGAGGTGCCTTAGCAAACGCTCATGTGGATGCGGTCAGCGGCAGTGCCAACCGGGAATTCAGCCCAGGATTGCGCCGATCTGCGGGGGCAGCTGATCGGCCACCAGAGGATAACTCAGCGGCGATGCGAACGCGATCGCTCCGGCCAGGTCTTTGGTGGTGAAGATGTGGCGCTTCTGGGCGGTCGCCCCCGCAGCCGCTATCGCGGGGTCGGCCAGCAACGCCTGCTGCTCCTCCGGGCTCTCGGTGGACCAGATCAACACATCGGCGGAATCGAGCACCTCTTTGATGTGCCCGGGGGTGATGACCGCGACGTGGTCGGCGGCGTAGGGCTTGATGGCGTCGGAGACGACCAGACCCATCTGGTTGAGGAAGTCGGTGCGCCAGCCGGCCATGGTGGCGACCACGTTGCCCTGCCGCAGCCTGCCCTGCAGCAGCAGTGCCTTCTTGCCCTTCCATTGCGGATTCTTCTGGGCGACCTCGGCGAACTTGCGGTCGACGTCGTCGATCAGCGACTTCATCTGGTCGGCCTGGAAAACCGCCTGGCCGACGGTGGTCGCCTGGTCCTTCCACGGCTCGAAGAACGCGTCGCCGTCGGACTGCGGGATGGTCGGGGCGATCGCCGACAGCTTCTGATAGGTGTCGGCGTCGACGCCGGCGTTGATGGCCACGATCAGGTCGGGCTTCAGGCCGGCAATCTGATCGACCGCAATTCCGTTGTCCAGGTTCAACACCACCGGCTGCGCCGCTCCGAGCTTGGGTTGGGCCCACGGCCATACGGCGAACGGTTGGTCGCCGAACCAGTTGGTCACCGCGATCGGCACCACCCCCACGGCCAGTAAGTCGTCCTGTTCGGTGAAGCCCGCACTGACCACGCGCTTCGGCGGCTCTTTGACGACGGTCTTGCCGAATAGGTGAGTGATGGTCACCGCCCCACCGCCGGGTGTGCCCGGTTTCGGTCCGTGTGACGAACACCCCGAAATCCCCGCGGCGACGAGCCCTGTTGCTCCAGCGACCTGCAGGAATCCGCGCCGACTCCATCCCAGTTGCACCGCGTGAGACTATCGCGTGCCCGGGTCGGCTCACCGCCGCGCAATGCCGGTGCGTCCCGCCGTCGCCGCATTTTTCTGACAGGCATCGCAAGACCGTTGTGATGTTTGCTTTTCGGCCACGTAACTGCGGGCGCCGGAGCCGGTAACAGCGCGCCGTTAGCGTCGAGCCATGACCATTGCCCCGGTAATCCAGCAGGCGCCACCGCGCGCGCCTTATGTCGAAGGTCCCTGGATTGACGACTGGCGCCCGGAAGACCCCGAGTTCTGGGAGCGCACCGGCAGACCGATCGCCCGGCGTAACCTCGTTTTCTCCATCTTCGCCGAGCACGTCGGGTTCAGCGTGTGGATGCTGTGGAGCATCGTGGTGGTGCACATGACGGCCGTCGGTGGCCACCCTGCCCCCTCTGGCTGGGCGCTGTCGGCCAGCCAGGCGCTATGTCTGGTCGCGGTGCCCAGCGGGGTCGGTGCGTTGCTGCGGTTGCCCTACACATTTGCCGTCCCGATCTTCGGTGGCCGCAACTGGACGATCATCTCGGCAGCGTTGTTGGTCATTCCCTGTCTGCTGCTGTCCTGGGCGGTAAGTCATCCCGGCATCCCATTCGTGCTGCTGGTCGTGATCGCCGCGACGGCTGGGGTAGGGGGCGGCAACTTCGCCTCCTCGATGGCCAACATCTCGTTCTTCTTCCCGGAGCGCGACAAGGGCTGGGCGCTGGGTCTCAACGCGGCCGGGGGCAACATCGGGGTTGCGGTGGTGCAGAAGGTCATTCCGTCGGTCGTGGTCGCCGGTGGCGGGGTGGCGCTGGCACGTGCCGGATTGTTGTTCGTCCCGTTGGCCGTGGCCGCCGCGGTGTGTGCCTACCTGTTCATGAACAACCTCACCGAGGCCAAAGCTGACGTGAAACCCGTTTGGCAGGCATTGCGGCACACCGACACCTGGGTCTTGTCGTTGTTGTACATCGGCACTTTCGGATCCTTCATCGGCTACTCGGCGGCCTTTCCGACCTTGCTGACCAGCGTCTTCGGCCGCGGCGACATCGCGTTGGGCTGGGCTTTCCTGGGCGCTGCCATCGGATCCGTCATCCGTCCACTGGGTGGCAGGCTCGCTGATCGGATCGGCGGTGCCCGGATCACCGCCGGCAGCTTCGTCATGCTCGCAATCGGAGCGGCAGCGGCGCTGTGGTCGGTTCAGGCGGTCGACTTGCCGCTGTTCTTCCTCAGCTTCATGTTCTTGTTCGTGGCCACTGGTATCGGCAACGGATCGACCTACCGGATGATCTCCCGGATTTTCACGGTCAAAGGTGAGCTCGCCGGCGGTGACCCCGACACCATGGTCCAGATGCGCCGCCAGGCCGCGGGTGCGTTGGGCGTCATCTCCGCGGTCGGTGCCCTCGGCGGGTTTCTGGTGCCGTTGGCGTATGCGTGGTCCAAGGCGCAGTTCGGCAGCATCGAACCGGCGCTGCGCTGCTACGTGGTCTTCTTCCTGGGCCTGCTGATCGTGACGTGGTACCGCTACCTGCGCAGGGGAGCCGCGACGAGTCGGGTGTGATCAGGTGTCCGTGGGTTTCGGCTTGGGCGGATACTCCGGCCAGGGGCTGTAGTCGGCGATCAGCTCCTCCTGCGCGGGACGCTGGTCGGGCGGCACGTGCTGCAGGTTGATCCGGATCCGGTACCAGAGGGAACTGGGCCCGCGCATCCCGTCGACCAGCACGTCGGCGGGCTGCAGCAGGTCGGCTGCGGCGGGATGGCGGTGGCGCCAGGTGTCCAGCGCGGCCATCGCCTCGTCCCGGGTCTTGGTGCGCGCGACCTCGATGAGCGGCTTGGCGGACCGGCGCCGGCCGCCGGCCCGTGGGCCGGCCCCTTTGGGCGCCTTTTCCGGCGGCCCCAATTCCTCGGCCAGCATGAGCAGCCGGTCCAGGTGGCCCACGGCCGCGTCGATCCTCGCCCACGGGTCACCCAGCTCGGCGAACCGGTCCGGAACGGTACGCAAGGTGAAGTCCTCCGGATGGCAGTCGGGCACCTCGTCCCAGCCCAGCGGGGTCGATACCTGGGCGTCGGGAGTGGCCCGCACCGAGTAAGCCGACGCGACCGTACGGTCTTTGGCGTTTTGGTTGAAGTCGACGAACACGCCCTCGCGTTCTTCCTTCCACCAGCGGCTGGTTGCGGCGTCGGGCACGCGCCGTTCGACTTCGCGCGCAACGGTCTGGGCAGCCAACCGGACCTTCGAGAACGGCCAGCGCGGCGCGATCCGGGAATACACATGGAAGCCGCGCGACCCGGACGTCTTGGGCCAGCCGGTCAGGCCGTAGTCCTCGAGCACCTCACGCACCACCACGGCGACGTCGATGATGTGCCGCCACTCGACGCCCGGCATCGGGTCCAGGTCGATCCGCAGCTCGTCGGGATGGTCGAGGTCACCGGCCAGCACCGGATGCGGATTGAGGTCGACGCAGCCCAGGTTGACCACCCACGCCAGTCCCGCCGCGTCGTGGATGACGGCTTCCTTGGCGGACGTGCCCGACGCGTAGCGCAGTTCGGCGACGTCGACCCAGTCCGGGCGGTTGGCGGGTGCGCGCTTCTGGAACACCGCTTCTTCGGAGATGCCTTTGACGAAGCGCTTCAGGATCATCGGCCGGCCGGCCACCCCGCGCAGCGCGCCATCGGCAACCGAGAGGTAGTAACGCACCAGGTCGAGCTTGGTGTGTCCGGATCGGCCGTCCGGGCCGGGAAACACCACCCGGTCCGGATGGGTGATGGTGACGCGGTGTCCGGCGACGTCCAGTGATGCCGGACCGGTCATGGGAGTCCATGCTAATTCCGGAATACCTTCTGGTCGCTTTGCGACTCCCGTCACATATTGTGAGGTTATGCCTAACCTCAGTGACTTGCCCGGGCTCGGAAAGATCCAGCAATACGTCGACCGCGGTACCTCCGAACTGCACTACGTGCGCAAGATCGTCGAATCGGGCGCGTTCCGGTTGGAGTCGCCGCTGAACTATGCCGCGATGGCAAACGAAATCGTGAAGTGGGGCGAGTTCGGTATGCTGCCGTCGCTGAACGCCCGACGCCACCCGGACCGGGCGGCCTGCATAGACGAAGACGGCGAGTTCACCTACAAGCAGCTCGACGAGGCCGCCCACGCCGTGGCCAACGCCCTGCTCGCCAAGGGGGTTCGGGCCGGCGACGGGGTGGCCCTGCTGGCGCGCAACCACCGCTGGTTCCTCATCGCCAACTACGGCGCCGCCCGGGTGGGAGCCCGCATCATCTTGCTCAACAGCGAGTTCTCCGGCCCGCAGATCAAAGAGGTGTCGGAGCGCGAAGGCGCCAAGCTGATCATCTACGACGACGAGTACACCAAGGCCGTCAGCAAGGCCGAGCCGCCGCTGGGCAAGCTTCGCGCCCTGGGCACCAATCCCGATAAAGACCAGCCGTCGGGCAGCACCGACGAGACCCTGGCCGACCTGATCGCGCGCAGCAGCACCGCGCCCGCCCCCAAGGCCGGCAAGCACGCGTCGATCATCATCCTGACCAGCGGAACCACCGGCACCCCGAAGGGCGCCAACCGCAGCACCCCGCCGACGCTGGCGCCCGTCGGCGGCATCCTGTCGCACGTTCCTTTCAAGGCCAACGAGGTGACGTCGCTGCCGGCGCCGATGTTCCACGCGCTGGGTTACCTGCACGCCACCATCGCGATGTTCCTCGGTTCGACGCTGGTGCTGCGACGGAAGTTCAAGCCGCCGCTGGTGCTGGAAGACATCGAGAAGCACAAGGTGACCGCCATGGTGGTGGTGCCGGTGATGCTGTCGCGCATCCTCGACGCGGTCGAGAAGATGCACAAAAAGCCCGATCTGTCCAGCCTGAAGATCGTGTTCGTTTCCGGGTCGCAGCTGGGCGCCGAGTTGGCTTCGCGCGCGCTCAAGGATCTCGGGCCGGTCATCTACAACATGTACGGATCGACCGAGATCGCGTTCGCCACCATCGCCGGACCGAAGGACCTGGAGCGCAACCCCGCGACGGTCGGACCGGTCGTCAAGGGCGTGAAGGTCAAGATTCTCGACGAGAACGGCAACGAGCTTTCCCAAGGCGAGGTCGGGCGGATCTTCGTCGGCAACGCCTTCCCGTTCGAGGGCTACACCGGCGGCGGGCACAAGCAGATCATCGACGGGCTGATGTCCTCGGGTGACGTCGGCTATTTCGATGAGCACGGACTGCTCTACGTCAGCGGCCGCGACGACGAGATGATCGTCTCCGGCGGGGAGAATGTGTTCCCGGCCGAGGTAGAGGATCTGATCAGCGGGCATCCCGACGTGGTGGAAGCCACCGCCATCGGTGTCGAGGACAAGGAGTGGGGTGCGCGGCTGCGCGCATTCGTGGTGAAGAAGCCCGATGCCGAGGTCGACGAGGACACCATCAAGCACTATGTGCGCGACCACCTTGCGCGTTACAAGGTGCCGCGGGAGGTGATCTTCCTCGACGAGCTGCCGCGCAATCCCACCGGCAAGATCCTCAAGCGTGAACTGCGCGAGATGGAGGTCGAGTAACAGCTATCCCCGCAACGGGGACCCCTGCGAATTCTCCGCGCCGCCACCGGGTTCGGAGAAACACGACCTGCTGCACCTACCGAGTGGTGTAATTTGCTGAGCTCATCCAGCCGAGCGGCGGGTGCATGTCGGTGGCGCGGTCAGTTGATGTCAGGGGTGTGGGATGTTGTTTGTGATGGCGGCGCCGGATGCGGTGGCCTCGACGGCTGCACGGCTTGCGGATTTGGGTTCGGCGCTGGGCGTCGCCAATGCGGCCGCGACGGCCTCCACCACGGGGATTCTGGCTGCGGCTCAGGATGAGGTGTCGGCGGCGATCGCGGCGGTGTTTTCCGGGCACGGCCAGGCGTATCAGGGGCTGAGTGCGCAGGCGGCGTTGTTTCATGAGCGGTTCGTGCGGGCGTTGAGCGCCGGTGCGGGCGCGTATGCCGGCGCCGAGGCCGCCAATGCCTCGCCGTTGCAGGGCCTGCTCGATGCGATCAACGCGCCCGCCCAGGCAACGACCGGACGTCCGTTGATCGGTAACGGTGCCAACGGGGCCCCCGGCAGCGGCGCCAATGGGGCACCGGGTGGCTGGTTGCTCGGTGACGGCGGGGCCGGCGGGTCGGGCGCGCCGGGGCAGAACGGCGGCACCGGCGGGGCCGCCGGGCTGCTGGGTTCCGGCGGTGCCGGCGGGAACGGCGGGAACTCCTCGACCGGTAACGGCGGTGCCGGTGGGGCCGGTGGGGCCGGTGGTTGGTTGTCGGGTAATGCCGGTGCCGGCGGTGCCGGCGGAGCCAGCACCTTCGCGGGCGGTGTTGGTGGGCTCGGTGGGGCGGGCGG
>NZ_UPHQ01000097.1 GCF_900566055.1 Mycobacterium innocens
GATGACCCACCAACCGTGTGAGGTCGCATAAGTCAGCGTGGGCGCTCGGCACTCCTCACAGCACACCGCGCACTCCGGCCAGGTCTTCTAACGCCAGCAACCACCGGCGACAATGCCCCACGCACCACCTATGACTTGACACGACCTACAGCCAGCTAGCGATCATCCGGTTACCGAGTTCCGAACGGTTAGGCCATGTCGACGTGATCTCCCAGCCGCTCTTGATCATTCCGTCAAGTAAGGTCTCCCAGCCGGTCGAGGCATCGCCGTCATCGTCGGATTCGGTCTGCTTGAATGCGTACCACACGGTGATTGGGTAGTCTGACGTCGCGGATTCCCGCGCGCGTGCAAACACGGAGCGGAATCCAGCCTCGAAGAACTGTCGTGCGCCATCTTTGCCGTTGTGGCGGTATGGGTTAGCCACCAGCTCTGCAGTCTTTGGCACAAGCATGGTTGAGAACAGCCCTGGATATACCGATCGAAGGGATCGTCGTAGCCAGACGTAGAAGAAGTCAGACAGGTCCGAGTAGCCGATGTTGTCGTAATAGGGTGGGTCTGTGGCGAGCACTAGGCCGGTATATGTCGCAGTTGTAGCGTCGGTCTGGTCGACGATCGCGGGCGGACCCAGTGGGGTTGCCTCCAGCGCCTTTGTCATTCCCGCAATGCTGGTGACCAATCCACCAGCGCTTCGTAACGACAGTGGATAAGTTTCGGCGTAATCCCATGCCATCGGGATTGCTTGTCTGGCGAACAGGGCGATTGCTTGGTCCATCGACGGCTTCCATCGAGCTATCGAATTGTTCATGTCGGCCAACTTGCTGACCGCCAGCCCCAGATACGTCACGACGGCGTCGGCGTATTCGGGTGAGCCGCCGTCGGCAAGGACGCGTTCGCGTGCGTCGGCTATCAGGTCGCTGAAAGTCGTGAGCGCGACGAGCTGGCGGTTGGTGAAGAGGTCGGCCCACTTGGTCATGCCGTAATTGGGTGTCTTGAAATCCCTGGGATTCTTCGGCAATTCGCCCATTGGGACGTCTTCGGGGCGGTCAACGTCGCTGGCCGCCTCATGTGTAGCGCTCGGCTCGATGTAGACCCGTTGGCGATTGCCCTCTGCGACTATTGCCATCAATTGCGTGTTCATCCGACCGGCTTGTCCCTCGGCACGTATGTAGTTGAGCGGAACCGCGGATTTGCATGCGACGCAATGCGCTCCCGTGCGGCCGACTGTTCCATCTTCGGTCGCGGGCGCCCGCTTCGCGTCGTGTCCGATCTCGAACCGGACTCGCTGACCAGATGGGTGTGATGAATCGGCTACGACCCGCGGAACGACATATGCCTCTTTCCCCTTTTTCTTGCCAAGCCACCAACTACGCACCAGCGGCATCGCGATCCCGCATGCTGGGTTTGGACAGGCCACAGTGCGAGCCCAGATCCAGGCAATGACAGTCGCTTTCGATCCATCGGGCAGCGTGGCTTTCGGATACAGGTGGCCAATTCGCCGCTCGGCTTCGTCGCGCATCCAGGCCCCGTATGCGCGAACGTCCGCGGCAAGCCCTTCTGCCCCTTTCCAGTCGCGGATCTCCGATTCGGCGAGACCGGGGGACATCGGCGGCTTATTCCGGAACTTCGGGGGGAGCTCGATGAGGGCCTTATTGATCAGCACTGCGACCGGATTCAGGTCCGAGGCGTGGGTTTCGAGCCCGAGCCGCTGCGCTTCCAGCGGAATCGTGCCACCGCCAGCAAAGGGGTCGAGGATCGGTGGGGGATTGCCATTTGTCGATTTGAGGATTTCGGCATGCGCTTCAGCGAGGAGTTTCTCGTCGCGGATGTTCTCCCACACCACGAGCCGCTCGATTAGCGCGTGCAGCCGGTCGCGTTCCTTGCGCTGTAGCTCCTCAGTGGGGAATTCGTCCGGACGCGACGACGGGTCGTCGACCAGCTGGGCGAAGAGGACGGCCCGCGCGGCGGCGAGCGGCCGTCGCGCCCACCACAGGTGGAGGGTCGATGAGTGGCCATGCCGAATCGACTTCTCTCGTGCGGATTCTCGATTGATCGCCTCCAGCGGAAGCGCGACCTCGATCAGTTTGCGTTTGCGGACGGGTTTGGCCGCCACGTCTTCATCTGTCATCAGAACGGATTCACCCCCTTTGCCCACATCTTCGCCCAGTCGCCGCGGATACCAGTCGAGTCGAAATCGCCCAGATCGGTTGTTGCGAACGGATTATCGAGATACCGCACCTCGTCGTGTTGCGGCCCGCGCGGGTCGACCGTCACTAGGGCGAGTCGGTACCGCGGCACCGTGTTCTTGCCGACCATCACTTCGTTGTGCGTAACAAAGAAGTCCTTGGCCCCGTCCATGCGCGCCTTGACTTCGATGCGGTAGGTGTCGCCGTTGGGCGCGTGAGACAGGATGTCAAACCCCTTGTTAGTGAAGGCCTGTTCCACCGGTGTGCGACCAAGTCCGCGCTCGCGTGCGAGCACCAGGTCCACGCCGCGGCGTTCGACGTCCTTGGTTTCCTTCGCGTGGATCGGCGCCGTCGGCGGCAGGTCGGCTTCGAGCATTCCGATCGGCAGGGCGAGCGCTGCGGTGAGAATGCGCGGCGGCTTGGTCGACATCAACGCCTGCTGGTCAAGCGTCTCCAACCGTCTGCGCAGCCTTGCGTCAAGCTCGACAGCCTTGCGGTTGAGGCTTTCGGCGGACTCCTTCGCCTTCTCACCGGCCTGCTCTTTTTCCGCGGCAACCGCAGCGTCAAGAAGCAGTCGGTCGCGTTCGTGCTCAAGGCGTTTGGTCACCAGGTCGCGGGTCTTGGCCAGTTCCGTGGCACGCCGGGGCTGCACCTCGGCAAGGTACTCCGGCAACTGGTTGGCGATGATCCAGCTGATGGCCCTGTCCTCAGCGTCGGCCAGCCACGGCAGTTGGCGCGCCGCCGCGACCGCAGGCACGTCGGGGGCAGCCACGCAGTCAAGGTAGGGCGCCGGGCCAGCAGCGGTCACGGTGCCGAAGCTATCGACATAGGCGTATCCGAACCGGCGCGACACCGTAGTGCCGGTTGCGTCGGCGACCTCCTCCACGACACCGACCAGCAGGTGCGGCTCGTCCAGCGTGGAGGACACCAACACGGTGCCGCTGTTGAGTGCGCCGCCGTGGCGGCGGACGGCCTCGTCCATCACGGCATCGTGCAGCGGATGCCCCGGTGCGAGCAGGTCTGCGCGGACCAACCCGTCGGGTTGGACCTGGCTGAGATCAAATGTGACGCGGTTGTACTTGGTGGCGATCGGCCCGAACTTGCCGGCCCGAATCGGTGCCGGGACGTTGCCGATTTCGTATCGGCCCTGCTCTCGTTTGGCGATGCGCCCGCCTAGCCGGGTGAACGCCGCCTTGAACGCCAACTCGATGTAATGGGGCTGCAAGCGCCGGGCCCGGGCCTCGTCCATCGCTGCGCGTAGTTTCGCCAGGTCGGCCTCGGCGAGATGTTCGGCAGCAAGGGATCGCTCTTCGAGCAGCTCCTTCAGGCCTTCCGACACCTGGCTATCGATGACCTCGTGCATCTTGGCCTTCACTTCGGGCTGATCACCGTAGCGGATCGCTTCCAGCAGCAGGTCCCGCAGTGAGGTTTCGGTGAACGCCTCGCCGAGCACGTCGAATACCTTGCCGCCATAGGCCTTTCGCTGCTCTTCGACCTTGATCAGCAGCCGGACGAACACGTCGCCCTCGCGAGTGTTGCTGGCGACCAGGTTCCACAGTCGGCACACTTCCTCTTGGCCGATGCGGTGGATGCGGCCGAAGCGCTGCTCGATGCGGTTTGGGTTCCATGGCAGGTCGTAGTTGACCATCAGGTGAGCGGCCTGCAGGTTCAGACCCTCACCGGCGGCGTCGGTGGCTAGCAGGATCTGGCAGCCGCGGTTTTTGGTGAATTCCTCGGTGATTACCCGTCGTTCCAGCCGGCGCACGCCGCCGTGGATCGCCTGCACCGCATCCGGCTTGCCCAGCAGCGACCGGATCCGGGCGGCCAGGTAGTCCAGGGTGTCGCGGTGCTCGGTGAAGATGATGAACTTGCGCGGGACCCCGTCTTCGTCTGTGGTCAGTGCGTTGTCCTGCAGGATCGTGCTCAGCTCGGTCCATTTGCGGTCGGTGCCAGCGTCACGGACCTGCTTGGCGACCTTCGTCAGCTCGGCGAGTTCGAGCAGCTCGGCGTCGAGTTCCTCGACGGTCTGTGCGGCCGTGGCGGCGTCGAGCAGTTCTTCCTCGATGTCCTCGATTTCCTCGGCGCTGTATTCGTCGGCGTCCATCGCGCCGACGTCGATGCTGGGCTCCTTCTCGACGTAGGTGCCGTTGAGGATCTCCTGCTTCTTGCGCTCCAGCCGCTCGGTGCGGCGGACGAGGCTGCGGTAGATCGCCTCGGGGCTGGACGCCAGGCGGCGTTGTAGCACGGTGAGGGCGAATCCGACCGTGTTCTTGCGCTTGCCGCCGATCTTGTCGGCGCGGTTCATGCCTTCGCGGACGTAGGCGGTGACCTGTTCGTAGAGGTCGTATTCCAGCGCGGTGAGCTCGTATGGGACGGTCTCGGCGATGCGCTCGGGGAAGAGCTTTTTGCCCTCGAAGGTGAGCAGTTCTTCCTTGACCATGCGGCGCATGATGCCGCTGGTGTCGGCGGTCTTCTTGTGCTTGCCCTCGAACCGATCGCGATCCAGCAGGGTCAGGAACAGCTGGAAGTCCTCCTCCTTGCCTGAGTGCGGTGTGGCCGTCATCAACAGCAGGTGGCGGGTGATCGAGCCCAGCAGTTCGCCGAGCAGGAAGCGCTTGGTCTTTTCCAGCTTGGCGCCGAAGTAGTGCGCACCCATCCGGTGTGCCTCGTCGACGATCACCAGGTCCCATTCGGTGTCCTTGAGCTGATTTTGCAGTTCCTCGTTGCGGGACAGCTGGTCCATGCGGGCAATCAGCAGCGGGTTGGTCTCGAACACATTGAGGTTCACGTTGGCGTCGATCAGCTGATTCGTCAGGAGGTCGAAGCGCAGCCCGAACTTGAAGAACAATTCGTCCTGCCATTGCTCGACCAGCCCGCCCGGCGCGACGATGAGGCACTGCTTCACGTCGTCGCGGAGGATCAGCTCCTTGATGTAGAGCCCAGCCATGATCGTCTTGCCGGCGCCGGGGTCGTCGGCGAGCAGGAACCGCAGTGGAGTGCGGGGGAGCAGCTCTCCATAGACCGCGCGGATCTGGTGGGGGAGCGGGCGGACATCGCTGGTGGCCACGGCAAGCATCGGGTCGAACAGCCCCGCCAGCTGGATGCGCTGGGCCTCCGCGACGAGTTTGAAGTCGGCTGCCGGGGCGTCGAAGGCTCGGCTACCGGACTGGGAGATGCTTAGTTTCGCTTCGTCCGTGCGGAAGAGAACTTGTTGTCCGAGCGCGCCCGCGGCCGTCTTGTAGGTCAGTTCAAGAGCGTCCGTGCCATGCCACTGCGCCGCGACGACGGTGACCACCGTGGCGGGGATCAACCCGTCGACACGCAGCCCCGGCTTAAGCTCCTCAAGCAGCACGCTAGCCTCCCATCTCGACAGCCAAACTACGGTAGTCGAGGGGGCTGACAGGCGTGATGACGTTGTCCGGATTGCGCACACTGGTAACCATCGGCTGACTCAAACGTTATCGGACGCCGATTTGTCGGCCTGTCGAATTAGGTTACCGACGCAGGCCGTCGATCGGAGGAGACTATGAAGTCAGATCCAAAATGTCAGGTTGAGCGCTGCACGTTCCCCGCAACTTCGCTGCATACGCTGAAGGAGCGGGATGGCGCTTTCGACTTTCCCAAGGAAGTCGTTGTGTGTGGCGTTCACAAGCAGCAACTGATGGACCCCGCCACGGAGTGGCTTCTGTTGAACGAGCAGGAGGGCCGGCGACTGCTCGTTGGACCCATGCTCGCCGAGCTGAACGAATATCTTTTGATCGAACCGATCGCTGAGCTCAGCTGCCACGTTGCGAGCCGAGACTTCAGCCATCCTGAGCACGATGGGTACCACGTTCCGCTAAAGGTACGAGCACGAGGTGGCACCGAGGAAACGCTGACCTTGGTGATCCCGTTCGATCTGCTGCGGCCCACCGCCGAATTCCTATCTCACGCCATACCGGATTCGGAGCGGAAGAACGGCGACAAATAATGGTCGGTAGCGACGCGCAATACGACGAGCTGTCCTCTGCGATCGACAGGCGACTCGCCCGGTTCGAAAAAACGATGGAGCTGGGTAACACTACAGCCGCTCGCTATCGGGAGCTAATCGCGGAGCATCAGCCTGAGGGCGGCCAATGGGGTTCACCTTGCGGCGGGCCGCATGTGTCTGAAGCCCCGTGGCCATGCCGCGAAGTACGTCGGCTTAACCAGGTCGCGACTTACCCAACGAACGTTCACGTCGCTGCACGCTGGCTGGACGTCGTGCGGCGAATGCGAGACATGATTGCCGCGACCATCCCGCAGGCGATCGACAGCATCGAGCACCATTTGCGAATCGGCAGTCCCAACGCCGAGTACAACCGACGTTTCGCATTCAGCGCCTTCACAATGCCGTTCACTTATGCCATCGCCGCCACACCACCGCGATCGGGCAGTGAGGTGGAAGCGGCGATCCAACCACTCGCGGCAGCGGTACAAACCTTGCTCACGGACTCAGACGTGCGCGCGGCAATGTCGAGGCTGGAGGAGACCATGTCGACTGGGGAAGCAGCACTCAAATGCCTAATTGCTGACCCTGAACCAGCATCGCTTACCGAACTAGTCGAAGAAATGCGACGTACCGTCAAGGTATCAATGCTCGCGGCACTACTCGGCGCGTCAGGAATCGTTGAATTGGCGGACGCCGAATTCAACGCTCGCCTGGAGGAGCTCAAATATCCACCGCCGAAATTGCGGTGGGTCGAACCCGGACGAGAGCCGGTACAGGTGGTCGGTGCACCCACCGAAACGACGGTCAGTATCGAAGAGGTTTATCAGTCTGCCGCGCCGGGTGTCCAGGGAATGTTCCAGGCGATGAGCGGTGAAGTCTCACCGCCCCGTAGGACGGAAGTGCAACGTATCCAGGGAGCACAGTGGATCAGTTTCATATTCGCTGAGTGGAATGACCACTACCGCTTCGAGCTGGCGAAAGTATGGGATTGTAGCCATCGCGACTATGCGTTTCCCTTCTTCGGTGACTTAGCCAAGGTCCGTAACGACTACATCCACAACGGCGGCATTGCTAAACGGTCGACTGCGAACTGCCAGATCTTGAGCTGGTTCGGGGATGGTGAGCAGATGTTTCTTACGTCTGCGATGTATAACGACGTGGTCGGAAAATGGCCGTGGGACGAACTATTGCGCCAACCCGCCCCGTCAACGGATTCTCGGAATCAATTCTCGGGTAAGGCGCCGCTATCCCTCATTGATGTGGTTCAACGTGCCGCGGCCGCCGACGGAGTAAAACCCGACCAGGTGATCGAGGAGGCACTACAGCTCTGGCTGCAGCGCGATGAACCTGCGGGTGCCTCAGAGATCGGAACTGAGGCCGATCAATCACCGACCGGAAGTTGATTGGTGAACGTCTTCGTAGAGCCGAGCGACAGCCGCCGCAGCGGCCTTGCCGAGCTGCTCTGCCGCAGTTGGGTCGGTGGCGATGCGATTGCTCGATGCTGATACTGAGCGATCCACCCAGGTCTATGTGCAGGCGCGCCCATCGCTACTGTTTGACCCTGCTCATTCAATAACGTTCTCAGGCCTCAGCCGGGTCGCCGCGCATCTCCGCCAGCAGCGGCAGCAGGATCTCGGCGACCTCGGTCATCTTGTGCCGTATCACCAGCAGTTCGAGGATCTGCTCCAGGGTCTGTGGCGGGTTAGTTCGGCGATTCGACATCTCTCGCAAGGCGTGCACTCCTGCATGCGGGTGCGCTGAGACGGTGTTGGCGGCGAACTGATGTGGGTACACAGTTTCGATGCCTGCCTCGACGAGGACGCTTGCGGCAGGTCCCCAATAGTCGGTCCACCCGGTTCTAGAGCCAGGTTGTGTTTGATGTCGGTTCAGTTGATGTCGCAGGCCACGGGGTGATGGGTGTGGCTGCATCGGGCAGCGTACTCGGCCGGGGTGAGGTAACCCAGCGCTGAGTGGCGGTGCCGTGTGTTGTGTTCGTGCTTGAAGTCGCCGATGACGACACGGGCTTCGAGCAGGTTCGTCCAGTGATTCCGGTTGAGGCACTCCCTTCGTAGCCGATTGTTGAACGATTCGATGTAGGCGTTGTTCCACGGCGTGCCCGGCGGGATGTAGGACAGTCCGACCTTGCCTGCGCAGAACTGTTGCAGCGCTTGGGAAATGAGCTCCGGTCCGTTGTCCATCCGCAGCACCATCGGCGGGCCGCCGGCGGCGGCGAAACACTTCTCCAGGTCGTCGATGAGCCGGTCGGCGGTGATCGAGCGTTCGACCAGGTTCAGTAGCGATTCGCGGGTGTGCTCGTCAAGCATCGACGCGATCTTGATTGCCTTGCCGTCGATGGTGGAGTCGAACTGGAAGTCCAGCGCCCACACCACCTTCGGCGCATCGGCGGTCACCTCGGGCGGGCACGACGACTGACCGGCGCGTTTGCGCGGGCTGTGAACCCGCCGCTGCAGGCCCTCCTCCTTCCACAGGCGGTGCACCTTCTTCTTGTTCACATCCCGGCGCTCGTCGTGGCGCAGCGCCGCCCAGGCACGCCGAAACCCATGGCAAGGCTGTTTGGTGGAGTAGGTACGCAGCCACGCGCGCAGCTCAGCGTCAGGGTCAGCCGGGGTTTGCGCGATAGGGATGCGGCGGTAGGTGGAGCGGGCGAGCCCGACCGCTTTGCACGCGAGCCGCTCCGACACGCCCAGAACCTCTTTGAGCATGTCCACGGCGCGGCGCTTGGCGTCCGGGCTCAGAATTTTCCCTTGGCCACCTCCCGCAGAGCATCCTTCTCCAACTCGGCCTCGGCCAGCAGCCGCTTCAGCCGGGTGTTCTGTTCCCGCAGCTCTTTAAGCTCTTTCGCCGCATCCACATCCATCCCGCCGTAGGTGCGGCGCCAGTTGTACAGCGTCGCCGCCGACACCTCGAGCTCAGCTGCGATCTCTTCGTTGGTCTTGCCCGACGCGGCGAGTTCGTCCGCGCGGCGCAGCTTACGCACCACGTCCTCAGCGGAATGCTTCTTCCGGCCAGCCATGTGTTTCATCGTCCCTTCCGGCCCCCACCCGGGGCCACAGGACTCTAAAACAAGGCGGACTCATTCATCGGGAGCACGCCACTTGCTGTACTGAACCCGGCGCGGCGATCGTCGGTGACGATGGCGTCGGCTTTGCCGATAATCGCCGCGTGGGCCACGTGGCCGTCATCGGAGTCGTTGAGTCCGTAGGTGTACTCCCGGTCTTTGGGAGCGTGAACCTCTGAGCCCGGAAACGCCTGCTTCAGCTGGTCGAAAAGGTGCTGTCGCCGAGTGGCGCTGTCGCCGATCCCGCGCTTGTCGTGTAGGCCGGCGAGTACGTAATCCAGTTCGAAGAGAATCCCCGACCCCCACACGGGCGCGTATGCCTCCTCGGTGGCCAGCTGCAGCAGGAAGTCACGCTGGAGGCTCGGCACAAGGGCGCAGGTGTCGAGGACAGCGCGATACACAGGGGCGAGTCTTTCAGACTCCGCGGACAGGTCAACGCTTGCGTTTCGCCTCCGCGAGCAACTCGGCGACCTCGTCGGCGTCTGCATCCGCGAACTCCGCTGAGCTCTCGGTGATGAACCGGTTGCGCCGGGCGCGAAGCTCCTCGCGGTAGGCAAGCACATCGGCGAGCCGGAGCTTGCGCCGGACCGCGCCGGGCACATGCGCGTGCAACTCGCCGTCCTCGATGAGGCGAACCACCGTGGGGCGGCTCAGGCCGAGGAGGTCGGCCGCCTGCTGGGTGGAGATTTCCTGGTCGCGAGTCAGGATGCTGATCGATTGGCCGTGGCTGAGAGCTTGGACGACACGCTTGAGGATCTCGTGAAGCTGCTCGGTCAGTTCGACACGGTCGTGTTCGCGCGCGCCGGAAAGGAAGAAGGCAGTCTCAGGAGAGGTCCCGTGACGGGCCTCGTGGGCCTCGATGAAACTGAGGACATTGGCAAGCTCGTCGGCATCGGCCGGAACCGGGCTGACGACCTCCGCCGCGGCGGCGGTGCTCATGGGTCTCACTATCCTTTCATCCCACCTTCGGAACTCGACCCAGCGTAGCATAGTTACGAAAGTTACGAAAGGGGAGTAAGCAGTGGACCACGCGGGAGCAGTGCCCTACCCTTCGTCATCAAAGAGCACCCAACCTTTGGGGGGTCTCGCTCAGCAGGCGGGTCACTCTGGCGGGAATCTACTGCGCCACAATGACAATTGCCTGACGCTAATCGTAGGTAACGCGTTCGGCGCCAGCGGCTTTCAGCAGCTCATCTCGCGCTTCGTGAAGTCTGTCGAGAGCGCTCCTCAGGTCGAGGGCGGCGTCGGCCAATTGAGAGCGAGCTGCGGGATCGCCATGTGACGCAAGGCTCGCGGTCGCCGATGTGAGCGCCCTAACGTGGCCCAAGACATCAACGGTGTAACGAGCGGTCCGCATCGGGGTGGCACCGCCGGGTCGCTGGAGATGGTCTCTCATGAGACCCAGCCAGTCTTCGATCGTGTATCGATCGAAGTTGTACATCGCGTTGAGCACCCAGCGTTGCCACGCCGGTGGGCGTCCCGATGACGTGCGGAGCGCGAGAGGAGGGGTAACCATGGTCGCAACTCTAAGGCCCGAAACCGGCTACTTCGACGGCCGAACGAAAGAACTTTCCTGCGACCAACCCGACTTGCGCATGGTGGGCAATGGTGAGATCGGCTGGCTTCACTTACGGACCGGCCGCCGACAATGCCGCGGCAAGGTTAGATGCAAAAGCTGGACCGTCATTCACTAATGCGTATCCGCCGGCGAGGCCGCCTTGGTTGCAGAAGGCTCGTCGTCGTCGCACGCTCCGATGAGTCACGACACCGGTGTTCTGACCAACACGGGGAACCAGTCGAGTAGCCGTGCGCGGCACGACGGCAGTCGGGAAGCTGCTGTCGGGATTGCCGTAGATCGCCTGGCTACGTGACCACCGCCGCACAATCCGGCGAGCCGCCAGGTACGCATCCTGAGTGACTTCGACGACAGCGATGGCCTTCTTGAGTCCGTACACACCCCAGAACCGGCCGGGGCCGTGGCCGGGCTGTCGCCACAGTTCAGGCACGATGTGCTGATATTCCTTGTCGCCGTGCAAGTTTGGTGATGAATGCTTGGTGAAGTAGATGGCCAACCGTTTCGGGTCGCAGGCCTTCAAGCCGTTGCGTACGTCGATGGCGGTGCCTGCTAGCCGATGCCGGGCCTTCTGCGCCGGGTCGGGGTGATTGACGACTTGCGCCCACGCTTCGGACAACCAGTGCGCGAAGCTGCGGCCAGAACGACCGGGCGACACGGGTGGTGCCATCCACAGATGAATGTGCGGTGCGCCGCGCCGTTGAAATTCTAGCTTCCAGATGTAGCGGACCAGCTCGCCATACTCACGTTGAAATCGTTTGCGCCACAACACCATATGCCGCTTAACACTGGCCCCGTCACGGGCAACGACCTCCCAGTCCCCGGGGTAGGTGAGCGTGATCATGGCCGGGACACGCCCGGACTCGACGAGTGGGCCGTAGTCGAGTTCGGCGAAGGTGCGGCACATTGCCGACCGTGATTTGCGGGACCACTCGGTGATGACAGTGCCAGCGCCGCGGTGGTCGGCCGCCGAATTGCTCCGTCGTGTCGAAGACACGACGGACTGATCACGGTCCCCAGCTGTGAGGGCGAGGTCATTTCTGACGTGCAGCTTCGCGTCGTCAACGTCACGTTGGTGATGACCGACGGCCCGTTCTGCTGTTTTCTCGGCCCGGACAGGATTGGTCCACCCGAGTCGTACGACGCCAGGACCGACGGTGATGCGAAACCGTCCGGATTCAGCTTCGGTGCCGCGATGCCCGGGACCACAAGCCCACGGCGCCGCCGGTTCGAACAGTGCCGCAGCCGCGGTGACCATCTCGGGGCTTGGGAACCGCAGCCCCAATGCGTCGATCGCTCGTAGGTCGCCTGTCGCGATCCCGTCGAGCAACGGGCCGCGGACATTTTTGGCGCATATAACAAGCCCGCTGGCCGTGACCGAGTTGAGGCCGGCGCCCCAGTTGGCGTCCGGCCGACCACTGCCGCTCTCGCGCCCTGCGGCCGGGACGGCCTCGGGCGCTCGCGACCTACCGCCAACCGGGGCACTGGCAGGACCGTTCCGCGGTGGCGGATGTTGTGATGCCGATGCCGGGCCGTTGATAGACGGTGTCGGACCGGCGGCTGACGATGCGATGCTGGGCATCGGGGTGCCTGCTCCCCGGAGCCCCCGAGGCTGCCCACAACACAAGCGGCAGGACGAAAGCTCCTGGTCGGGAGTGCAAGCACCGTGTCCGGTTTATGTCCGTTCGCCGGACAGACTGAATACGTCAGCGCAGCTCAATGCGGCGCATACGACGCACAGGATCAGATAAACCGCAGGTCAGTGGCTATCTCGTCCGCCTGAAAAGCGGAAGGTCGGCGGTTCGATCCCGCCCCTGGCCACCACGTTGTTTATGCAGGTGAGAAGCGTATCAGAGTGTGAATGTGGCGCCGACGGAGCGGCCATGGGGTCCTGCTATGGGGCCATATGGGGCCAGGTTGGGGCCGCACGATCTGGTTGCTGAAAAGCGGAAGGTCAACCAGCGAGTCAGACGTACGGCGATGGTGTCGAATTGCTCGTCGGCGTGGGGGGCGGCGATCACCGCGATCCCCGTCGCCCTCAGACAGCGGTTTGAGGTCGGCACTGGCCCTGCGTGAGAAGCGATGCGTGGGCACCCCATCGTTGTGGTGGACGCCAACGTGAGCGTCCGGCTCCGACACACCGCACCTGTTTACCGCGACGGCGTGCCTCTGCGGGCTGCCGATCCTCTTCGCCTCCGCCGCGCTGCGCCGCCGCGGGAACTCGCTCAAGCCACGCTATGGCGCAGATCCAGACTGGTCAGAATTGTGCTCGGCTGGATCGTGCGGAGGTTCAGGGGCGAGCCGAGATCCGGTCAGTCCCAGGGAATTACGTGACAGCCGGGGAGGGGAATTACGTGACGGACAACCGCTCAAACCTGGGGAATACGTGACCGCTGACACCAAGCACCGACCTTAGGAGGGCGTTGGCCATCCGTTTTTGAGCTGTTCGGTGGATGGAGATTAGCGGTTATTCATGAACAATTGCGGCAATACCGTTGTGCCGCAGCGGGATTCGACGTGCATCACGTCGTATCCAAGTCAGAACAAGGGCTCGGTTTGTAGTCCGCAATGCGTGCGGATCACCTCGTAGTCACGATCACGATGTGCCACGGTGACCCCGATCCGCAGCGCCATTGCGGCCACCTGGCAGTCGATCAGGCTGCGTACGGTGTCACCGCCGCGACGACAGCGCCGATGGATCGCGGCCGCATCTTCTGCGTCGCGCACGGGGGCAAGCGGCTCGATATTGAACCGCTGCAGTAGTCGCCTCCGCAGTGCTGCCTTGGACTCGTCGGTCGTACCGATCAGCAGCTCCATCATCACGACCTCAGGGACGATCACCTTCGAGTTGGCGGCAATGCGATCTGCTAGCCAGCGGCTGGCGAACGACTCCGGCGTGGACAGAAATTCAATCCAGACAGAAGTGTCGACAATCATCTAAGACTGGTCTGGGAGTTCTGTGCCCGCGTCCGAGAACGATTCGATCTCATCATTGGTGAAATCGAAACCGCTGCCCTGCAGCGCCAACGCCTCATCGCGGCCTAACGGTTCACCCACGAGCCTGCGCAGGGCGAGGTCAACGGCACCCCGCTTCGAATCCAGTCGGTACATTCGCTGCGCGGCCGCCACAAGTTCGTCGTCGATTTCGATGTTGGTCCGCGCCATCACACCATCATACACCACAACGTGTATGCAGGTGTTATTTCGGAGCTCGGTCGCGGGTCGCCGACTATACCTCAGCGAAAGTACATATCTCACTGATCTAGTGAGGTATGCCAAATCGTTGAGGTATATCCGTGGTGACCATCTAATCGCGGAACACGTCGACAATCACCGACGGGCATCTGGTCTTGCCCGGGAAGCCGAAATCCATGGGGCCGAAATGGGGCCAACCCCGGCGGGCCAGCTGCTCCAACGCGGCCAATTGATGGCCTCTGGCCTGGGTTGACCAGCTGAAACACGCTGGTGTAAGCCAGAACTCCGCCTGAAAAGCGGAAGGTCGCCGGTTCGATCCCGGCCCTGGCCACCAGATCGTTTACGCAGGTGAGAAGCGTATCAGAGTGTGAATGTGGCGCCGGCGGGGCGGCCATGCCGCCCTGCTATGGGGCCATATGGGGCCATATGGGGCCCAGGGTCCCGGAATAGTCGCGTTTCATGAGGTCAGCACCAGTGCGAGGGCGTGATCTGGGTGTCTGGCGTGGTGGCGTAGGCCAGCGGCGATGTTCTCCCACCCGTCGATCCGTAGGATGCTGATCGCAAGGTTGCGGCAGGTGGCCATCACCCGTGGTGCTTGCCCGGTGCGTACCTGCGAGCCGTCCTCTCCGAGGGTCACGTCCCGCACCCAGTGCAGTTTGTTGTCGGATAGCCCCGGCGCGTTGCCGCGCCGGGGCCTCCTCAGAACCGTGCGTGCCACTCGTCGCGGCACACGGCTCAAGCAGCTCCCGGAGGCGAGTCGGCCTCTGTAGGTGCGGGGTTATGCGGTTGGTCGTCGAGGTGACGGCGCGCGCAGTGTGCGTGTATGAGACGGCGTGTCGTCCGGCCGGTGTGCAGGGTGACGGCGTGGTGGCCGATCGCCTTGCGTATGCCCGCGTACCAGCTCACCCATTGGCTGGGTGAATCGGGTACGTGATTAGCGAACAACAACGGTTCCCGACACAGGGGGCAGCATCCGTGTTGCAGGCGTAGGTCACGCTGCCAGGATTCGGCCACCTGAGGTGGTTTTCGTGTGCGTCGCCGATATTGCGTTTCGTCAAGTGGTTTGGCCCCACTGATCTGCATGAATTTTGGCCCCGGGCGTTTGGTGTTGGGGCTTGATAGTTGGTGTGCTGGTTCGGCGGCAGCGAGGTGCGCTGCGTGTTGGTGTGCGGTGTCGAGTTCGGCGGCGGTGTGCTGGGCGTATCTGATGGCGTTTTGCAGGTT